>VBPW01000018.1 GCA_005877305.1 Nitrososphaerota archaeon | reverse complement strand
TGCCATACTCGCTTCGCTCAAGTTTTAGAATTAGTTGTCTTGATTTGTAACCTCCTTCAATAACTTTGATCTTGAATCTCTTGCTTGCTCTTATTACCAAATCTCTTGCAGTCTTGGGGTCACCAATCCATGAATACATCTCAAAGGAACCAAAATTTTTTGTGGTAATTTCATAACCATAAAGCCTTGCTTCAAATTTCCAGTCTAATTTTTTTGCTTCATCGTTCATCCATTGTACCGCTTGATTGCCATATCCGTTTTTAATTCCAAAGGATTCCGAGTCTGCCATCTGTAATATCATTTCAGATATGAAACTTGAATTAAACCTTGGGCACAAACTGGCTTTAAAAAATAATGAAAAAATTTTCTAAAACTAGTTGCAAGTAATTTAGAATTTTGAATTAAATCAATGTTAATGTTTGTCATTTCCACATTTGGTAGATGGGATTTTTAAACTTTGAAAAAAAATTGAAAACATGGAATTAGATACAGATCCTAATCACAAGCATAAGATATCAGATCCTCTAGATAGTGATCTTACTACAGATGTTGACAGTTTACAAAGCTTGTGTAATTTATGGTATTATCCTAACAAGTCTACCAAAAATAATGGTATTAGTGATTCTGGATGGATAACAATAAAAGAAAAATCACTTGCTAAATTACTCTTAGAAACCTGTGCAGACGAAGATAAGAAAAAAATTCTAGATGTTACCATAAATACACCAAGGACCATAAGGGAAATAGAAGATGTTTGTAAAATCCCACAAACTTCAGGTTATAGAAAAATCAATTCATTAATAGAAAAAAATTTTCTAATTCCAATTGGAATGATGCGAGTTGGTGGCAATAAAATTGTTAGACAGTATGTCTCTGTACTTGATAGCATAAAGATCAATATAGACAAGGGCAATGTTACTGTTAAAATCAAGTTTACACAAAACCAAGTCTTAAGAACGAATAGTGGACATGAAATAGAAAACTATAAACAAAAAACATCTTTAGAACCATTTAAAAAAACTGTTAGATATTGATACTATTTGAAAAAGTGAGATCACAAACGATCTAGAAAAATTCTCTTGCAGCTTTGGGATCGTTCTAACTAATACAAACCAAATTTTGTCTAATCAAAAAAATCAAGCATGGAATTCTATCATTTTAATAAATCCATTATACTGTTTCAAAAAGTCTCGACCCTTTTCTGTAATGATATAGTATGAAGGATCTTTACTAGATTTGGTAACTAGTTGAAGTTTTTCTAATGTTGATTGGTGGGAAACGAACCCATCAGCATAACTATAACACTAAATCGATTAAGAGTATTAGTGTATAGCAAATACAGAGCAATCTCTAACTTTAGCTTTTTGGATGAACACTTGAATCTGATTTTAAGCTAGCTTGGATGAATAATGAAATATTAATAGATAGACCCCGTCTCATATCATCGTGCCACGAACAGCAGGGGATATTCGCAGGGCAATTGAATCAAACTGGAGGGAATATTTATCGCGATATGGTAATCTTTTTTCTTCTAATTTTATAAGTGGCTCTAGTCCACCTTCTGTGTTTGTGGGCTCTTACGGTTATCCAAAGGTTTCGGTAGGTCCAATGCTGCCTCCAATACACGGAGAGACCACGATACTTGACTCTCCAGAAGCCTGGCTGGGCAAAAGCCTAGAAGAAATTGTAAACTATCGACTAAGCTTGGTAAGAGGAATAAAGAACATTCCAGTTTCAAATCCAGATGGAAAATACATTGAAAGTCTACAAGAAGTAGCAATGGCGTCAAGACCCATAGATTCTGACATTGAATTTTTAAAAAACACTATTCCTGTGACATCAATTGATGGAGAAAGCCCACCTTTTGGACCATTAGGTGAAGTCAAGAGTGCTAAATTTTCCAATTCTACCTCTGATAAAAACATACAAAAAATTTTCTATGATAAAGATTTGTTGGCCCAAGATTCTGTTTTGGAGCTTTACAATAAAGGAATCGAAATAACAAGAATTCAAAAATGTTTTAGCATAGGAATGTTTGGTAAAAATAGAAAACTAGTTCCCACTAGGTGGAGTATAACTGCTACAGACGATATAATATCAAAATCTCTAATCTCAGAAATAATGCAGTTTGATATAATTGATAGTTATGAAGTGTTTTCTTTTAATCACATGGGAAACTTTTTTTCTGTGATAATTTTTCCAAGTAGATGGATGTTTGAGATGCAAGAAGCTTGGTATGATCAACAAGGAAACATTGGATTTGGTTCTGACTTTGAGGATGGCAGGGGCCTTGATCATTATCCCGTTACAGCAGGGGCTCATTTTGCTTCAAGGCTTGGCGTTGCAGAATATCTTTTTAAAAACAAAGTACAGGCAGCATCTTTAGTACTGCGAGAGATAAGGCCTGAATATGCCGTTCCGGTAGGGGTATGGCAAGTGCGAGAGGGAATAAGAATGGCGTTAAAACAAAAACCAACTTTAGTTTCAAGTTTTGAGGAAGGTCTTGACGTAGCCTGCAAACGATTGAGTATTGATAAAAAAGAGTGGCTTGCAAAAAGTAATTTACAAAAGGCAAGAAAACAAAAATCGATCTCAGACTTTTTCTAGTTGCTAGAGTTTTTATTTACCACAAATTGCTACTTATTTAATGCAGAACAAAAGTGTGATCATTGCAATTTTACTAATTGCAAGCCCCACAATGTTTGCTTTAGCTGCTTTTCCAGACTCGTTTAGTTTGAGCTGGAACCAAGGCAGAGGAGGATTTCTTTTTGCAATGGCATTTATTGCAGCCGAACTTGTAGGTCTGAAGCTAGTAATTCCAAAAAAAAGATTAATAGCAATTATTTCTCTTGCAGCAATTACAATCATCTATCTTACAAGTCTAGAAGTTGGACTGCGAAATTACCTGATTTCTATTGCGCCAAACTATCATGTTCAGTTAATCTACTCTTGGACATGGATGTGGGACTTTATTGTTATGGCAATTTTCTTTGTTGCATCCATGACAATTTTGTTTGGAAAAAGATGGATAAGAATATCGCCAGCAGGTCCAATATACACAGTTGGTACTGCTATAATTTTATCACTTGATGCTTTTTTTCCTTATGATACCTTGGGACCACTACAATATGTCGTTCCATACTTGGTGAAATTTAATGCCTATTTGATTACTGCTCTTCATCTGGGAATAGCAACCGCACACAGTAACATCATGTTTCTTAGTGGCTCTCATGGACCGTTTGCTCTACAAGTTTTCTGGCCATCTGCTGGAGTGCATAGCATTATAATTTATTCACTTGTGATGATGGCATTTTTATTAAAAATGAATATTCCACCAAAACGAAAAGCAATGTACTTTGTTCTTGGTGTTATAGGTACAATTGGAGTAAACGTGATTAGAATATTTTCTTTGTCCCTTTTTGTACTAAAGGTATCTACAAATGTTAGTGACTTTGAATCATTTCATTCTGTTGCTGGAGAAGTTATGTTCCTACCATGGTTGTTTATTTTCTTACTAGTTGTGACATATATAGAAACAAGACGTCTCAAAAAACTTGAGATAACAAAACAAGAAAATGATAAAAATAAATAGAAACGTCACTCCTGGTTCTTACAGTCTTGCTGAAATTTTTGATGGCTTGATAGAAGTACCTATTCTAAGTAAAGTTTTCAAAACAAAAAAAGAACTTGATGATGTCTTTTCTAAAACTAGAGTAATTGTTGAAGAAAGTGATCATTACATGTATGTGAAAAATGATGATGCATCAATCATAATAGGGTTAGAACATTTAAAAAATTCTGATTCAAAAATTTTGTATCTTGATATTATTCATGAACTTGTACATGTAATGCAACAAAGAAAAGGCCTTGATCTATATGACAAATCATTTGCATATGTTGATAGGCCAACAGAGATTGAAGCATATGAGATAGCAGTAAGGGAAGCAAAAAACCTTGGTATGAATAAGAAAGAAATTTTGGATTATCTATTTGTAGAATGGATTACACCTGAAGAACACAAAAGATTGGCGTCACATGTAGGGATATCCTAGAAATATCTAGTTATATTATCCTGACCAGAGACTTTAGAAAGATCAGATACTCTGACACCTATTCTTCGTATCAAAAGTTTTTGGTCTTCCAAGGCTTCCCTAAGAAGTTGCATAGTGGTCTTTTTGAGTTCGTCAAGACTAGAGGTTGGATTCTTTAGAGTCCTAGATTTAGTTTTGTTTGAAAGATCTGATTGTACAAGTTGTATTCCAATTGATTTGAAAATAATATTGTCTTCCATAATTGACGAATGAATTTCTTCACAAAGTTTTTCCAAATCTTTTGCCAAGAAATTATAATCTTTTGAATCTTCTTTTAATGTGGTTATTCTGCTGTATTGTGTTGCTTCTTGTCTTGGGGAAACTGGTTCATCATCTATGCCTCTTGCGGCATTGTAAATGTAGGTGCCAATTTTTCTGCCAAACAGACTATTAAGCGAAAAAACATCCAATTTTTTTAACTGAGAAATAGTTTCAAGACCCATCTCTGAAAACTTTTCTTCTGTCTTTTTACCAATTCCTGGAATTGTTCTAATTGGTAGTGGATCCAAAAAACTTTCGATTCTATCTGGTGGAACTATGGTTAAGCCATCAGGTTTTTTAAAATTTGAGGCAATTTTTGATACTAATTTGTTTGATGATACTCCTACAGTGCAAGAAAGTTTTGTTGAATTTCTGACAGCATTTTTTAACTGCTGTGCCAAATGTGAGGCTTTATCAAAATCTCCTTCTGTTCTCTTTGAAACATCAAGATATGCCTCGTCCCTTCCCACATATTCAAAAATGTCAGCAAATTCTTGTATCGTACTCATTGCCTTTTGTGAAATTTCTGAATAGTATTCAAAATCTGTCGGCAAAAAAACTGCATCATGTGCTATTAATCTTTTTTTAGCAAACTTTATAGGCATGCCAGATTTTACTCCATAGTTTCTTGCAATGTAATTAGCAGTAGCTATTGCACCGCTATCGCCACCTCTGTCAGCACATTGAGCAAAGAAATAATCAAAATCTATATGAAATACAATTCGTTTTTCCATGTGTTTACTTTGAGTGGAAAAATGCTTATTACACTATCGAAAAACAACCGTCTAAATATATTATAAGGGTTATAATGCCATGGATTATCCTGTTGTTGCAGAACCCGAAGGTGTTAAACTTAAACCAGAATTAATGGAGATTGAAAAGCTGTATTATTGCATATTCCAAGACAAGATAATGCTTTTTTTTAAAGATCAAAATGAATTACTAAATTGTTATGAAATTGAAGATAAAGAAATTGTTGAAACCGTAAAAAAATCGTCTTCCACAGAAGACATTGAAAATATTCTTCAGAAATTTATAGATAAAGAGAATGTTAACCATTAAATAAAACACTACGTGAGAGGCGTTTGTGAGCCGTCCTCCAAACATAATTTTCATTGGCAAAAAGCCAATTATGACTTATGTTAATGCTACGCTTACTCTTCTATCAAACGAACCAGTCGTAACTATCAAAGCTCGTGGGAAAAGTATCACTACTGCTGTTGATGTTTCACAAATGATAGTTAAAAGACTAAACGCGGTAGGGTACAAAGTCAGTGGAGTTAGGATATTTTCAGAAAGGATGACATCCCAAGATGGTAAAGAACGAAACGTTTCCACAATTGAAGTTGATGTTTCCCGTCCATAACATGATAACCACTTTTGTCAAACGCGCGCTAGTCATTGGTTTAGTAGGAATTGCTGCAATTGTAATTTTGTATGGTTTTGAGGTCACAGACAAATGTCCTATAAAACAAATTGATGTTCTAAATGATATGAAAAAATATGAAATAACAAAGGACCCAGAACTTTGTGATGATATCAACAATAGAATAATTCAACTAAACAACAAATGTGGAATAGAAATGGAAATTCTTGATTGTGGCTAATGTTCTGCATGTAAAAGAAAAATAATTCCAAAATATACCAAAATGCTGCTAATTGCAATCATGAAAATTTTATAGTTCTTGTTTGAAATTATCTTCTTGCCCTTTGATGACAAGAAGGCAACTGAACAAAGCCATGCATAATCCATCCATATATGAAATGCAAACATGATGCCAATTCCTAGTAAGGAATAAAGGATTAACGCATCTGAAATTAACTTGAACCCAATTGTAAACCACCATATGAGAAAAAATGGATTTAATCCACTTAGAATTATTCCAGCAAGAAAGGGCCCATGTTTTCCTTCAAAAATAGTTGATGGTTTGTTTATAGTTGATTTTATTTGAATTCCTGCAAAAACAAAAAGGCTAAGTGCACCAAGAATTGCTATAATTTCTCTAAACTGAGGTACTGTTGTAAGAGAGATGGCGCCAATCCCAAGTAGACCTACTAGTGGTAATTCAACAACAGTATGACCATAAGCCATTTTCAGTCCAGTTTTAATTCCTCCTTTTAACCCGTAGGCAACATTACCTGCAAAGAGTGGTCCTGGTGACATTACTCCAGATACTGAAATGGTGATTACTGTTATAGCAAATTCTGCAAGTGTTACCATTCTAAATTAGACATTAATTTTTGATTTAAGCTTTAGTAGGAAAATATTGTGGATGTCTGTTCAATCTTTTCATTTAAAAAATCAAGAACGTCTCTTACATTATCACGGTAAAAAAATTCCTCATTGCCCTGAATGGATATGTTTATGCAGTATCGTTTTGCTGATCTATTAAGGAAGATCATGTTAGATTTGTTTTCTATTCTTATTCCCTCATCTAGATCAAGAGTTTGAAGGATTTTCTCAAGTTGATTTTTTGATATTTCTCTTTCTTGATAAGTCATCCATACATTGCATCCTTTAGAGGAGTTGCTTCTTCTTCAGTTTGCCTGAGACTCTGTTCTATTATTTCAGCTTCATGCAAAAGCGTGGGTAAATCGCAAGCCGTTCCTGGCACTAGTTTGGATAATGCCATGCAAATTTCAGCGCCAGATCTAAAGTCAGGTCCAGGTTCTTGCCCTTTCACTAAAAGCACAATTACATTTGTTTTTGATAAAGCTCCTTCATTTAATAAAATTCCTGGGATTCCAGGAACCGTACCATCTCGTAAAATAGGTATATTTGCATCGTTTAGTTTCTTTTTAGCTTCAGTTGTGCTCCCTACACCCATAATGGATTTATTATCATTTCCTGGTTTGATCAAAGAACTACTAAGGATTAGAGAACTACTAAGGATTAGAGAACATTTATGCTGATTTGCCCAATTTAGCATTGTTTTTGCTACATCTCTATGAAGAGATTCATGTGGTGTTAGATATGATGAGAAAACTGCGATCTTGAGCATATTATTTACAAATATTCTTGCTGGGAAATTAGGAACCTCATCCTTGATTATACTTATTGGTGGAAAAAAATCTGAATCTAGTACTCCAGCTAATTCGAAATCTATTGTACTTGTCAAAGATTCAGTTGCAATTGCATTAGCTAATCCAGCATATGGGAAACCGTCTATCAGGTAGCCGTCCTCTATGTTTATTGGTTTGATTTCTCTTATAGTTATCTCAGAACCCAACGTCTTGACTTACCATTGCATCCTTTTAAATCATGGATATCGTTTTATTTGGTTAATACGAACCCTTTCTTGTGGAAACATTATACATACTCATAAACTGTGACCTAGGCTCTGAAGTAGATATCATAAGTGAGTTAATGAAAATTCCCGAAATAAAGGAAGTAAGAGGCACATATGGCGTTTATGACATCTTTGTTAAACTACAAGGTGATTTAAGTGCAACTTTGGAAAACATCATAACTCACAAGATTAGAAGGATATCCAAAATACGTTCCACAGTAACCCTGACTCCAATTCTTACGCAAGGTGGACGATAGGTCCAAAAATGCTCAAGATTTTCAATACCTTTTCTTTAAAGAAAGAAGATTTTGAGCCATTTGATAAACCTGACGTAAAAATATTCATCTGTGGTCCTACACTATATGATTATACCCATCTAGGTCACGCAAGAATTTTTCTTACATATGATTTACTGTGTAGATTTCTACAAGCTAAAGGCTTCAAAACAGATGTTCTTGTAAATATGACTGACATAAATCAGAATGTCTTTAACAAAGCCTTGGAACAATATACTGATTATAGAACCTTAACACGGTTCTATTCTGACCAATTCATAAAAGACCTAAAATTGTTAAACATAACGACTATCACAAGGCTTGCCCATGTTTCAGATTATGTAAAAAACATAATCCAACATATCATTTTTTTAATGAAAAACAAAAATGCGTATTCTGCAAATGGAAATATCTATTTTGACACAAAAACTGTAAATGATTATGGAGCAATTTCTAAACAATCGAGAAAACAACTAAACCTGCATAGAATGGATATTGGTCCCAATAAAAAAAATCAAGAGGATATTATGCTGTGGAATTGCTCAGAAGATTTTGGATTTTCGTGGGGAGGAGATTTTGGAGATGGTGTTCCATGGTGGCACATCCAAGATACTACGGTAGCTTTTGAAAATTTTGGTACACATTATGACATTCATGGAGGTGCCAACGAACTTGCGTACCCACATCATGAAGCACATTTTGCTCAATACAAAGCACTAACCGTCGGGGAAAATCCCGTAAAGATTTGGATGCATGTAGGTCTTGTACTTTCCAATGGTGAAAAAATGTCAAAATCACTTGGAAACATGGTTCTTTCACGAGAGATAGCTGAAAAATATGGCCAGAATTTACTACGCCTTTACATTTTCTCTACACATTATAGAGACAAAATAGATTATAATGAAAACGATCTCATAGATAAAAAATCATTACTTGAAAAAATCTACAACACTATAAACAAAACTTCTGATAACACATCTCAGGTTATTTCTAATTTGATAAATGAATTTTTCAAGTCATTTGAAGATGATTTTGATTCTCCAAAAGCCATTGAAATAATCGATAAAATCTGTACACTAGTTCTTCAAGGTGAAAGCATAAGATTACAAGATTTTGAAAAAATCATTGGTGTATTGGGTTTGTCTGTATGATTGATAGAATAGAAGGAAATGATCTTGGATTTACAGCAATTTGGAGTAAAATGAAGGCGCTTGAATGTGGTACTTTATTCATAAATGCTAATCTTCCCAACGATTTGTTTTTTGACAAGCTTACAAACATTACCTGTTTGAGTGAAAAAATGATTGATGATGTGATTGAAATTTTTCATGAAAACAACATGCATCCTTTTGTTTACACCTTAAATAACCAGAAGCTTGAGGAATTACTTTTAATAAAAAATTTTAAATTTTATGACACTCAATATGTCCTAAAAAAATCTGCTCTTCCAGATAACAAAAATTTTCTAGTACATCAAATAGGAAAAAAAGACTCGTTTCTATGGGCAGATATATTTTGTAAATCCTATGATTGTTATGACTGGGTGAACGAAGTAAACCGCATTGTGAGAGATTCTTCCTTACAAGTCGAATATCTGATAGATGAAGAGCATAATGCATCATGTGTGGCATTATTTGAAAAAAATTCAATTTTAGGATTGTATTGTCTTGGAACTATACCTGAAAAAAGGAAAAAAGGTCTTGCTAAATTATTAATTAATTATGCATTAAATAAAGTAAAATCAAGAAATTTAGATTTTCTTATGCTTGAAACATATCAAAGAGATGGTTTTTTAGATTTTTACTCAAAGTTAGGGTTTGAGAAAGTATATGAAAAAAAAATTTACACTATTTGAGTTTGGAAAGTAAGGCAAAATAAAGAAATGGCAAAATTGTTGTCGCCTCTGCATGAATTGTAGTCTGTTTTGCTTTTTGTGTGACTTTGCCCCATGAGATCGCTTCTCTTATCAGTGCACCACTTAGACTTCCATCAAACTCTTGAGCAGTTGTGATATAAACTGCATAATCTAGACCATTTCTATATTGATTCCACCACAAGGTATGGTGTTTTGATATGCCTCCACCAATCATGAGGGCGCCAGATTTTTTTGCCTTGAATATCAATCCCGATAAAAGATCGCCGTCTGTAGACACGTTTAGCTTAAAATCATGGTGTTTCTGTGTGAAAAGCCAAATTTGACTGCCTACTGCTCCGTCCATCATCCCAGGGACCACTACTGGTATGTTGTTTTTGTAAGCCCAATAAAGAAAGGAACCCACACCAAGGTTTTCTCCTATCATTCTTGTGATATCAGCTGTAGACATTTCCTTCTTGCCATCTTTGTAGGTTTTTTCTAAAAATCCTTGCATTTTATCTTCAATTAGCGGTCCATAACTTTCCATAGGGACAAGTACATTTCCTAGTCTGTGAATATGTTGGTCTGCAAGTTCATTATCGTCTAGTGTAAACGAACCTTCTAGATATTTAGAAAAGTATCTGGCAATATCATGATCCAAAGCGCCACATGTTGTAATTACCACGTCAAACATTTTGTTTTTTATCATATCTGTGATTATTCCACGAAGACCAGTGGATGTTACGGCTCCAACAAATGATAGAAACTTTAGGCATTTTTTGTCTTGAATCATAGAGGAAAGAATATCCAAGCCTTCAACTAAATTTCTTGATTCAAATCCACCGGACTTTGACATTTCATCAAAAATATTTAGAATGCTGTCGTCTTTTTTTATTGAAATGTCTTTTACTGGCCTGCCAGGTTTTATCACAAACGTCGGATCAAAATCGGGTTATAAAATCTTCTGCACGCAAATTGTCGAGAGATAAACACAAGTAATTAATATGATAGGATAATTTGCGTAATTATCGATATAATTTGGGAAAAAAGATTCGAATAGCAATTGCAGGCATTGGAAATTGTGCCTCTGCACTTATACAAGGTGCTCATTATTATTCTAAAAACCCTCAAGATACTATAGGACTAACCGCCTATAATATTGCAAGCTATGAACCTGGTGACATCGAGGTTGTTGCTGCATTTGATGTTGGTGATACTAAGGTTGGAAGAGATATTTCAGAGGCAATCTATGCAAAGCCAAACAACACCATTACTGTAGCCGATGTGCCTCACATGGGTGTCACAGTACAACGAGGCCCAACTCTTGATGGAATTGGTAGGCACTTGGGACAAATTGTAACACCATCAAAAGATTCTGAGATTGATGTCAAAAATGTCTTGCGAGACAGTGGGGCTGAAATGCTTGTAAACTATTTGCCTGTTGGAAGTACCAATGCGGTGAGATATTATGCTACTCAAGCTCTTGAAGCAGGAATTGGTTTTCTAAACGCAATTCCAGTTTTTATTGCATCTGAACCAAAATGGCAACAAGCCTTTGCAGAAAAAAAACTCCCAGTAGCAGGAGATGATGTAATGAGTCAACTTGGAGCTACCGTAGTTCACAAGACTTTGGTAAAGCTTTTCGTAGATAGAGGAGTGCTTATTGATGGTACATATCAGCTTAACATTGGAGGCGATATGGATTTTTATAACATGTTAGATGAAGAAAGACTTGAAGATAAGAGAATAAGCAAAACAAGTGCCGTAAAAGCAATGGCTGATTATGACATTCCGATGAGAATAGGTCCTAGTGACTTTGTAGAATTTATTGATAATGAAAAAATTTGTTACATAAACATTGAAGGAAAATATTTTGGGAAAATTCCAATCAAACTTGATTTAAAACTAAAAGTAATTGATGCATATAACAGTGCAGGTATTATGATTGACGCAATTAGGGGCCTAAAAGTTGCTCTTGATAGAAAACTTATAGGTCCAATGACTAGCATCTCATCATATTGTTTTAAACACCCTCCAATACAGATGCCATATACAGAGGCAAAAACGGCATTTAGAGAATTTGTAGAAGGAAAAAGAGACAGGTAACAAGGAAAATTATCTAAAATCTGTAAACTGTTTTCTTCTCATGGTCATGTATTTTGATAAATTAAACTCTACTTGTATTGTAGCTTGCCCCTTAACTCTGCTCGTTTGGGATAACCATGACATCTTTTTCATTTAAATTCACATTGTAATTGTTGTTAGCCTAGTCAAGGAAACTTGTCAATATTCTGTTATTTCGTCTTTTAGAGCATCGAGTACATTGGTTCATATTCGTAAGGTAGAGATCTTTGGCTTCAAATCATTTGGTTATAAAAATACCATTATTAATCTTGAACCTGGCCTTGTGGCTATTTCAGGAGCAAATGGCTCTGGAAAGAGCAACATCCTTGACGCTATATCTTTCACACTTGGTGAGAATGCGCCAAAGATAATGAGAGTTGACAAATTACGTTCACTACTTCATGATGTTGACGGGAGCCATCATGGTGCAAAGATAGCTCGTGTAAGTTGCCACTTTGACAATACTGACAGGAAGATTCCTATTGATTCTAACATAGTAACTATCACAAGAGAAATGGATGAATCTGGAGAAAACATCTACTATCTAAATCAAAAAAAGATGCAAAGAAACCATATTCTTGACATATTAGAAGTTGCAAACGCTGGAATTCACAAATTGAACATAGTACAGCAGGGTACGATTACTAGAATTTCAGAATTTAATGCCGAAGAGCGACGAAAGATAATTGAAGACATTATTGGATTGGCATATTTTGATGAAAAAAAGATAGAAGCATTAAAACAACTGGATGAGGCAGACAGACGACTTGAAATTGCACTTGCTAGAATGGATGAGATAAAAAAACGTATAGATGAGCTTGAAGAAGAAAGAAACTATCAACTAAGATATGATCTTTTAGAACGAGAACTTAAACGACTGCAAGCTATCCTGGCCTCAAATAAATTAAAAGATATTGAATCCCAAAAAATCTCAAAGGAGAGAAACTTGAATGCGATTCTTTCAGAAACAAAGAAACTTGAAGAACAACGCACAGAGTTAAAAGATGAAATTAAAAGACTTGAAGAAGAAAAACTAAAGTTCCTAGAAGAGGTAAATGCGTATAATGTAGCAAAAGCCGCAATAGATTCTGAACTTAGTACTGCTATGCATCAGTTTGAATCAGCAAACAGTAAGATCGCAACCAATACAAGACGACTAGATCAAATAGATTCACGACTGCCTGAGATCGAATTAGAATTAAATAATTTACAGGAAAAAAGATCTCAACTTGAAGCACAGATTCAACAGCTAAAAGAATCAATAAACTCTATTAACGAAACCAAAAAAACTGCAAACACTGATCTTTTTTCGATTGATTCCGAAATTAATCAGGTATTAAAACAGCAATCACAAGCAGCAACAAACAGACTTAAAGTAGATGAAAAAATAAAAAATCTTACAAATTCGCTTAACAATGCAAAACTCTCACATTCTAAAGTTGAACAAGAAAGAAATGGTGTTGCAAATAAAATTGAACAGAATTCTATAAAAATAAAATCATTTTTAGAGGAAAAAGAAAAACTGCTAAATCTTGAGCAGAAATTAAAAATAATTCGAGCTGGACATGAAGCAACAATCAAAGAATTAAAATCAAGACTCACAAACATGTCTGAAAAGAAAACAAAAATCGAAAAAGACATTGAAGATACAACACTAATTCTTGAAAAGGCAAGCAAAGCAGCTGCTCAATATGAAGCAAAAATTCGAGTTGTTAAAGAAGTCATGCATGAAGATTACTCGATTGCAAAACTCAAAGAAGATTCTAAAAGACTAGGCATTCAGGGTCTTGTTTATGAAATGCTTTCATGGGACAAACAATTTGAAAGACCCATACTTGCTGTTGGCTCTGATTGGCTAAAGGCACTTGTTGTAAATGACTTTGCTACTTTGCTTGGGCTAGCAGAATTTGCAAAAGCAAAGAAGCTTCCAAAAATTCGTATTATCCCACTTGACGCAATTCCAAATTCAAAAATTTCTTTACCACAAGAGCAGGGAATAATGGGTGTATTATCTGATTTCATAAAATGTGAAGAAAAACTTGTGGTTCTAAAGAATTTTATTTTTGGAAATATTATTTTAGTGGATTCAAAAGAATCAGCATATATTTTATCCAAAAAAGGATTCAAAACAGTAACTATTGACGGCCAATTCTTTGAAGCAGATGCTAATGCTATTGTAATTGATATAAATTCAAAAATTTCTAATCTTACTAAAATAATTCTTCTCAGTACGTCAGTTGATGGCCTAGTTCAATCATTAGATCTCTTAAAAAAATTCATTCAAAATAAAAAAATTCAGCTTAAAAAAATTGAAAGAATAGCAAAAAGTTTAGATAATAGAAATAGTGCTTCTGATACAGGACTTGTTAACGTTGATCTAAGCTTTACAGACGTTAAAGCAAAACTAAAATCAATTTCATTATCAGAAGAACAAATCACATCAAGAATTTCACAGCTTAAAAGACATGAAGAAGGTCTGAAAACAAACGCCGCAAAGCTAGATTCCTATATTGATTCCTTAGAGGAACGAATTTCAATGACGCAAGAAAATTATGCAGATGAAGAGCAGGCACGAATAGCAACCTCTCTTTCAGAATTGAATGAAAAAAAATCCTCCCATCTAAGTATACTAAGCTCCGTATCTGCACAATTCAGGGAACAAACCACACAGCTCACTTTACTAACTAACGAAGAAAACTCGCTTAAATCGAGTATGCGCTCACTTTCACAAGAACAGTCCTCTCTTAATCATGAAAAGCATGAACTAGAAGTAGAGTCACGAACACTCACAAAAGAAAAGGAAAAAGTGGATCTTGCCTTAATTTCGTTAAGAGAAAGAGAACAACAGCTAATTTCAACTTCCGGAACATCGGTTTCGGCACTCAAGGAATATGATGCAAAGTTAAAGAACTTGTATGACAGTGAAAAGGCGATTACAAAGGAAATTAACAATTTTGAAAGACAATCAGATTCTATTTCACGTGATATAAAGGATCTTACTGAAAATGAAGTAAAGATACGAGACACACTTTCCTCATTTGGATATCAAGAAAGCTTGGAAACCTTTGATGTAGAACAAATACTAACAGCACTAGAGTCAGAGAGAAAGGGACTAGGTGGTTCACTTAACACAAAAGCTCCTGAAACATACATCGAGATTTCAGATGGATATCGTTCAATGTCTACTCGTAAAAATGAACTTGAAGAGGAAAGAAATTCCATAGTAAAATTCATTGAAGAAATTGATAAAGACAAGAGACAAACATTTTTGGAATCATATGATAAGGTAGACAAAGATATTCGCGAAGTTTTTCATAAAATGACAGGAGGAAACGCTTGGCTAGAAATACAAAACGAAGATGACATATTTGCTTCAGGGTTATCATTTCTTGTACAGTTCCCAAATAAGCAAAAAAGAGAATCTACCTCAATTAGTGGTGGTGAAAAAACACTTGCAGCAATAACATTTCTTTTAGCATTACAGACGTTGAAACCATCCCCATTTTATCTACTTGATGAAGTTGATGCTCATCTTGATGCATTAAACACAGAACGACTTTCAAAAATACTTGAAGAACGTTCTAGAGGAAGTCAGATTATTTTGGTTTCCTTAAAGGATTCTACTGTGCAAAAAGCTAACTTGATTTATGGTGTGTTCCCAAAGAATGGAGTTTCACAAGTAGTATCACATAAGATTTCAAACGTGCAACAAGTTGCTAATTAATCAATTTTAACAAAGCATGCAGCAAGTCTATCTTTTCCTACTTCATCAAGTGGTGGTTCGTCTTTGCATTTTTCAATAGCATATGGACATCTAGAACGAAATCGACAGCCTTGATAGACGTCAGCATCAAGCGGTTCATTAATTCTGATTTCTTTGTATCGGTTAAGATTTTCTGGATCTGCTTCAGATATAGCATCTATGAGAGCTTGAGTATAAGGATGTCTTGGATGTAAGAGCACTTCATCAATGGGTCCTACTTCTACAATTTTTCCAAGATACATGATGGCAATTCTTTGTCCCAGATATCTTGCAGTGGATAAATCATGCGTTATGTAAATGTAAGAAATTCCATGCTTTTCTTGAAGCTCTCTCATCAATTCTAAAACTTCAGCTCTTACTGAAACATCAAGCATTGATACTGGTTCATCTGCAATGATTACTTTTGGTTTTGTTACAAGGGCTCTTGCAAGAACTATTCTCTGCCTTTGACCGCCAGAAAGCATATGAGGATATTTGTCATATATTTCCTCAGCAGGTTCAAGCCTTACTTCTTGAAGAGCATCAATTACCATCTTTTTTCTTTCTTGTCTAGTTCCAATTTTGTGAATCTCAAGTGGCTCCATTATTATATCCGATATCTTCATCCGAGGGTTTATAGCTGCATAGGGATCTTGGTGTATTATCTGACATTGCATTCTTAGCTTGTCTAGGTTTTTACTTTGTTTGCCAATTTCTACATCATCAAAAAAAACCGTTCCAGAATCTGGCTCTATTGCACGAAGAATAAGTCTTGCAGTGGTTGTTTTGCCAGACCCCGATTCTCCCGCAAGAACAAAGACTTCGCCTTTTTTTAAAGAAAAGGATATGCCATCAACAGCTTTGATTATTTTTTCAGACGAAGAAAAAATTCCTTTCTTTGTAACAAAGTACTTGGTTAAATTTTGTACTGAAAGGATCTCTTCCAATACAATACTAAGAAATCAGAATTATATCAAGCGATCCTTGCAGTAAAATCCTATCCATCGCAAGGTTTTAAAACCCATGAAATATGATACAAGACGTGCAAATCAAGATAATAGCCGGTTTAATGGTGATTTTACTATTCGGTTTTAGTGGTCAATACCTTGTCAATTTGGCATCTGCTGATGATAGCTGGAGTGATATTCAAAAGGCAGCAGCTTATGCACAAGCAAGGGCTTTACAGAAATATGCCCATACCCATGTTTTACCATTAGATCAAAGTACTCATTATGCTGGATTGACTAATACTCCTACTGATGAAACTGTTTACAATGAAAGGAATGCTAACATTGCTTATGGACAGACATATGCAGCTGCAAAAGGCATAACAATATTTGGTGAGATTCATGTTTTGGGCTTGGACAAATTTTCAGCAGGTTATGCTGGATTGACTAATACTCCTACAGATGAAACAGTACACATTGATAGAAACACCCAGATTGCTTTGGCACTAGCACAGATGGACAAAAATAATATCAAAATAATAGAAGCATTAGCAAGTATACAACCAAAATATGTTGGTATTGATAATACGCAAACAACAGATAGCAATGGAAGGGACAGAAATGTCATGATACAAGAGGGGATTGACACAATCAATCAAAAAATTGTAGGTTGTTATGATGCAGACCACCCAAAAACATGTAATATTACTAGTGGCGCAAAATACGTACAATACGCTCCTTAATTTTAAAAAAAATAATTTAAATTTTTAACAATTTAAAATTCTGACCCTTTTACTACAGTTGTATAAATTTTTTAGATAGAATTTATTCGTAGAGCCAACATTGGACATAACCCGAGTCTGTTTTAATTTTAGGAGGATCTTTCTTACATTTTTCCATTGCGTGTGGGCATCTGTCATAAAACCTACATCCTTGAGGTGGGTTTAGCAAAGTAGGAGGATTTCCTCTGATATACTGTGGTTTTTTGTTTTCTTTTAACGATGGGATTGATTGAAGAAGACCTTGTGTGTACGGATGTTTTGGGTCCTTGTAAATCTCAGATGAACTCCCGAACTCAATCATTTTGCCCCCATACATAACACCAATTTTCTCAGCGATTTCAGATATTATTGCTAGATCATGTGTTATCAACATGATGGATAACCCTTCTTTTTTCAGTTTTTTGAGTAGACTGATAACCTGTGCTTGTACAAGTACGTCTAGGGCAGTTGTTGGTTCATCTGCAATAACAAATTTTGGATTCAAGAGAAGTGCCATGGCAATAACAATTCTTTGTTTCATCCCGCCACTAAGCTCATGTGGAAATTTTTTAAGTACAGAATTATTCAGACCGACCGAAGTTATTATTTCTGCAATTCTTTTATCAAAGTCTCCAGTGTAATTATGTTGTTTTAAGATCTCATGAAATTGATGTTCCACCGTAAAAACTGGATCTAATGAATTCATGGCTCCCTGAAAGACCATAGAAATCTCTTTCCACCGATAATTCTTTGTAAACTCTGATTCTGACATTTTAATGATAGATTTTCCATCTAATAATATGTCACCAGATACAACTATACCTCCTTGCAGTGCCCGCATTAGGGAAAGTCCAAGGGTGCTTTTCCCACATGCACTTTCACCGGCAATTCCAATAGATTCTCCTTTTTCTAAAAAAAAACTTACGCCATCTACTGCATGAACAATGCCAGTCTGTGTTTTATATTGAGTTTTAAGATCATTTACAGAAATGTAAGACATCAATCATTTTAGTTCATTGATCTAAATGTGGGTTTTGGAGGAAGAAGGGGTTATATTCTAGTAAGTAAAAAAACCGATTTACTTGAGAACGCTAATTTGTAATTTTGATGCAATGAAATGGTATTTTATGTCTTACAGTTCGAGCGGAATCGAACTTATTATAGAGTTCGAGAGAAAATGATATAGTAACCTATGGATTTCAAAAGAACTCATTACATTGGTCACCTCGAGTCCTCAATGATAGGGAAGAAGGTCGTAGTGGGCGGTTGGATAGAGGACATACGGGAACTTGGCAAGCTTACATTTTTGACACTTCGTGATGTTACTGGCGTTGCTCAAATTGTTCTTGTTGGTAATGAAGCCCTAGAACACGCAAAAGGACTCAACAGACAAAGCGTGGTTAGAATAATGGGTACAGTTCAGCAATCAAAAGCTAGAGATTTTCCATTTGAAATCAAATCTGAGAAAATTGATATCTTAACATTAGCAGTGCATCCATTACCAATAGACCCTATTGGGAGACTAGAAAGTAATATTGATAACAGACTAAACGCAAGGGCACTTGATCTTCGTAATCAAAAAACTGCCTCAATTTTTAAACTACGTCATCATGCACTTGCTTCAATTAGGAATACACTAACAGAAAATAATTTTATTGAGGTGAATACTCCAAAAATAATTGGTAGTGCAAGTGAAGGAGGAGCAAATCTTTTTTCACTGAAATATTTTGATAAACAAGCGTATCTTGCACAAAGCCCACAACTTTACAAAGAACAACTTACAATTGGTTTAGAACGGGTTTTTGAAATTGCTTCGTATTATAGAGCAGAAAAATCACATACAGTAAGGCACCTTACAGAATTCACTAGTGTAGATATTGAAGCTGCATTTATGGACTATTCTGATGTGATGGATATTTTAGAATTAGTTGTAGTCAATGTGTTTGAACATACAGAAAAAAATTGTACAGCTGAACAAAAAATACTTGGCATTGAAATCAAAAAACCAGCGGTACCGTTTGAACGTCTGACATACAAAAAAGCAATCGAAGACTTGTCACATGATGGAATAAAACTTGAGCTCGATGATGATTTACAAGATTCACATTTACGTATACTGGGAGAACGACATCATGGATTTTATTTTTTAATTGACTGGCCCATGAAACTAAAACCGTTCTACATTCGTGAAAAAGACGATGATCCTACATTATCTTGTTCATTTGACCTTCAATATGGCTATCTTGAGCTCTCTTCAGGGGGTACAAGATTGCATGATCCGAAAAAACTAAGATCAAGATTACAAGAACAAGGCCTAAACCCTGAACAATTTGCAGACCATCTTAGAGCATTTGACTGGGGAATGCCACCTCATTCAGGTTGGGGCTTGGGCCTTGATAGGCTAATGTCAGTTCTTACAAAGATAGATAATGTTAGGGAAGTTGTCTTGTATCCGCGTGATCCTGAAAGACTTTATCCATAAAAGAATAAATCCAAATTCTACTAAAATAACAAGTGCAACAGTGTGATTTTTGCGGTTCGGAATTTGGGGATCGTAGATGTTACTTTTGTGAAAAACGTTGCTGTACATCCTGCATGACAGATGATAGGACAAGATGCAAACGTTGTTTTATAACAAAAAGAAAACTTGGATGGAAAATTTTTAAAAGAAATAAAATGCTGCTTGGATTTATCGCGTTTGTATGGGCATACACCGTATTTCCAATACCTTTCATTCCAGGTATTGATCCAACGTTTTATTGGGTTTCGTTGGGTGTGGCTATTATGATAATGATTCCTGTAGGTCTTGCAATCTTTTTCTGGTCAAGAGAACCGCCATCTTCTGATCTTAGATGATGTTGGCAATTACATGCTGAGTAAATTCACTAGTTGCCATGTTGCCACCAATGTCTTTAGTTTTTATTCCATTTTTCACTACTCCAAAGACAGCTGATTCTATTTTTTTTGCAACCGTAAAACATTTTTGATCTTGGTATTTCATTCCTAGCCATTCGAACATCATTTTTGCAGAAAGAATGAACGACGAGGGATTTGCTGCTTGTTTTCCTGCGATATCAAAAGCTGCACCGTGAACTGGTTCAAATAACGCAAAATCATCTCCAATGTTTGCAGCGGGTGCCATACCAAGGCCGCCCACTACTTGTGCTGCCTCATCAGATAAAATATCGCCAAACAAGTTGGTGGTTACAATTACATCAAATGCTTCTGGTTGCCTTATTAGATTCATTGCACACGCATCTACATACATCTGTTCAAATTGTATATTTTGGAAATCCTTTGCAATTTCACTACAGGAACTTGCAAAAAGACCATCTGTTCTTCTCATGACATTAGATTTGTGAACACAAGTGACCTTTTTTTTCTGGTTACGTTGGGTTGCAATTAAAAATGCATATTTTGCTATTCGTTTTGATGCACTTTCTGAAATTGTACGTATCGCTACTGCCGTATTCCCTACGTCAAATTCCATACCAGTGTAAAGATCTTCTGTATTTTCCCTCACTATGACCAAATCTATGTTGTCTTTTAGTGCTGGCATGTTAGGATATGACTTTGCGGGCCTGATGTTTGCATAGAGGTTTAAAATTCTTCTTAAAACCACAATTACGTCAGCAGCACTTTCTCCTACTGGAGCTTTCAAACATACATTTGATTTTTTGATAGATTCTAAGGTTGATTCAGGCAATGCTTTTCCAGTCTTTGCTAGTGCATTGTCACCAGCTTCAAGTTTTTCTATTTTTATTTTTAAATCAAGTTTGTCATTTATTGTTTCTAAGACTTTGATAACAGATTCAGATATCTCAGGCCCTATCCCATCTCCTGTTATGAGTGCGATTTGATACATTTATTTTCCCAAATTTTTCTGTTTTAGAATCTTCTTGAGCATTATTCTGTTTATACCATCAATCATTGCCTGCACACTTGTAATTACAATGTCTTCTCCAATTGATTTTGCTGATGCAAGATTCCCATATACGTCCTCTACTTTTATTGTAACTTCACAAAGTGCATCGGAGCCGCCAGCAATTGAATCTAATTTGTAATCCTTGATTCGCACCTTTGCTATTTCGCCAGTTATTTTCTGAATTGCATTAATTGATGCATCTACTGGACCCACTCCATAATCAGTGCCGATAAAGTCTTTGCCTTCAATGTTTAATTTGACAAAGGCATATGGCATGTTTCCAATGCCAGTTGACACAGAAAAGCCCGTGAGATGTACTAATCTCTTAAGACCATGCGTTTGCATGACCTCTCCTGTTATTGAAAGCAATTCAACATCGGTGACACGTTTTCCCTGGTCTCCAAGTTTTTTCACCCTCTCTAAAATTTCCTGAGTCTGTTTTCTTGTTGGCTGAATTCCATACTCCTCTAGCATTGCAGAAACACCATGAGCTCCTGCATGCTTTCCCACTTGGAACCATCTTGTTCTGCCTACAAGTTCAGGACTTATGGGTTCGTAGGTCAAGGGATTATTCAAAACTCCATGGGTGTGTATCCCAGATTCGTGCCCAAAGGCATTTTCGCCAACTATTGCTTTGTTTGGTTGAACGTGGATTCCTACTATACTAGAAACGTACCTTGATGTCTCATAGAGAAGTTTTGTATTAATATTTGTCTCATATTTTTTATCAAACTGTAAGCATTGAAGCGCCATTACAAGTTCTTCAAGAGATGCATTGCGAGCTCGCTCACCTATACCATTTATTGTAACATGAGCACACTGTGCACCTGCTTGGATTGAAGAAATTGTATTTGCAACTGCAAGACCAAAATCATTATGACAATGTACACTTATTGGTAGATGTGATGCTTCGATAGCATCTTTAGTTATTTCTGCAATATACCCTGGCGTGGAATATCCTACTGTGTCTGGTATGTCTATTCTATCTGCACCAGCATGTGCAATTTCTTTGAAAACTTTTTTAAGAAATTCTCTTTCTGTTCTGGTCGCATCTTCTGCAGAGAATTCTACCTGCAAACCAAGTGACTTGCCATATTCTACTGCTTCAATTGCCTTTACTAGTGCTTGATCTTTAGTAAGTTTTAGTTTATACTTTAGGTGAATGTCTGATGTTGCGATAAATGTGTGGATGTATTTGAGACCTACTGAAACTGCTGCGTCAATATCTTTTTTCTCAGTTCTTGCTAGTCCACAAATTTCAGCATTCAAGTTTGCACTTGTTATCAATCTGATTCCTTGCATTTCACCATCTGAAATTACTGGAAATCCAGCTTCTATGGCATCAACTCCAAGGGCATCAAGTTTTTGTGCAATACTTAGTTTCTGCTCTGGAGTTAGGGCCACTCCTGGTGTTTGTTCTCCGTCTCTTAATGTTGTGTCAAAAATTCTAATCTTCATTGATCCCGCCTCTTGGGAGCGCACATAATCCAGTTCTTGCAATTTCTAAAATTCCGTATCCACGAACTAGATCCTCAAACGCATTAATCCTGTCTGGTGTGGCAGTTATTTCGACCATGATTGATGTCTTTCTCACATCATGAACTTGGCATTTGAAAGCATTGGCAAGGTTCATTATTTCCATGCTGTCTCTTCTCTTCTAAGTGTTTTACCTCAACTGAGTCGATCATCTTGTCAAGCTGTTTTATTATTTGATTGAGTTGTTTTTCATCAGCCGATGTGGTGATTGTCATTCTAGAAAATTCTGGATTTTCAGTTATCCCTACGGAGATGCTATCGATGTTGTAATTTCTTGATCTAAAAAGATTTGTCACCTTAAACAAGACTCCCGGTTTATTCTCTACTAGTACAGAAATTATAGACCACATTGAAATCCCTATGAGGGTAGGATCATGTCCTTGAGGGGTGTACCTGGCGCTACAAATGGTAAAACGTCCTCTTGTGGGTCAATCGGTACATCAATTACAGTTGCAACATCGCTTTTGAGTGCGGTTTGAACAGCTTTACCAATCTCATCTATGGATTCTGCTCTAATTCCTTGAGCTCCATATGCTTCTGCTATTTTTACATAATCTGGACAGTTTTTGAGATCAATGCCAATCATTCTCTTATCGTAGAATGTTCTCTGCCACTGTGCTACCATTCCAAGTGAAAAGTTATTCATCAACAAAACAATAACAGGCAAATTATCTAAAACTGATACTGCTAGAGAATTTTCTGTCATGTTAAAGCTTCCTTCTCCAGCAATGTCTAAGACTGGGACACTTGGTTTTGCGGCTTTGGCACCTATTGCTGCAGGAAATCCCCAACCCATAGTTCCAAGACCTGTTGAACTAAAAAAAGTTCCAGGTTGAATGACATCAAAAAATAGTGAGGCCCACATCTGATGTTGACCAACTTCTGTGGTTACAATTGATTGATGTGGAAGCACTTCTCTTAGCTTGCGTAAAACTTTGGCTGCTCCAAGGGGATGTGGATGAAGCTTCAAATTTTCTCTAAAATATTCTTTGGTTTCATTTACTTTCTTTAACCAAGGGTTGTTATCACCACGCTTGATTGCTTTTTGAACTAACATCTTTACCATTATTCTCAACGAAGCCTTGATGTCTCCAACTACTGCAACAGTTGTAGTTTGATTTTTACCAATCTCTGCAGGGTCTACATCCATGTGGATTATTTTTAATCTCTTTTCAAATTCCTCAAAGGTTCCTACTGACCTATCTGAAAATCTGGAACCTGCTGCAAGAACACAATCTGCCTCTACCATCATTTTATTTGCCTCTGCATGTCCATGCATTCCAATTGGGCCAAGTGATAAGGGATGATTTTCTGGGAATGATCCTTTTCCTTTGAAAGTTGTCACTACTGGAATCATAAGAAGTTCTGCTATTGATTGTAATTCTGCAAATGCTCCTGAAATTATTACTCCGCCACCTGCAAGAATGATTGGTCTTTCTGATGAAAGGAGCATCTCAATTGCCCGTTCGATTTCTCTGATATCGGGGTCTACCCATGGGTGATATCCTCTGATTTTAACTTCATTTGGGAATTGCATTTCAGCTTCATTTTGTTGTACGTCTTTTGGAATGTCTATTAATACTGGTCCGGGCCTGCCTGTGGATGAAATGTAAAATGCTTTTTTTACTACCTCTGGAATTTCAGCTGCGTCCATTGGTTGAAAGGCATATTTGACAATTGGATTTGTTATTCCTATGATGTCACTTTCTTGAAATGCGTCTCTACCAATCATCTTTGAAGGAACTTGTCCAGTAATGGCAATCATTGGAGCCGAATCAGCTTGAGCTGTTGCAATTCCAGTTACGATATTTGTTGCACCAGGGCCAGAGGTTGCAAAACAGACACCTGGTCTCCTGCTCACTCTGCCAAATCCATCTGCCATGTGCGCAGCAGACTGTTCATGCCTTACCAAGATGTGGCGAATATTACTCTTGTATAGCTCATCGTAGATTGGCAAGTTTGCACCGCCGGGTAGTCCGAAGACTAGCTCCACGCCCTCCTTTTCTAAGGCAACCATTAATGATCTAGCACCTGACATTTTTTCCATAATTTTTTCACCAGAAACTAAGCTGTGTATTTACAGCATAAGGTCGACTAGCAACAGAATACTAGAAATGCTCGCCGATCCTCCTAACTTCATTTCAGTCTATAGTTTTGCAACAAGAATAATTTATAAATATTACTAGAAAATTCGTCTAAATTTGTTAAAAATACCCTAGGCATATCATAATTATTTCATTATCTCTTATGTCTCGTGTGATAAACAATAACGATTTTAGCATGGTTTTCCAAAAACTTAAACGAGTTGTTCCTCAAGCAAGATTGATTTTGTCTGACAGAGAAGAAATACTAGAAATAATTAAGATTTTTTTTGATACTGGAAAAACAAAAAACCTAGCCCCGCTTGCCGCAATACAACTTGACGATACAAGATTTTCAAGTTACAGTGACATACCACCATTTGATCTCAAAGATTATGCAACGACAGTTGCACTACAAGAATTAAGGTTTGTTAGCATATCTGATTATGAATATAAAATAATAAATCCAAAAATAGATCTTTTTGAAAACAGTGCTGTCGTCACATTTCAATTAAAGCAGACAGGAATGATCGTTGATAACTATAGTTTCCGAGGACAACACCTTTCTATGTTAAGCAGGGCAACATTTGTCATGATAAAATCTACTAAATGGAAAATAGTACACGTTCATCTTTCCAAGATTTCAGAATAAGGTTATTTTGCTGTCTTTTTTGATTTTGTCGATTTAGTTTTGGCTTTTATTGGGTAGCTAGGATTTGTTATGGGTGTAGGTTTTGGGGTTTTTTCAATTTCTTTATTTTTGGTAAATATTTCATGTGCTTCTTTGACCGTAACACGTTGATGTACAAGGGCACGGACTGCTTTTATCATTGGCACCGGATAATCTGACTGCCAGATGTTTCTTCCCATATCTACTCCGGCTGCACCTGCCTGTAGTGCATCATAAGTTAATTGTAATGCATCAAGCTCGGTAGATAACTTTGGTCCGCCCGCTATTATTACAGGTACAGGACAACTATTCACAATTTTTTCAAAGTTTTCGCAATAATATGTCTTGACAAGGTGGGCGCCAAATTCAGCTGCAATTCTACAGGAAAGTGCAAGATATCTTGCATCGCGCTTTTCAAGCTCTTTTCCAACTGCTGTTACTGCAAGGACTGGTATGCCGTATTCTTCACCTTCATCTACAAGTTTTCCTAGATTTACAAGTGAATCGTGTTCATATGGTGCGCCAACAAAGATTGAGAGTGCAAGTGCAGTTGCGTTGAGTCTAATTGCTTCTTTTACTGACGTGGTTATTTTTTCATTTGAGAGATCTTTTCCAATGATACTCGCACCTCCTGATACTCTGAGGACTACAGGAATAGGGTATCTTTCATCAACCGACGTTCTTAAAACACCACGTGTTAACATTAGAGAATCTGCATAAGGTAATAGCGGTTGGATTGTCTTTCGTGGTACTTCTAGACGTTCTGTTGGGCCTAAGAAATAACCATGATCTACTGCTAACATAACTCCACGATCACTATGCGGTTTGATTATGCGTGCAAGTCTATTTTTTAATCCCCAATCCATGTCTTAAAGTTCCAAAATAAGCCTTAGTTAAGCGTTTCTGAATTTGTAATGATTATTTTCATAGCATCATTTCCTTGATGTGCGTATTCTAACGCCTTTTTTGACTCCGTCAGATCAAACCTATGTGTTATCAGCTTTTTCACCTCAACTTTGTTTTCTTGAATTAATTTGAACGCTACCATGGTATCAATCTCTGACGCTGCATAGCTTGGAACAATTGTTATTTCTTTTGAATAGACCATGCTTACATCAAGTTGCATCTTGGCATCTTTGGATGGAACACCAAACAAAACAACTGTTCCACCTTTCCTTACGAATTCAATAGCTTGAGTTATGGCACTGAGGTTTCCTGTAGCGACAATTGCTATATCTATTCCTCGATTTTGAGTTTTTGCAAGAATTTTTTCATGTGCCATTGAATCCGTTGATTTTATAGATTCCGTTATCTGAAATTTTTTAGCAAAACTCAATCTAAAATCATTCACATCAAAACAAAAAATTTCATTCAATCCGTAAACTTTGCTTAGCATTACATGCATCATGCCAGTAGGTCCAGCACCAAAAATTGCAGCTGAATCGCCCTTTTTTATCTTGATTTTATTCCATGCCCTGACACAACATGCAAGTGGTTCAATCATCGCTGCCTCATCAAAGCTCATTGTATCAGGTATTTTTATGACTCCTCCATGCGATACGTGCCATTCCGGTACAACAAATTCTTCAGCAAGACCACATGGAGAAAGATTTGTTTCAGAATATTTTTGACACATGGTCTCATTTCCATGTAAACAAAAATGGCAAGAATAACATGGGACGTGGTGATGAACAAATACTCTATTACCTTTCTTGAAATCTTTGACATTTTCTCCTACTTGTGATATAGTGCCAGATGGCTCATGGCCAAGCCGCATAGAAGGCTGGCTATACTGACCATAGATTTTTTCCAAATCTGACCCGCACACGCCACATGCATGCATCTTAACTGATATCTCTCCTCTTCCTACAGTTGGTTTTTCTATAGTTCTAATTTCAACATCAGCAGGACCTCTTACGTATACTGCTTTCATATTAGATCTCTAAAACACATGTCTTAATTTTTGTTTGTGCTATGTTATATTGCAAAATGGTATTAAACAAGATGTGAAAATGATATTTGTGCAAGGAGATGTAGCACCTGACTTTGAACTGCAGGCTAATGATGGTAGTGTAGTTAAACTCAGCTATTATAGAGACAAAAATGTGATTTTATGTTTTTATCCTAAAAACCATTTATTTGCATGCCCTTCAAAAAAAGTCTTCAAAATGGCTAAAACGATAGTTTTGGCGTATCCAGAAATTATTGCCTTGGATGCTGTTTTGTTTGCCATATCAGTAGATACTGTTGAGGATCAAAAGAAATTCGTTGAAGAATATAAAATTCCATATTTGCATCTGAGTGACCCAAAAAAAGAAGCCTGTAAAGCTTATGCTGGCCTTAATATTGCTGGTTTGGCTAAACGTTCTACCTTTATTATTAATAAAGAAAGGAAAATTGCAAAAATTTTTCGAGATATCGATGTTGAAACTCATGGTAAAGAGATTATCGAAGCTCTAAAATCTTTAAAATAATTTTTCAAGCATGTAATTCCATAAATATTTAAAGATCAGTTAAATAGAATTGAGTCGTGTTAGACCTAGTCGCAAAAAAATTATTCCTTACCAGAGGTAAAGGAGTTCACCAGGATCAGCTTACAAGTTTTGAATACTCGCTGCGAGATGCTGGTATTGCCGGTACAAACCTGGTTTTGATATCTAGCATTTTTCCACCTGCTGCAAAGCTAATCTCTCGTGCTGAGGGATTGAAATTGATACGCCCAGGAGGCGTTCAATTTGTAATTTATGCTAGACAACAAAGTAACGAGCCACATAGACTAATGGCAGCTTCTGTTGGCATTGCCGAACCAGCTGACAAAACCAAATATGGATATCTTTCAGAATATCATTCATTTGGTGAAACAGAAAAAGAAGCTGGAGATTATGCTGAGGATATTGCTGCCCAAATGCTTGCGTCCTCGCTTGGAATAAAATTTGATATAGATAAGAGCTGGGACGAAAAAAGGAAACAATGGAAAATATCCGGAGAAATTTACAAAACAAGGAACATTACACAGAGTGCCGTTGGAGATCCAAAAGGACACTGGACAACTGTTTTTGCAGCAGCCGTTTTAATTTTATAGTAACTATCTCTTTCTAAGAAATATGTATATTGCAATTCCTGCAGCTGCAACAATACCAACTAATACGTACGATGTATAGTCTGTGATTGCAGGTTTAGGTGGCGTCGGTGTTGCGAGCTGGATTGGGTTTTTAACTCCCGCCTTTGTATTCCCTATTGTTAACGTCAGGTCATTTTTACTAGCTGAGAAAGTTGTTCCAAAAAGATAAACTGCTGTTATATGGTTACCAGAACTTGGGTCAAATAACCATCCTGCTTTTGTAAGATCAGCTGGAAGGTTCTGTCCGTTTTTTTCTACGGTTGGGACAAGATCTCCACCATGGTTAGTAATTGCTAGTGGTTGATTTGACAATAATGTGACTTGAAGGATTGAATTTAACGGGAAAAATCCAGCATTAAAGTAACTTGATCTATCAAGTTTATCCACAAATGTAACTATTGAATTTGAGTAACTAGCCATTTTTTTTGCAGCATCTACAAATCCACCGCTATTTCTTACTTGATTTGGAAGTAATATTGTAGTTAAACCATCATAAAGATATTTTGAATCCGATTTTGACATTGTATAAACGACTGAAATGGTTCTGTTTCCTGAAACAGCACCGGAAGTACCTAATGCACCGCTTAATTCACCTTTGGTGTTTACGTATACCGAATTAAATTCAGCACTTAAGCCAAATGCTTTGTTTATGTCTCCAATCAAAGTATCTCCTTCCGCGCTAGCATCTGATTGAATTTTTCTGATGTCATAGGATCCTATAAGAGACGGCTCAGAAAGATTAACCAAAACACAAGCCTGGTTTTTAATTCCTAGGACACATGTATCTGCATTAGTTACTGTTACTGATGTTATGTTTCCATTGTTGTGAATTTTTTGATCGAGTTGTTCAGGTACACGCATTTCTAAAGGACTAGTTGTTGAAAGAGTAATGAACGCAGTAGTTTGATTTTGGATTTTCTCATCTATGAATATTTGAGCAATCTCACGATATGAGGCAAGTTGGGGTTGCTGGGCATATGCACTAAAAACATTAAAGACTAAAATTGAAAAAATAAGAGAAAAAATAATTATACATTTCATTGATTGCACATTTTTGAGTCTAATTATTAAGTCTACTCTTGTAATTTTTCAATTTTGATAGCAAACCGTTGAAAAGCTTCTTCCATGTAATGATCCTTGCATACAAGAATGGTTTCATTTGGGTCAGGCCCACAGTCATAAGTAATCAAATACACTGGATCTTTGTTACAGCACCTTGGATATTTCACTTGGCCTTTGTTAGTGAAATAAAATAAAATAGTTTTAGTTATTCGATCTGGATTCCAATGGTTTAAATTGTAATTTGTATTGAATCTCGTTGACATCGGTTCAAACCGTAGGGGAACATGCCTAGTAGCTGAGGGCGCTTGGCTACTAGGCGATTAATTATCTAGTTTTACCAGCGTGTTTACCTGATTTTTGATGTATTCAAAACCATCCTGCCAGAATTTTTGTGAGGAAATGTCAATTCCATGTTCTTTTAGTAGGGTTTCTGGTTTCTCAGATCCACCCGCAGAAAGAATTTTGATGTAAGTAGGAGCAAAGGATTTTCCTTCTTTTTTGTATCTCTGGAAAAAAGACAAGGCAAGTAGATTTCCAAATGAATAGGAATAACAGTAAAATGGTGAATGATAAAAATGTGGAATGCAACTCCATTCTACACCAAAATTTTCTGTGATGTTAATTGAATCTGCAAACTGATCCTTGAGAGTTTTCATGTATTCCTTTGAGATGTCTTCTACAGTTGCACCATCTCCAATTTTTTTATGTGCGGAGATTTCAAATAATGTAAAAAAGGCTTGTCGTGATATGGTTGAATAAAGATCATCAATATGTTCCACTAGTATTGATTTTTTTTCTTCATCGGTAACTTTGCTTAGAATCTCGTCAAACAATAACATCTCAGAAAATGTTGATGCAGTTTCGGCTAGAGGTAATGGAGCTTCTGTTACAAAAATTGATTTGTCTGATGCCGCAATACTATGTATCGCATGACCCAATTCATGAGCTAGTGTAAATACATCAGTTGATTTTCCTTTGAAATTTACCATAACATACGGTGTTATCTTTGGTGATATGGTACTACAAAATGCCCCACTTCTTTTTCCATGTCTGATAGAGGAATCAACATGGTTTTGTATGAAAACTTTTTTTGCAAATTCTGATAATGTTGGGCTAAAACCATTTAGTGTCTGTAATACCATCTTAACTGGCTGATCATACTTGTAAGACCTTTGTTTTACTTTCAATGATGGAGCATAGATGTCGTAGCGTCGAAGTTTTTTCATTCCAAGCATTTTTGTCTTTTGTAAAAAGAATTTTTGAAATACCCATGCATTATTCTTACAAACAGAAAGAAGTGCGCCAACCGGCTTGTCATCTATGTCATTAGCAATATTTCTGACTGATATTGGCGAAAAATATCCTCTTATCTCGATGCTCTCATCTTTCCAGTTTTGTACTAGGTTTTGATATATCTCGCCAAGAACTCCTTTTTGTTTATCATATTGTGATAAAAGAGCCTTGTACGCAATCTCTCTTGTTTTTGATTTAGGGTTTCTAACAAGTAAACTAAGTTCTTCTCTGTTGTATTTTTTCATTTTTCCATCAATTTTTACCACAAACTGGAATGCATTTGTGATTTTATCGTAGAGTTTGACTAGTGCTGTACTGCCTGTAACATCTAGAGTGTTTATTATTTTTTCTTCAGATTCAGAAAGTGAATATTTGGCCAAGAGTCTTTTGAATCTTAAAAACTCTGCCAATTCGCCTGATGATTTTATCAGCCTGTCTGCATTTTTTTGGTCTATTTGTTTTTTCCACCATTGATCAAAAAACAAGGTACGATTTTCAATCTGGGACCCAAGCTTTGTCATTCTAGATAGTAAAGTTGTGGCCTCATCTGACTGGGTATCTGCAGAATATTCTAAAGACGCATATCCGCTAACTACATTAAACTTTTCAGATATTTCTTCTAAGCCGTGAAGAAGATGAGTAAACTTTTGGATAGAAATGTTTGGTTTAAGATTTTTTTTCATCTTTTCAAAATTTCTTACTTTGGCTTCAATCTCTTTGAGCTGTTTTCTAAACGCAGTACCTTTTGGATCGGTTACGAGCTCTGATAAATTCCAGCATCCTTGTTTAAATAAAGTCATTTTATCTCGAGAGCTCTATTGGCCTTAAAATACCCTCTGGATATTTTTTAACCTGTATATAAAAAAAGATGAGATAGATAAATTATTTTTCTAATGCATCTGGCTTGACACAACAGGATGAAAAGGACGAAAGCTACGCGGATTTTATATACAAAAAACTAGTTCTATGTTATCATGAGTATGACAGCATGGAAATGTTATAGGTGTAATTTAACTTTCAAACATGAATCCCATGCAATCATGCATAAAGATATTGCAAAACACTCTCCTAGACAAATTGAGTTAGTCACGGTGTAAAATCTAGAAAGACTTTTTATTAATTTACTGACCCATTAGATGCCTTAATGAAATTGCATATGGCATAAAATAGTTTATTAGGCCTGCAATAACTGGCGCAAGTGCAATTAATGCAAAGTTTATTTTTTTCTCAAATGTTATCTCATAAAGTCCATTGCCTGTTCTGTCAACGAATTCATTAAATTTCAACAAGAGATGTTATGACAATAGAAGTAACAATATTCAATTGTAAATTACTTTGTAAAATTTGTTGTAAGAGAAAAGGGAAACTATGGGATGTCTCTTGATGGAATATGCTTGATGCAATTAAGGGATACAAGTTGAATACGTTTAATCCAAGCAAAACCCAACCAGAATATAATATTGTCAAGCTTCTCACCATGTTTCCTACATAACGATGCCCAAATCCCATGAATCCAAAAAGCCCAAAAAACATGGACAAAATTAGTGCGGTGCCTTCACTTTTGTATCTGGTAATTCCTATGAATTTACCGCCTGCCATTTCGTTATCAAATCTTTCATTTAGATTCTTTATCTCGTCTCTAAGTTTCTCTATAGCGTCTGCACTTGGCGGAAAAAGATGTTTTGAAACTAATAGGTCCACATATCTTTGGTCGGAAGTATAAAGTCGTCTTCCTTGCTTGAGGGCGTTTAAAATAGCATCTAGTCTTAGAACGTCTCCATAACCAAAATCTATCAAGTCTTCAACAAGCTTTACCAAATTTTCTGACATGAGACATCAAATCAAATACTGCACTAAATTAAAGGAGGTTTGGTCTCTTTGACCTGAACGTCTACTCTGATCTTTTTGTTTCTAATGATCTGTGTGAAACTATCTATGTCTAGTCTGTCAATGTAAGACGATCTCAGACTAGCATTGTCTTCACGTAAAATATAGTTGTCATTTTTTCTTCTAAACCCTCAGTTACACCTCCTTAGTCATAAAACTCCAAACTGTCGACTTTCGATCCAAAACGTTCCGTTTAATGTAAAAATTACAAGGGCTTCTAACTAAAATAAGTTTTGACCAAAGTATTATTTAGCCCAAAACTTGATTAACCGTTCGTGGATCCACACAGTTTTCATGGTAAAGACATACCGCATTTTAAAATTAAACCAAACATGGGAATAGATGATCTTGTAGAAATTTTTGCAAGTTCTGGTTTTAATGCAAGACAGTTAGGTGAAGCTGCCAAGCTATACTGCAAAATGATAGAAGATGATGCAACGATCTGTCTTACTGTCTCAGGAGCAATGACTCCTGTAGGATTTGGGGGATTATTCAAAACTCTCATAGAACGAGGGTTTGTGGACTGGATAATATCTACAGGTGCAAACGTATATCATGAAGACCATTTTGCATGGAACTTGCCTATAAAACAAGGACACTTTGAAGTAGACGACATGATTCTATATGAAAAAGACATTGTTAGAATTCGAGATGTGTATATCAAGGGCAAAGAAACACTGATGGCTGAAGACAAGATAGTACAGAAAATGTTTAATGACACACTGGTTAACAAACCGTTTACAACTGCAGAATTTTGTAATGCGATGGGGAAGTATTCAAAACTAAAATCAAAACACCCTGAAAAAAGTTTTGTTGTAGCAGCATATGATTATGATGTTCCAGTTTATGTCTCGACACTCAAAGACTCTTCACTTGCACTTGATTTGGCACCGCTTAGATTTGCAAATAAAATTTACAATTTGGATTTTGTGAGGGAAATAATTGAACAGGCTGCCATTGTCTATAACTCAAAAAAATCTGGAATAGTAGAGATAGGTGGTGGTGTTCCAAAAAATACTGCACAGCAAACAGGACCTCTTTTAGATCAAATACTTGGCCTAGGACATGGTGGACAAAGCTATATCATCCAAATAACTGATGCAAGACCAGATACTGGAGGACTGTCTGGCGCTACTTTGCAAGAAGGCAAGAGTTGGGGGAAGGTAAAGGATGCACACGAAGATGTCATTATGGTTTATGCAGATGCAACAATTGCATTTCCTATTTTATGCCTTTATGCTCTAAGTACGGAGAAGCCTAGAAAACCTAAACGTTTGTACAAAAAATTGAATAAATATTACAAAGACTTGGCAGAGACATATTTCAGTAAAAAACGCTAGAATCTATCGTATCTAGCTCTCTCAACATCTCTATCTTCTTTTGTTGCTTTTTTCCATTCCTTATAATGTTCCTTACAGAGTACAGTTTTTTTTGAACTACCAGAAATGCTTAGACCGGTTCCTTCAACTTTTGATGTAGTCAACGAACGAATTCCGTCCTTATCACAACCAATAACGTTGCATTTGGCACCTTTTGCAATAATGCCCATGACTCAACCCACTGAATTGAGTTTATAAAAGTAACTTTTAATAGATTTTAGATAGATTAGAGTCATTTTAGATCTCTATAATCTGAGATTATCATAGGTGTTAGTCCGATGGTGAATTTTCTGAACTATAAGACCATTCTTATTGATGGTATGTATATGTAATACGTGCAAGCAAGGTGCAAGGTTAGATTCGATTTTACTGCTATAAATTCGCCTTATTACATAGGTGGAAGATACGATCCTTTGATTATTCTGACAGATATTGAAGAGAAGCTGCCTGTTCATATCAAAAAATCGCAGTATAAAAAAGACAAAGGTTCAGCAAAAGTATCTGCGGAATATTTCATTAGTTATGATGACTCTGATCTTCCAAAGCAAGAGCAAGAGGGTTCTTTTGCAAGATTTGTAGGCGAAGATCCATATGAAAAGTTACTTGAAGCTGATGTAGAGCTGGTAAAAAACCTCATAAAAAATACATATGGTGTAAGCAAGGATCAGAATAATAAAATTCAACACAAAATAATACATGAAGATTCTAATTTAATTAAGGTTTAACCTAAATCTTCTTGTAAAACGGTAATTGGTCAGATGGGGTTCATTTTCTTGTCTTACTCTAGAACCAATTTTGGATTTAGAATTACGGTTAAAGGTAAATAAGACCTTAAATCAAAGGTGCCCGTGATGGTGACAAAAAAGAATGCCGTTACTATAGGACTGATTCAAACCAGTCTTTCGGAGGATATTAAAAATAACATGGAAAAAACCATTGTTAAGATAAGAGAAGCGGCTAAGAAAGGTGCACAAATCATTTGTTTGCAGGAATTATACAGAACCAAGTATTTTCCAACAGACGAAAGAAAAGATGTTACTCTATTGGCTGAAACAATCCCCGGAGAAACCACATCAACGCTTTCAAATCTAGCAAAAGAATTGAACGTGGTAATCATTGCACCTATATTCGAAGTAGACGGTTCCGGCAAACATTACAACACAGCTGTGGTCATTGGTGAAGATGGAATTCTCATGGGGAGTTATCGTAAAATGCATATCCCGCATGACCCATTTTTTTATGAAAAAAGCTATTTCGATGTAGGAGACTCGGGATATCAGATATTCAGAACACCTAATCTTTCCTTTGGGGTGCTTATCTGCTATGACCAGTGGTTTCCTGAAGCAGCAAGAACCTTAGCTTTGCAGGGGGCAGATCTTATTTTTTATCCTTCAGCAATTGGGTATCTCGAAGATGATCCTTTATCCAAAGAAGATTGGCACTATGCTTGGGAAAATATTCAACGCTCTCATGCCATAGCTAATGGCATCCACGTTGCCTCAATTAACCGAGTTGGAACCGAAGGTAAGATAAAATTTTGGGGAGCTTCGTTTGTTTGTGACGCTTTTGGAAGACTGATCAAAAGGGCAAGCGAAGAAAATGAAGAAGTTGTGGTTGCAGAGTTGGACATTAGCCAGAACAAAAGAGTACAAGATGGTTGGGGATTTCTCAGGAATCGACTTCCTTCAACTTATGGTTTGATCAGTTCGCGCGTTTTGAACGAGACACCTAAGAGCTTAGGATATTCAATGCCAGCAGAATGGGAAAAGCACGATGCAACTTGGTTGGCATGGCCCCATGATCCTGCTACGTTTCCAAATAGAGTAAAAAAAATCGAAAATATATATCTACAAATGATTTTGGTTCTACACAAAAGTGAAAACATTAATCTTTTCGTCACAGATTTGAATATGAAGTCAAGAGTAACAAAACTCATGGTGCAAAAAGGTATTGATCTCCAGAAAATTAATTTGTATGTATGGGATTATGCAGATGTTTGGTTTAGAGACTATGGCCCGATTTTCGTACTTAACAAAGAAAAAAAACAGATAGCTTTTGTGCATTGGATATTCAATGCGTGGGGAGGAAAATACAATGATCTTATGAAAGACGCTCAAATTCCTTTCATTATAAGTAATAGATTGCAGTTAAATAATTTCAGGCCGGGTATAGTCTTAGAAGGCGGTTCTGTTGATGTCAATGGGAAAGGAACTCTTCTTACTACCGAACAATGCTTGCTGAACAGTAACAGGAATCCACATCTTTCAAAAGATGAAATTGAAAAATATTTGATAAACTATTTTGGGATAAGTCATATTATCTGGCTAAAATCTGGTGTTGCAGGTGATGATACTGATGGTCATATTGATAATTTGGCCCGTTTTGTCAATTCAAAAACCGTTTTGTGTGCATATGAAGAAGATGAGAGTGATGAGAATCATTCTATATTGAGAGTTAACTATGAGACACTTCTTCAATCAACAAACCAAGATGGAAAGAAATTGAAAGTCATAAAAATTCCAATGCCTCCTGCCATTAGCACAAATGTCAAAGGGAAAAAAACAAGATTGCCAGCAAGTTACCTCAACTTTTATGTTGCCAACAAAGTGATTTTAGTTCCTATATTCAAACATAAGAACGACCGTTTAGCACTAAGAATTATTCAAGACCAATTCCAAGGAAGGAAGGTTGTCGGAATTGATTGCAGAGACATGATATATGGAATGGGTGCAATTCACTGTGTTATTCAGCAACAGCCAACTGTAATTTAGAAAGGAAATAATTCATTTGCATAGATATGCTTGATTTGTTTATAATGGTATAAATTATTGACAAATTGTTTGGTATCCAATGCTTAACAATTTCAGAGAAGGTCTAAAACCTACCTTGCAAAAAATTGGAACTATATTTGCATCTACAGGTTTACCTGCAAATTTTTGGACTGCAATAGCTCTTGTATTTGCTTTTGCGTCAGCAGTGATCTATGCTTTACACTTTGAATATTCTTTTCTAATTGGAGGAATTCTACTTTTAATTTCTGGATTTTTTGATATTGTTGATGGTCAGGTAGCAAGAGTTACACAAAAGACATCAAAAAAAGGTGCCTTTTTAGATTCTGTGTTTGATAAGATTGCAGAAGTAGCAATATTCCTTGGAATATTAATTGGTGGATATTCTGATGGCTATGTAGTTCTTTTAGCAATTACACTTTCGCTTCTTGTAAGTTATACAAGAGCAAGAGCCGAATCATTTGGAGTACAACTTCAAGGAATTGGAATTGGAGAAAGAGCAGAAAGACTATTAGTGATTGCAATTATCGGAATTATTGGATTCTTAAATTATGCTGTAATAATTGTGGCAATCATTGCTGGAATCACATTGATTCAAAGAATAATTGCAACGGCTAGAAATATCAAAGATTGATTATCGTAGTCTGCCTGTTTTTCTTCTAGAATCTGCAGATCTAATCTTTAGTATGCCAAAGTGAATTGCACATGATATGCAATACCATTTCAATACTGTTGGTGAGGCAATGTAGGCGCCCTGAGCTCTAAGCTCCTTTGCAAGGGTATGTTCAACCAAGTTTAATCTGGATGTAACTTTTTTTGCCTTGTCTCGTGGAACGGTAGCGCCACAGTTTGTACACTGGATACGACCAGCGGAACCCTTTCCTCCCTTTTGTCGTCCACGACTTGCTCGCTTTAACGGCATATGTATCCTCTAATTTGCCTCTTTATATCTTGTTTCTAAACTCACACAAATTGTAGCTGCCTTTGAGGAACACACCAAGTGGCTATTGAATTGATGAGTAAATTTCAATAACTCTTACGAAAGTAACTGGTAGATTTTAACAAATTTAAATCAGTATAATTCTTTTAGTTTCGTGCGTGGCCTGTGCCGTGATTGTTTATCATCAAACGTTGAACTGGCAATAGAAAAAGGCCAGATATTGTGCCTGTCATGTTTGCAGAAACGAAGATCGAAAAAAGACTAAATGGGTACAATTTATGCAAGAAATAGATGAAGATTGGAATATTTTCACATTGTACTATTGATGAAATTTCTAGAGGCGGTATCGTCGTTGAAACAGCTGGCGGACCAGCTTGCTATTGCGGGTTAACTGCTAGGGGCCTAAAATTTGATGTCGAATTTCATACAAAAATAGGTCCAGATTTTGGATTTCAGGAGTATTTGGAAAAAAATAAACTCTTCGTTCCACAAAATGCCGTATCAAAAAACCCAACTACAAGATTTTTACTTGAGATTTCTGGAACAGACAGGACTCTGTATTTAAAAACAAAGTGTGATCCTATAGAATATGAAAAATCTGAGGCAGATGGCTGTATAGTTAGTCCTGTATTTGACGAGATATCAGAAGATACACTTGAAAAAATAAAAGAAAATTCCGAATTTACATTGCTTGACCCACAGGGTTTTCTGCGAAGAATAGATGAAAAAAATAAGATATATCTTGAACGAACAAGCCTTGATCTTTCAAAAATCTCTGCAATCAAAGTAGATCCTGATGAAGCCTTTTCACTCACTGGCCAAACAGAAACTAGCGCAATGCTTTCATTGCAAAAAAAAGGTACAAAATACATCCTGTATACAAACAAGCGTGAAATTACACTGCTTGCAGGAGATAGATTGTACTACTTGACAATTCCAAACATCGACATAAGCGATAGCACCGGTGTAGGTGATATTTTTTGTGCTACTTTTGCTTGCACCCTTCTGAAGGAAAAAGATGTTTTGTGGGCAATTTGTTTTGCGGTTGGTTCAGCACAAGCAGCGTTAGAGACAAAAGAGACTGGGCTTTCCAAGATTCCATATTATGGTGACATTGAAAAAAATGCTGCCTACTTGTATAACCAAGTGAAATTCAAGCACATCTAGGCTTTTATTGTACAAAATAATAGCCAAAACAAAAATTTATGCTGTATTTACACACGAAAATAGAAGCTCTGGTTGTATCGTACGTTATGATTTTTATGAAAGCAGACATTAGGTTACAATCATTCTTTTATTGCAGTCAACAGATCTCTATCATAATACATTCTAAATGCAGGATAACAATTTAGCATTTTACCATTATCAACTTTGTAAAAGGACCAGTTATCGCATTGATTATCATATTCATATTGAGAATTATCAAATTTCCAATTAAAACCATTTCTAATATTTGCATCAGGATAACCGTGACCCCTGACTAGCGTAATTGTGTTATTAGCATAATCAGTCTTAACTTCAGCATATAATGCATTAGGATAAAGATAGACTACATCGGGATGCTTAGTAATGCCATCAAATTCTTTCTGTGTTACATATTCATTATGTAGTACGATTATTCTGTCAAATTTTTTTAAGATGTCTGGGTTTTTGTCAATATCAACGTCAGTTATGTGGGGATAGTTTAGTATTGACAAGATTGCAGCAGCCCTTATACTAGACGTGTATTTACCATGTTCTTCTGGTGGAATATTAACAGTAAGACATGTTGAATCACATAATTTGTTATAATAATAATAAAATCCATTTTCATCATAAGCCGCCTGAGTAAAAATAGGATAGACAAATACAATGTTTTCTGATGTATTGAATAATCCAATTTTTTTGTATACCTCAGAATATGCTGGTTGTGGTGAAATCTCTGAACTATTTGATCTACTATCCTCATTAAAAAGAAACTTGTTTTTGAAAAGAAGTGCATCTATTGGAATTATAATCTTGCTAGTTTCATTATCCTCAAATTTAGCTTTGATATACATTGTATTATTTACAATGTCTATCCTGGCAGGACCATCATATACTCTTGTAGTTTGATTATAAGGTGACGGTTTTTTAATTATCGTATTATCGGGCTCATTAGGATTTGGAAGATGTTGAAAGACAACAAAGGCTACAATTACACCAATTATGACGCCAATAAGGGTAGATTTTTTTTTCACAAGATCTAACTTTTTACTCTACACTAAAGTTTTACTACACACAGCATATTCCCAAGCCCAAATAGAGGGTAAATCATTTTTACTGATTGCCTATGAACTCGCTTGCTTTCATATTGCATCTAAAACCGTATTAATGATAGTTTATTATTGTACAAAATCTGAAATCACACCATGCGAATAGCAATATTTAGCCAAGACCAAGAAAGAACTGTAAAATCAGTAAAACTATCACTTGAAAGTCATGGCATCGAATCGTTTGTTCTAGGCAATAAACCAATTCCCAACGATATTGATTATGTAATAGTTACCGGCGGTGATAGAGGAGTTAGGAATTATTTTCATCATGATCTGAATTCTAGCGTACCAGTACTTGGAATAAATGAATTTGAATCAAGCGGTTATCTGGCCCAAATTGATCTAAAAGAATTTCCCACAATTCTAAACAGACTAAAAAAAAGCGACTTTACAATAGAACATGTTACACGCCTTGGTGTAAAAATTGACGGAAAAAGTGTTTATCCAGTATTAAATGACCTTGCAATGTTTTCATCAAAAAGCGCAACTCTGGTTGAACATGTTTTACGAATAAACGGTGAGGAAGTCTGGCATGACAGCAGTGATGGTGTTATTATAACAACACCGATTGGCTCGTCTGCATATTCTATGTCGGCAGGAGGTCCTGCAATATTTCAGGATTCCAAAGTTTTTGGAATTGTTTCAGTAAATTCGTTGGATATTACAAGGAGACCACTAATTGTGTCCGATGACAGCTTCATTGAAATTGATGACATATCCTCTAGTCTTAGATGTGAGGTTGTCATGGACGGAAAAGACCGTTTCAAAGTAGACAAGACGGTTTCCTGTACTAAATTTCCACAACCTGCAAATATCATTAGGATGAAAAAGGATTCAACTACTGTGTCTGCGTTAACAAAGAAGGTAAAGCTTGCCGATGATCTTCTCAACATGCCGCCAAGCTCGAAGCTTTTGTTAAAGACACTAGAGTATGAGGGTTCGTTGACCCAAAAAGAATTGGCTGCAAAAACACTTTTGCCAGATAGGACAGTAAGGCTTGCCTTACGTCATCTGCTTGATAAAGGCTATGTCAAAAGAAGAGTCTCCTTACGAGATACAAGACAAAGAATCTACGAAATTCCAAAATAATTACGCGTAAACTGCAGCATTTACAAAGGCTTCAAAGGATGCCTCTGGAAATCCCGGTCTACTGTTAAATTCTGGGTGGAATTGTACTCCCAAATAGAATCTATGTGTGGGAATTTCAAGTATTTCCATTCGTTTTTTGTTGTCACTATATCCTGAAAAAACCATTCCTTTTTTATTAAATAAATCAAGATATTTTTGATTGAATTCGTATCTGTGTCTATGTCTCTTTAGAATAGAATTTGATTTGTAAAGTTTGAATGCTAGAGTATTATCCTCAACTTTGATTTCGTTTGAACCAAGTCTTAGAGAACCACCTTTGTTTTCAATTGTTTTTTGTTCTGGCAAAAGATCTATTACTGGATTCTCAGTCTTTGGAGCAATCTCAGTAGAATTTGCGTTTTGTAATCCACAAACATACCGCCCAAAAGCCACTGCTGCAAGCTGGAATCCAAAACATATTCCAAGATATGGTATGTTTCTCTCTCTCGCATAGTTTGCTGTCCTTATAATTCCTTCAGACCCTCTCTCTCCAAAACCGCCAGGGACTAGGATCCCTTGGTATGATGAAAGCTTGTCAATATTTCCATTTAATTCCTCAGAATCAATCCAATCTAGCGTTACATTTTTTCCAATTTTGGCACCTGCGTGTTTGAGCGCTTGGTTTACACTGACGTAACTATCTGTAAGCTTTACATATTTTCCAACCATTGCAATCTTCACAGTCTCCTTTATGTTAGCAAAAGAATTTATAATTGCATTCCACTTGTCCCAGTTTGCCGAAGTATTTACTAGACCAACTTTGCCAAACTTTTTAAAAATAATGTCTATAATTCCTTGATCATACAGCATTTGGGGAACTTTCAAAATTGAATCGGCATCATGACAGGAAAATACGTCTTTAACAGATACATTTGAGAAAAGTGAGATCTTCTTTTTGGCTGCCGTTTCAAGTGGATATGTACATCTTACCGCTAATAGGTCTGGCTGTATACCGATTCTACGAAGCTCTTGTACGCTATGTTGTGTGGGTTTTGTCTTTTGTTCCCCTACCACATCAAGAGATGGTGCAAGTGTAACATGTACGAAAATGACATTTTCTGGACCTTCCTCCAACCTATCTGTCTTAATGCCTCCAAAAAAGGAAGACTCTCAATATCGCCAACAGTTCCGCCACACTCTACTACTAGAACACCCAAATCTTCTGTTTTTGCAATATTTCTGATCCGTTCTTTTATTGCATCAGTAACATGTGGTATTATCTGGACACATGCACCGAGATACTCACCTTGTCTTTCAGCTTCAATAACTCTTGAATAAATTTGAGCAGTCGTTATGTTGTGAGACTTGGGTATGTTCTGGTTAAGAAATCTTTCATAGTTTCCAATATCCATATCACATTCTCCGCCATCTTCAGTCACAAAGACTTCACCATGTGCTATGGGATTCATTGTACCTGCGTCATAGTTCAAATAGGGATCAATTTTTACACAAGAAACTTTTTGATTTGAAAGCTGCAATAATTTTGCGATCGAAGATGAGACTACTCCCTTGCCAAGGCCTGACATTACTCCTCCCGTTACAAAAATATACTTTACAGATTCTGCCTGCATATCTATGAATAACAAATGCTCTTTTTATTCGTTGTCGTAATTATTTACATTAGATTAATAAAAAATCTGAGAGATCAGCTAGTCCTATGAGACTCTGACTCTCACAGGTCTGAACCCATCCTTTAAGAGTCATTTCTCCCAGAGTAAAAAGGTGAAGCTCATGAACTTACAAAAAATAATGATCCTACCGTCATTGATTTTTATTGCTTGCTTCTTAGCCGGTTCGCCAGTTTTTGGGCAAGGAATTGAACTTACAGATATTCAGACAAGTCCGTCGCAGATTCATGTTGGAGATTCTTTTCAGATTAATGCAACAGTAGTAAACGATTCTCCTGGTACAGTCTACTTTCATGGCGGATGCCAGCCTCCACTTTCTGCAATCTTTGACAAGAACGTGGCTTTAGGTCAAGCAATGGGTTGCTTTGCAATATTTAATATCGAGCTCAAGCCAGGAAAGAACACTACGGTAGTTGGACCAAGCCGAGACAATTCGTATACTGCAACATCATCTGGCACTACAAATGCAAATGTGACATTCTCATATGAGACCGAAAATAAATCAGAAAATACCATTTCAAAATTGTTTACCTTTGATATATCAGAAAGAACATCCGTCCCAGAATTTCCTTCCATTCCCGTAGTGATATTTACACTAGCTACAATATCAGCTATAGTGATTGTTTCAAGGAAGAATCATAATTTGTTTAAACTCTAGGTACCATCATGAAGACATGTAAAATCCTTCCAAGTTAGTAAATAGTTTGAGTCTAGCTTTAAACTATCCGTTGTTAGTCAGTGCGGCATTGACGATAAATGTTGCCGGACCACTACCAGAGATGTATCCGGATTTAGTTGCAATAGCACTTGCTGTGTATGCACCACTCGTAGCATATCTTCCAATATGATATGAGAAAGTCACCTGTCCGTGGGAATTAGTTGTACCAGTGCCCTGTGAGGTACCTCCATTTGGATTCTTTACCGTCAATGTAACTGATGCACCACTAACTGGAGTTGAGTTAGTAACGGTGACAGTAATATATG
>VBPW01000050.1 GCA_005877305.1 Nitrososphaerota archaeon | reverse complement strand
CTTCTGACCGTCATGGAAGATGGTGAAATGCCTATACAGGCTCAAAGTAATACCTCTACTCTTTCAGGCGGAGGAACGGGCGGCGCTACTGCAGGTCAAAATGTAATGACTCCTCCAGTAAAGGCCATGTTTTTCCTCTTCATTGCTGTTAATTTAGACTTTATATTTGATAAGTCTAGCCTCTTTAACCAAATTCCTGCCTTTAGAGATAGAATAGAAAATTATGGAGATATTATAATGATGAAGGATGAAATACCTGCAGGACCACTTAATGAAATGATGGTTTGTCAAGTTGTAAGAGATGAAATTTACCGCTTTGGTTTTCCACCTATGGAGGCACAGGGATTCCACGATATATTAGACTATGTTAAGACTCGTGCTAGTGATAAGAATCATATGAAAATCATGTTTAGAGCCGTGATTAAGGTAATCAAGAAGTCTGCGCAGCTTGCATGGACTTCTGGTGATACCAGAATAAAGGAATCTCATGTTAGGACAGCAATAGAGGACTATACTTCTACCATTGAGACTCAGGTTTTAGAGAATGCAATGAGTAAAACTATGTCTGCAACCGAAGTTCAGATTAAAGGCAAAGAATTTGGTCAAGTTAATGGTCTTTCTGTTCTAGGAGCAGATAGTTACCATGAAGGTGCAGGAGATGTTATGCAGGTCCAAGCCTATGTTAAATTGGTCGATGACCCTAAACTTGCAGACTATGTTCATTCGGGAATTGTTCATGGTGATGATAAGGATGTTACAGATTCGATTAAAGACGTAAGAACTGCAATACTTAGAATTTATGGTATTGACCTTAAGACGCAGGCTTATACCCACATAAAGTTTAGTGGAACTCGTATAGATGGCCCCTCTGCCGGAGTAACTATGACCATAAGTCTAATGAGTAGTCTTGGCGACCCTGACGACTTTAAGAGACGCTTAGTAGAACATCTAAAGGCAGGTGGAAAACTTTCAGAATTTGAATTATATCCTGTTCCTTTGAAGCAAAATATAGCTATGACAGGAGCAATGGAAATAAAGGAAGTAATGAAGGGAGACATAAAGGTTTCGGCTATAGGTGGAATAATTGCTAAGATAAGAGGTGCAAACCGCTATGGAATTAGATATGTAATTATGCCCAAGATTAATTATGACCATAAAATTGTTGATGTTAATGCCTTTAATGGAACTATACCCCTATATGGAAATACTGTAAGGGAATACTTTGAGCAGGTTAGAGCAGATAAGGAGGATACGGATGAATCAATTAAGGCTATGGATACCGATAACCCCTTATATCGGGCCAAGAAGAAGGCTGCGATAGAGGATGAAAAAAATCGAAAGAGAGGGCTTGAGAAATGATATTAAGTAAGCTTGGACTAAAATATAAGATTTCAATTGCAATTTTAGTCCTTTATCTAAGTCTATTAATATCAACTCCTTTTCAGTCAAGCATTCAACCAATTACAAATACTAATGTAACGATTGTACCTCCATCTTCAAGAGGTAGTACAATATATGTTGCTGGAAATTCGCCCTATGACCCTTATGACCGCGTTATGGTTATTTATTATCAGGGATTTGAAGTTACAAGAATAATTACACCTCTTCATAGAGATGGAAGTCTACCCGATACCTTCCATTGGGCACTTAGTCTACCCTTTGGTTTACCGAGCAATATTAATTCAACAACCGCATTTTCTTATACTACATGGAATAATCCTCTACTTTGGACTGTTAACGTAACTCCTTTGTATAGGGGTAATTCTAGTTATGTGCCTGAAAGTCTATCTATTGTAAATGCTCAGACAGTTTATCAGGCAACAAATACTACATTAGCCATATATGTGGGCCATCCTAATGAAAGAGTTTATATTTTAGCTTCAGGTCATATACAACTAGAAACTGTCAATAATATAAAGATAGATGTAGATGGCATTCCCTATACTATGTTTAATTGGCATCCCCTGACTGATGATTCCCAGTTAACTACTACTGGAGTTATTATACCCTACTTGGGTGGGCCTAATGGAATAGCTCTTAGTCCGGGGCCTCATACGATAGTTATTGAAGCTGCACATACTTCTCAGGCCTACTATGCTTGGATGCTACTTTCAGTCTTTGGAGTTTATCCCACAGACTCCACTTCTGTTATTACAACGACTTCAACTACACAAACTACCACTACTACAACTAATATTTATTGTATAATGGACATCCGTAAATGCTAGTTGTTGAAAAGCTAAGTCTACGGACTTGGAAGGTAATTAATCTTGAGAATGACCATGAATATACAGTGATTATGCGGGATGGTAGGTTTGAATGTCACTGTCAAGGCTGGATGACTAATCATCATTGTCACCATGTAGCGGCTGTAGCACAGTATCAGAAGGAAACATTTATATAGGTAAGCATAGAAGGTATAGTTAATGGCGAGCGATATGAAGTTAGTAGCTAAGAAATCGACTTTTAGAATTTCTATAAAGATTGGCCGACACGAATGGACTCTCTTTAAATACGCGCGGTTTATGAGGATTAGGGATATACTTGCCAACTAATAAAGACGAGCTTACTGAAGCTAAGGGAATAGGTGAGAAATCTGCCGAACAACTCAGAAAGGGCGGAATAACTGGTCTAGACCAACTTGCAATAGCAAGACCGGAAGAAGTTCAATCTATATTGGAAGTTTCTATGGCTAAGGCAAAGGAGATAATAAGTTCTGCAAAGGATTTGGCTTTAGAGAAGGTCATAGAGATTAAAACTGCACAAGAGGTAGCAGATGATAGAAAAGCTAAGATTAAATTCATCCCTACGGGTTCTAAAGAATTTGACCGAATATTAGGTGGTGGTATTCCAACAGACATGATTTCAACCTTTACAGGTGCGGCAGCAACAGGTAAGACACAGGTTTGCTTCTCATTGATGATAAGCTGTATAAAGAATTTAGGACGAAAGGTTGCCTACTTGGAGACAGAGCCCGGAACCTTTGTTCCTGAGAGGATAGTAGAAATGGCAAAATTGAAGGGTATTACTATAGATTTATCCAAGGATATTTATGTAATCAGAGCAAGTTCAATAAATAGTCCTTATCAGCAGTTTTTGGCCTATGAAATCTTGGCTAAGAAATTAGCTTCAGGAGTAGATATAGGATTGGTCTGTATTGATAGTTTTAACTCTAAATTCCGACAGGAGTTCCTTGGACGAGAGAGATTGACTTCTAGAACTCAAGAATTGGCACGACATATAGGAATGCTAGAAACTCTTACTTCAAGGTATAATATTGCAATGGTTTTGACAGCTCAGGTAGGAGGGATTCCAGACTCGGGTGCTCAGTTGGGCGCTAGAATGAGGTTTGGAATGGATAAGTCTCCTTATGGTGGAGAGTTCTTCCTTCATGCGACGGGTAATCTGATTAGTATGCAAATGACTCGTTCACAGCCTCCTCCGGGAGAATGGACAGCTACGCTAGTAGACTCAAGTTACCTACCTCGGGCGTCGGCACTCTTTAAGATTAGTTCTAAGGGTATTCAGGATACGAATGAAGTATGAAACCTTTAAATACCTTAGTTCACATATCAATGGAGCGAGTATAAGTGGAAACCTACAGAATAGAAATCAATCTTCCGAAGGGTAAGGATTCTCTATTTATTGAGCCAATTTCAGATGTTCACCGTGACGATGTTAATTTTGATGGACATAAGTGGGAAGAGGTTATAACACGAATTCAAGATGACTCCTCACGATATACTATAGGTATGGGAGATTATGGGTCACAAATTTATACTAATCCAAATGAGAAGAGAGGAGCAGGCCAAATTGTTGATGAGTTTAAGGATAATCCGGTTCATTTATATGAGACATTAGTTTCTGAATTAACTCCGATAAAAGAAAAGATTCTTCTTATGCTCATGGGTAATCATGACTTGACTGTAGAAAAATACAGCCATATAAATCCAATTAAGGAACTTCTTACCAAGCCTCTTGGAACTCGATATGGTGGCTATGTTTGTTTGGTCTATCTTGTAGTTTCAAATGGAGAGTTTAAGAGAACATGGAAACTATTTCTTACACATGGTAAGTTCGGCGGTATTAATGCGACAGATGCCCTAAAGAAGTTAGAAAGGATGGGACAGGGTTTCGATGCCGATGTTTACTTGATGGGCGATAGACATGATATTGTAGGGGATAAGAGGCGATTTATGACCATAAATTCAGATGGAAAGCTTGTAAATTTTGATAAGATTTATGGACTTTGCGGATGTTTCGTTTCAGGTATGCAGAAAGGTACTACAAGTTATGTAGAGACGATAATGGGCCTTCCTAATAGAGTTGGAACCTTGACGATAGAATTTAGACTCTCAAACGGTAAGTTATATCTCCACGCTTAGATATATAGTGATTATAAATGTCTGAAAATAGTTTTATTAGGCAGCTATATCATGTTGGTTCTCAGGTTGGTCGTAAATCCTATTCAACTGCTATAATTATTCCTCCAGAAATTTTAACTACGGTTGGACTTAAGGCGGGCGACCATGTAGAAGTTAAGGTTATTGGTAAGCATCTTATTGCATTAGTTCCTATTATAACGATTCCTCTCCCCGAGTCTGTCGAAAAACAAGTAGAAGTCTAATGTCTATTTCAATACCTCCCAACAGAAAGTTCATAGGATTTAAACCCTTAGAGGAAAATTGGTCTTACTATTCCTTAGCAGATGGCTTGGTATTAGGACTTTATATTGTAGCAACTAAGATATACAAGGTTGAAGGTCCGAATGGAGTTCCACAATATTATCATACAGGTCAGGTTCTTTCACAAGTCTTCACGGCAGAAGAATACAGGCAACTTAGGAAGAGTAATTCGGTAATAGAAAACTAATATGTCTTATGAGCATTCCGGGTCTGAGACGGTTAAAGGATTTGAAGATGATGAGGTATTTGAACTTAATAGACAACAATCTCCTCGGTGGTCTGAAGATGAAACAGAGAAATTATTGGAAATGTATAATGGAGGAAGGTCTTATTCCGAGATGGCTTTAGAGCTAAATAGAACCTATGGTTCTGTCCAACATAAATTGATGTATTTGGGAATGCCTGCAAGGAAATTGAATCGCCTTACAGAAAAGGAAACAAATGAAATAGTTAAGTTATTTTCTCAAGGAAAATCTCAACAACAAATAGCCAAGATAACGGGACGAACCTATGATTCTGTTCGGAGTCTTTTGAGGAAGTTGGGGAAGTGCAGTTGACGAATCTACTTATCATAAAGGACTGTTCTACCTTCTCCGACCCCTTAGTATCAAGTCTAGCACAATTAGTAAACGTGACTGTTCTGCCCTATGATTGGTTTGAATGGGGTAGTAAATATAGTGTAAATGCATTTACTATCTTGGGCTTAGATAGGTTATTATGGAAACAGAGATTTAGGCATTTTAAATCCAAGAACTTTGATGCTGTTTTAGAAATAGAACCTCCTATTAAAAGAAGATTAAATCTTAAGCCTCTCAAGGTCAATAAGAGAATTCTATATATGTTAGACCCTCTGCCTTGGAATAGATGGAAGAAGGTTCCCCTTGAAGATTATGATACTGTATTTGTAGGTCAAAAGGCTGCTGCCTTAGATGGAAGAAAATGGCTACCTTATGGGGTAGATACTACAATTTTTAGGTCATATCCTAGTAACCTTCCAAAATACGCTTGCACCTTTGTTGGAACATATTATGGATTTCGTAAAGCTATATTTGAACAATTAGCAGGAACGATTACTGCATTTGAAGGTAAATATGGGCATGATTGTTGTAGAATATATAATAACTCAGAATCTGCTTTGTCTTTATCGGGAAATCTTCTTGCTGCAAGACCGTTTGAAATATTAGCTTGTAAAACTGCCTGTATTGCCTACGATACGGGAAGTGGGCTTGAAACTCTATTTCAAGATGGACGACATCTTTCTATTGCTCATACCATATCAGAATTAAAGGAAAAGATTGCCTATTATTCTAATAATCCAGAAGAGAGAAGCCAAATGGCTTCAGACGGATACCAACAAACCTTGAAATATCATACATGGGCTAATAGAGCACAGGAAATCGTGGATGAACTAAGATGAAATGTCAAGAATGTAGCGGGACAGGATTCGTTGAGATAGACCTAATGTCGGCCTTTGTTTCTAATAATCTCAGCTATAAGGCAGCCTGTTCAACTTGTCGTGGGTCTGGAAAGGCTAGGAAGACTTAAATATAGGTAAACATATAGGATGAATAATTGATACCCTTAACTATTGTTATTCCCAATGCAAAGGCAACTTGCCCAACATTAGATAGTGTTGAGAAACTTATTAATAGTATAAATCCATTTACAATTAATGTTATTGTAACAAAGGGATTTAATGCTGCTCAGGCTCGAAATATTGGTGCAAATATGACTATTCCTGAAAAAAATAATCATATAGTTGCCTTTATGGATGATGATTTAGTTTTTAACCCGAAAGATTTTATTTCTTTAGTAAATTTATTGCCAGAAACACATGGATTTGTTGATTCGATAGGAACTAGAATTATACGAAGAATTGAGTTTCAACCCTTTGATGAAAGATTCTATAGAGCTTATCAGGAAGATATAGAATGGCAGATGCGGCTAATAAAATTGGGATTTGATGCAATTCGCTGCTATTGGGCTATTAAAGAAATTTCAGCTTTAAATACTAATAATTGGTATAAGAGATTTTTAATCTCATTCAACGAGGCTCTTCTTTATCTTCTTTATGAGCGAAGTTTTGATAAATGGATACAACGAATGTTTAGAATAGGGGTTTGGAAACATCCTTTGAGATACTTAAGTCATGCCGCATTTTGGGCAGGATTAGTTTATTATATGGGCGTATTAGCCTTTAGGAGACAACGCAGATAATGTCTATTATTGCAAGACTTGCACAATTTCGTCTTTATTTCAATAGAGGATGGTCAACAATTGGAATGCCCTTTACCTTTCTCAGTTTAGCCTCGATTCTTTATACCAATGAATTTTCTAAGTTCTTTCCCAGTCTTCATTTCACTGAGTTTCTAATCTATCTAGGTATTCCACTTGTTTTAGCTGGCTTAATTGAAGGGTATTGGGAATACAGAAAATCTGTTATCTTATCAGCCGAGCAATCTCTTGCTATGCAAAAGAATGTTGAATTCCAACAGCTTTTTGAGGATATACGAAAAATTAAAGTAAAATTGGGGATTAAGGATGAATAGTCCGAAATATAGCATTCTTATAACGAATTATAATACTGTCGATACAATAGAGGAATCTTTGAGAAGCATTCTTAACCAGATAGATGAAAGATTTGAAGTTATAGTTGTTGATAATGCCAGCACCGATGGCTCTCAGGATTATCTTTATAAGATGGAATATCTGAATAAAATTCGTCTATTTACTGAGAGTTGCTCTAGAGGCCAAGGGCGGCAAATTGCATTAGATAAGTCGTGGGGTGACTATATAATCGCCTATTTTGATATGGACGATGTTTACAAACCAAGATTAAAGGAGTTTGTGGACTTATATCACAAATCTTATGAAGGAAAAATACTTGGAGCAAAGGTTCTAATGGCTCCACGAACTTTTGCTATAAGAATAGGTTGGCACGACCTGAAGGAAAGAGAGGATGTAGATTTCTGGCTTCGTGCCTCTAGTAGATATAATATTGCTCGATTACCAGAGGATTTTTTGGTAAAATATAGAGGAGTAACTAATTATCCTTTAGTTAAAAGTATCAAGAAGAGACTAATTAAATATATAGAAGGATATAGATTGGGATTAAAGCAATCTCTTCTTATTGACCCACGAATCCAGCCTAAACTCTGGAAATCTATAGGAATTGCCGGTCTTTTAGGTATAAGTTGGTTGATTGTAAGATTTATTGGTAAATTTTATTGGGTATCTATAATCAATCCAAAGGCATTTGATGAAGTCAGACAATATGATTATAAGCGTATTAGGTGGGAGAAACAATGAAATATTTAATTACTGGAGGTTTGGGATTTATTGGAAGTAATCTAGCTTTTTCTCTTTTAGAACAAGATTTTGATGTAATTAATTTAAGTAAGGCAAATTATGCATCTAGTGAAAAAACGCTTAAGGAACTTAACAAGTATCCAAAACATAAATTCTATTCTGGAGATATAACAAACCGTTTATTGATTCATAGTATTTTGAAGAAAGAAGAGCCCGATATGATGATTCATTTGGCTGCAGAATCTCATGTAGATAGAAGTTTTGTAAATCCAATTGGCTTCTTTAAGAATAATACAGAAGGCACTTTAACTATATTAGAAACATTACGACAGCTATCTTTCCCTCCATTTTTAGTCTTTATGTCTACTGATAAGGTTTTTGGGGAAACTCAAAGCATTCCAACTGAAAATTCTATATTAGCTCCAACAACATCTTATGCAGCATCAAAGGCTGCAGCCGAGATGTTTATTCGTGCATATCAAAAGAGCTATGGTATAAAATCCAGTATAGTTAGGTCAGTAAATATCTATGGCCCAAGACAGAATTCAGAAAAACTGATTCCAAAAATCATAACCAATTGTTTGTCTAATACTCCTTTTACGCTTTTTAATAGCGATACTGAAATAGACTGGCTATTTGTTGCAGATGCTTGTAATGCGATACAAACTATAGCTACAAGGGAAAATTCTGGAGAAGTTTATCATTTATCATCAGGAGAG
>VBPW01000049.1:2520-13768 GCA_005877305.1 Nitrososphaerota archaeon | reverse complement strand
ACCATTTTATACTGCCTACAAAATTGTTTGTGCGGGGCCCATAACTCAGCTTGGTAGAGTAACCGGCTCATAACCGGTGAGCCAAGGGATCGAAGCCCTTTGGGCCCACTTTTTGATTTTAGATGCCAACTTTCTGTAATTTATGTTGGTTTTTGTAGTGTAAATGTTCCTTAATTTGCTAAATGGTTAGATTTTTGGATGGAATCTATTTAGTTAACAAGAACAACTAGGAAACCAAATGAGCAGCCATACTTTGATTTTCAGTTTATAATAAAAGAATGCAATTACCTGCCATAAAATGACCGCCATGAATGATCATCATGTCCTTGCCAGTAGTTTTAAAATAAGCAAATACAATTTTCATTAGGCCGCAATGAAGAATCAGAGTTATATCTGAATCGTGATGTGAAGGCATTTGTCTGAGCTGCCTAAAACAATTTTCAACCCCAAAGAATTTGATAAATTTGACATAATGTGCTACAACAAAAGGTTACAGAGTATATATAAAGCCCTTATATAAGGAAAAAAAATGCCTCAAACAAAGCCAATCGTCAGCATAGAAAATGTTGTGGCCTCGGCATCGGTGGATCAAAGAATTGATCTCAATGTAATCACACAAACTTTTCCAGATGTTGAGTATCATCCTGATCAATTCCCAGGTTTAGTCTTCAGAATAAGATCACCAAAAACTGCAACGTTGATTTTTAGTTCTGGTAAGATGGTTTGTACTGGCGCAAAATCAGAAGAACAAGCTATCAAGGCAGTAAGAAGTGTAGTACAAAAACTTCGAAAGGGTGGTATCAAAATAAAAAAAGATGCTGTCATAGTTATTCAAAACATAGTAGCGTCTGCAAGTCTTGGAGGAAAAATTCACTTAGAACAGGCTGCAAGAAATCTGCCACGAAGTATGTATGAACCAGAGCAATTTCCTGGATTAATACATAGGATGCTTGACCCCAAAACGGTCATCTTACTTTTTGCCTCAGGAAAACTTGTATGTACTGGAGCAAAAAAAGAATCAGAAGTTTATAGAGCAGTACATAATTTGCATACCTTGCTAGAGGAAAAAGAACTAATGATCTACGAAAGCTAACTCTGCAGCCTTTTTTTGGCTTTAGATTAGACCAATTTGTTTTTAATTTGCTCAAAAATCTCATCATTAAGCAAGTTTTCTTTATGTAATATGGAGCTTAGCGCAATAATATCTGTAATTTCATACAATCTTACGTTTTCAGATGCTAAGAGCTCTCTGGCACCTTCAAACCTATTTATTATTGTAAATGCATCTGTCACAACCATTTTAGAAGCTCTTAGTGCTTTGACCGCATTTAGTAAAGACAGACCAGTTGTCCCAACATCATCAACAAGTAAGACTCTAGATCCATCTGCTATTTTTCCTTCTATCACATTCTCAGTCCCATAATCTTTCGGCTTTTGCCTTATGTAGATGAGTGGCTTCACAGTCTCAATAGCAAGCGCAGACGCAATAACAAGTCCAGAGGTGGGAACAGAGGCAATACAATCAAAATTATCCAATCCAATCTTTTCAGATATCAAACTTTGAAGCATTTTTATCATTTTACGAAATTGATGTGGAAAACTTGGCACAATCCTTAGATCTATATAATAAGGACTATCCTTCCCACTTGAAAGTTTAAAATTTCCAAATTTGATTGCACCATTCTGATACAAAAAAGTTGCAAATTCTTTGACAAACTCCACAGCAAAATTAACTAAACTAGATTTATTTTAATTGTCCTATTGATAGTCTTATGCCAGAAATTTGGCTTAGTTACGGGCCCACAGATGTAGTATTGGACATTAGAGCCGAAAATCTTGACAAAAAAATAGAGCCGGAAGGAAAAAACTTAATAGATCTTGAAATTTCTTCCAAACTTGAACAAATTGATCTCACAAAACCAACCGAACTTGTAATCCTTGAATACTCAAAAGCTGTGCAAAAAGTAATTTCTATATTGCTAGAAAAATGTAATCAGAAGTTAATTCCTAAACCGAAAATTCTAGTAGATAAGTCTAATTTTCATATCATGAAGAATATTTTTTCAGATCCAACTTTGGCAATTTCAGAATTTAGTACATCACAACTTTCAAACTCTAATTTAGTTTTTATCGGTGAAATGGAGTTAGATGGCCTCTTTGGTTTTAACACTATCTCAACAAAGTTAGTAAGAAGATTTGGAAAAGATCACATGCTTGCAGCATATGAGAAAAGAAAAGGAAATCTGCCAGCACCAGGAGAAGACCTTCCAACACTTACAATATCTCAGAAATTTACAGATGCTTTTGATGTATCTGCAATCGAGATTGTTGCAAATTCGTTAGGCGTAACGGATCTATCTATAGGCCATCCATCGACGACTTCGTCAATATCTAAATCTCTGTCTTCCATAGCAATAAATGAAGTTGGAAAACATCGTGCCATCATTATTAGTACTGGGAAAGAAAGTAGTGACCAGACATTTGGAAGATCTCTTTCTTCATTATGGAATTGTTCTGAAGCAATCAAGGAAGAAGGTGTAGCAATTATCCTTGCGGAATGTCGAAATGGTATAGGTTCTGAAGCTATACAACAATACATAGAAGGAAGAATTAGTTTGGACAGGCTAAAAAATCCTGCAAAATATGTTGATGGAATGGAGGACCTCTTGTTTTTAACTGAAACTGGGAAAAAATTTCAGATAGGAATTGTGTCTATTTTGCCAGAATTCTATACTAAAAAACTTGGGATGTTATCATTTGGTGGAATCGTGCACATAGAAATGCAAGAATCATTACAAGAACAAAAATTTTTTTTCGTTTATTTGAAAGCGGAGAAATATCATCAAGTGGTTTTACATCTGGGCTTCTCATGCTGAACATTAAGACAAATAGTGCCATGATATAGTATCCAATAGCTGCAAGAATTCCTATACTTGCATACGTACTAATTTGATGCACTTTTCTACCAAAAGTTGCACGAGCAATATGACCGCCATCGAGTTGCCATGCTGGAAGAAGATTGAGAAATGTTATGAGAAATCCAAACCATGCTGCATACAATATCGGTGACATTATCAATTCTTTTCCAACAATATGTTTGCCTACTAAGAGAATTGTTGCATCCATGAGTATACTCGAATGTACTTCTACAAGCCCAGAGTGAAAAAGAGCTTGTGCTTCGGCACTTGGGATTAATGGAGAAAGATAGGCTCCATATACTGACACAATCGCTGCAATAATTAGTCCTGCAATAGGTCCAGAAATTCCGATATCAAATAAAATATCTCTATTTATCATAAAACTTCGTGACATGATAAGAGCTCCAAATGTAGGAAATCCAAAGACTGGAATCCCTGGGATAAAATATGGCCAACTTATTTTGATACGATGCAACTTTGAAGCAATCATGTGACCAAGTTCATGAATTCCAAGTATTCCCATTAAAGAAATTGTAAAAAGTGCTGCTATCTGGAAAGGTTCACCAATGTATGTTATTGAGTTTGCCGCAATTGTATGGTAATAACCATCAATCATTACCATTAGTATTGTGGCTGCAAATAATGCTCTTGGAATCCAGACTCGTCGTGACTTTGGTGATTGAAATCTTGATATGATAACAAATGTTCTGTCGCCATTCTTCTCAAGCCTGGCAACAAGATTTCTAGATTCTATTTGTTTTGCTAGTTGAGCAAATTTTTGTTTGAATTCTTCATTTTCTATCTCAATCTGAAGTACACCAAGACTTTGGTTTATTCCCTTTATCTGAAATACGGCAGAAACAACTGATATTACTTCTTCTACGGTTGGTTCACTCAAATTGAGGTTCTTATGATATATGCACATTAATTCCTTTATTTGACTAAAGTTAAATAATTACGCCATTCCAGATATTTTTGGATTGCAAGTAGCATTAAGGGAAATTGGTAACTGTATTATTAGAAGATGTGACCCATCAGATATAATTCCGGTAATGGAAATAAATATGAAAACTCTTCCAGAGCACTATTCTGATTATTTCTATGAGAGCTTGCTTTCAGAACTACCCGAGTCATTTATTGTGGCTGAAATCGATAAAAAACTTGTTGGATATATTATGTGTAAAATCGAATACGGGTTTTCAAATTTTAAAAAACTAGGATTTGTTAAAAAAGGACATGTTGTTTCAGTCGCAGTATTGGAAGAACATAGAAAAAAGGGGATCGGACGAGTATTAGTTGAAGAAGCAATAACTGGAATTAAAACAAAAAAGGCGGATGAACTCTATCTGGAGGTTCGCTGTAGCAATAATGAAGCTGTAAGACTATATGAAAAAATTGGGTTTATTATCAAACAAAGGTTAAAGGCATATTACAGAGACGGTGAGGATGCCTACTTGATGGCAATTGAATTTGTTTACTAGATTCAAATAAATAACTCTAGAAAAGATTTTAGCGTAATGAACAGACAGCGCAACATAGGAATTATGATCTTCGTTTTATCTATAGGCGGGTTCTTCGTGTATGCATATCTTTTGATGCTTTCTGAATGGAGTCCAATTGTATTGCAACTTTCTGTGCTTATGGCAGTTGGAGGAATATTAGGTGTAATTTCTTGGATTGGCTATAACATGGCAACATCAAAATCGTCTCCATCATCTTTAGTTTCTGACGATAAAAAGTAACTATAACAGTTTAGCGTCTACAACAGCTTGGTAAAATCTAGGTCCCACAGGCCTCACTATTTTAGAACCTAGAACTTCAGTTTTAATTTTCATTACATCCAGAAAGTGTTCTTTTGCAATCCTACCTACCTCATTTTTTTTATCACTATGTATATGGCAATAATAATGAATTATGCCATTCTTTTTCGCGGCCTTTATTGCAGCATCTAAAAATTCATCTGATTTTTCAGGTAAAAGCATTAGAACTCTGTCGCCTTTTCCTGATAATTGTCCCTCTATAATTTTTGCAGCATCGCCTGTTAATGATTCAACTTTTCCTACAAGCTTGTTTAGCTTAATGTTTTGTTCACAAAGCTTTGTGGCGCTTGGATTTATGTCAATATTGTAGACAACACATTTCTTTTTTTTTGCAGCGATGATGGAAAACATTCCAACTCCACCAAACATATTGATGACTGTTTCACCATCTTTTATTAAATTTGCAATCCTGTCTCGTTCTGTAGAAAGTCTAGGAGAAAAAAATGCTTTTTCAACATCTACCTTGAATCTACATCCGTGTTCTTTATACTCTGTTTCTGTTTTGTCCTCGCCAGCAAGTAGTTCCAATTTTCGCGTTCTAAAATCGCCACTTACAGGAGAAGACTGGTAAAAAACTGATTTTGCAGTCTTTACCTTTTCTAAAAGAACTTTTCCAATCGTTTTTTTCTTTGGTACAAGCGAATCTGGTATCTTGAGAATTATTATACTTTTAGCATTCGAGTCAATTTCTATAGTAGAAGTGTCCTGACTGCTTTTGATTTCTATCTAATCTACTATCAGTTTTGTTCACTCGGGGTCGTAAACTCGTCTCATCTCTTCTATAAGTGATATCCAGAGATTTTAGAAATCTATTCATACCTTCTGCCTTAGATTTTGGTGATGTTGCATATCCTTCCTTTCCAGGATTTCCTTCAAAAATTACTAATGAATCAGAGATTAAATCCATAAGCTGAATATCGTGATCAATTATTATTGCTGATTTACCATAAGAACGGACAAATCGCTGAATCAATTTTGCAATAGCAATCCTATCTTCAACATCTAAAAATGCAGAGGGTTCATCAAGTGCATAAAGATCAACTTTTTGTAAAAGACACGCAGCAATTGCAACTTTCTGTAATTCTCCTCCTGACAAATTTTTTATTGATTTATTGTATAATTTTTTTACCTTAATTGGATCAATGATCTGTTCTTCTTCTGCAGTACCTTCTAATCCCCCATTGTTTGCCTTTTCTAAAAGTGTAATTACCTCTACATCAAAATCATTTGTAAGATATTGTGGTTTGTATGCTATTTTCACCTTAGTTTCAAGATTCCCAGAATCAGGTTTTTCAACACCAGCAATCATCTTCATCATGGTTGTTTTTCCCAAGGCATTTGCACCTACAATGCCCAAAACTTCATTTTTTCTTACTCTTCCAGCATCTATTGAAACTGAGAAAGAAGGATATTTTTTCTGTAATGATGGGTATTCTATAATAGTATCAGTCATAACAAATTCATCGGTAGAAGTTGAGGCATCGAATCTAAACGCAGTATCACGAAATCTGACATTTTCATTTGGGAGATAACCATCTAAAAATACATTTATACCAACTTTGGTTGAGAGAACATTTGCAACAATACCATATGCAGCAGGCTCACCATATAGTATTTCTATAAAATCACTAATGTAATCTAACACTGTAAGATCATGTTCTACAACCATGACACTTTTTTCAAGTTTGGCCAGACCATGAATTACTTTTGCTACCCCAATTCTTTGAAATACATCATTATATGACGATGGCTCATCAAAGAAATAAAAATCTGACTCTTTTGAAGCAGCTACTGCAATGGTCAGTCTCTGTAGCTCACCTCCACTAAGTTCATCAAGTTTGTTTTCCATAGCGTTTTCTAATCCCAAGTCTCTTACTAATTCTGGTACCATATTACGCTCATCGAATTTTTCCAAAAGTTCCTTTGCAGTTCCATTAAATGCCTTCGCTAAATTATATACTTGTTGTGGTTTTATGGACACTTTAATTTCACCATTTGAAATTTTTTCAAAATGCGATTTTAATTCAGTTCCATGAAAATTTTTTAAAATATCCACCCATTCTGGTGGTGATTCATAATTTCCAAGATTTGGTTTTAGATTTCCAGATAAAATATTGATAATTGTACTCTTGCCCATGCCATTTCTGCCAAGTAATCCCATTACCTGACCTTTCTTTAGAGTAGGGGTTTTGTACAATCGGAAAGAATTCATCCCGTACTGATGAATTTTTTCTGTTTTCAACTCTTCTGCTAGATTTACAATTGTTATTGCATCAAAGGGGCATACCTTAACACATATGCCACAACCATTGCAAATATTTTCATCAATCTGGGCTTTTCCCATTTCTTCATTAAGGACTATGCAATCAGCTCCTGATTTGTTTACCGGGCAATATTTGATGCATTCAAGCCCACACTTTTTTGGTTGGCATGTCTCCTTATCAAGAACAGCAACTCTATGAGTCAATAGACTTTAGGAGCTTTTTTCTTAATTTATATCTCTACTCAAGTAAGCTTAATACAGAACATTATCAAAATAACTTACAAGCCGGCCATAGCGTTGGGGTCCGACCCGGTCCCATACCGAACCCGGAAGTCAAACCCAATGTCGCTGCTGTGTTACTAAGGTGCGAGAGCTCTTGGGAAGCAGTAGTGCTGGCACTTTTTACTCTAAAGCTACACTGTTAGGTCTAGCTTTCCATACTGCATGAGTTTCAATTTCTCTGCTTATTCCACGTTTTGTCGCATCATGGGGGAAATATTCGATATATTCTGTAACTAGTCTGCTTATGCTTCTATCAATCTCTTCAATTTTTTTAACGTCGGTAAAAAGATATGGAATTTCATTACAGGCAATGATATATCCTTCTTGACTAGGAGTAATTGAAAATGAAATCTTTGGTAATTTTGGATTTTTTTCCATACTGTCTATTCTACAACAAAGCCTAAAAAGATCGCGATATAAAACAAGTTTGTGAATAACTGTGCAATTTGTGGAGAAAAATTCTCTGACGATATCAGGTTTTTAAACCACATGATGGAAAAACATGGTTTTAGAAATCCAAATAATTCTATTCCTGACAGAAACAGCCGAGGTTACTAAATTTATAAAAGATTGTCTGATTTAGGTAAATGTGATCCTATTTTATCATAATTATTTCACTGTTTGAAAAGAGACTTTTTGTTCTCAGAAAAACGGCTTTTGGTGTTTTACAGTCTGTACCACAAGATGTTGGGATCTCATATTGAATAGAACGTTTGATTTTGGGCTTTAAAATAGATGAAATGAGAGGAAGTATTGCTGCCCTTCCTCCATATGCGGTTTTATCAGACACAAACCAAAACATCTTTGTTGAATCATAATTATCAGAAAAGATCTTAGCCTTGATTTTCATACCAAAATCTGTATAATGTCCAACAACAAGGATTTTCTTTCTTGCAAAAATACTAACAATTTTTGCAAACTTTGCACAAAGATAGCATTTATCATCATAAATCACTAGAGGCAATATTCCTGTTAGATCCATATGATTCTTCATACTCGACTAAATTAAAATTTTGTGAAATAACTTTTTATTTGCTCCAAATATGCTAAAATGATGAATATGTATTTGACTTTGAATACTTTCGGACTTCAGATTTTGGAAAAGACATGGGCCTAAACTATTACCATATACTAAAAAAGGTTCGTGAAGCTCGTAAACTTGTCATAAAAGGAACTACTGCTGCAGGTTCTGGCCATCCTGGGGGGTCATTTTCAATGGCTGAATTTATTGGATGTATATTTTTCAAATTCCTAAGATATGATCCGAAGAATCCCATGTGGGAAGATAGGGATAGATTCGTTCTTTCAAAGGGACATGCATCCCCTGGACTTTTTTCAAATCTTGCAGTTGCCGGTTATTTCGATAAGTCAGAAATTGAGACTTTAAGAAAATTCGAAAGCAGACTGCAGGGTCATCCTGACTACAAATGTCCAGGAGTAGAGTTCTGTGGAGGCTCGCTAGGGATTGGTCTCTCATTTTCTATAGGTATGGCGCTTGCCGCAAGAATAGATGGAAAGGCCCATAGAATTTATACAATAATAGGTGACGGCGAATCAGATGAGGGGCAAGTTTGGGAAGCTGCAATGTCAGCATCAAAATACAAACTTGATAATCTTACAGTATTCTTGGATAGAAATTTCATACAACAAGACGATTACACTGAACGTGTAATGCCACTTGATGAAGAGCTGGTGGGAGATGACATTTCAGAAATGTGGAAAAATGCAGCTAGGTGGAAGACAGGAGATAAATGGAGATCCTTTGGATGGAATGTTTTAGAAATCGATGGTCATCGCATAGAGCAAATAATTAAGGCAACTAGATCTGCTCAACAAACCAAAGGAACACCTTCAATAATTGTGGCTCGTACGATCAAAGGAAAAGATGTAGAACACATGGAAGACAATCCAAAATGGCATGGAGTTGCACCAAATCCAAAAATTGCACCAATAATTGATCTTGAACTTGATTGTCAGTTTCTTATTGCTCCCTCCATAATTGCAGGTGATATGACAAATCTTGGAAACGAAGTAAAACGAGCAGCTCAAGGACGTGCCGACTTTATACATCTTGATGTAATGGATGGATTGTTTGTTCCAAACAAGACTTTTGATCATACTAAAATAAAAGAACTAAGACCAATTACCCCAATACCATTTGATTCACATTTAATGATCAATGATCCAGTAAAACATATTCGAGATTATGTTGAAGCTGGAAGTGATATAATTACTGTACACGCTGAAATATGCGATGAATCAAGTTTTGGTGAGATTCATGATATTTTACGATCAAACGAAGTCAGTGTAGGGCTTGCGATAAATCCTGACACTGAACTTCCTCAATGGGCTGATAAATTCATCTCAGATCTAGATCAACTCATACTGATGTCGGTAGTTCCTGGGAAATCAGGTCAAAAATACATCGAATCCTCTCATGAAAAAACACAGAGAATAGTCAAGATTCTAGCAGAAAAAAAATTTTCAGGGTTTATAGAAGCTGATGGTGGTGTAGACCTTTCAAACGTAGAATACTGCTTTTTAGATGGCGCTAGAGTCTTTGTTGGTGGGAGTGCCATAATTGGTCAAAAAGATGTTAGGGTGACCATAGCTGAATTTAGGAGGAAAATACTACATGCAAGAAGAAAACTCTTGATACAAAAAGCACATAATCTTGGTGGTCCAGAGCTTGTAAACAAATGGATAGACTTACACGAAGTAGGTAAGAAAAAATCAGAACTAATACAACTTGCAAAGGAGGCTGATTTTGTATGACTGAGATGACAGATATGCGTACCGTATATGGCGAAACCCTAATCAAAATTGGGGAAGAAAATCCTAATGTAGTGGTAGTGGGTGCAGATACTACTGATTCATTAAAGACTAGGCCTTTTGGAAAAAAATTTCCAAACAGGTTTTTTAATGTAGGTATAGCAGAAGCAAACTTGGTTTCTATTGCAGCTGGCCTAGCAAATGAAGGCAAAGTTACATTCGCTAGTACTTATGCAATATTTTTACCTGGTCGTTGTGTAGATCAAATACGAAATGCAATAGCATATCCATAACGAAATGGTAAACAGGGATTGAATGTGAAGATGGTGGTCTCACATGGCGGTCTAAGCGTTGGAGCAGACGGAGGTTCACATCAACAAATTGAAGATATCGCAATTATGAGAGTAATTCCAAATGTCAAGGTTTTGATTCCAGCTGATACTGTTGCAGTTTCAAAACTTACTTGGATTATCTCACAAGTTTACGGTCCATTTTATATGAGAATGGCAAGATCAAAGACCCCACTCATACACTCTGAATCACAGGAATTTGAAATTGGAAAAGGAATTGTATTACGAGATGGTTCTGATTGTACTATTGCAGCATGTGGAATTACCGTTCAAATGGCACTTGAGGCTGCTGACTCTCTTAAACAAGAGGGCATCTCATGTAGAGTCATAGATATGTTTTCCATCAAACCAATAGATTCATCATTAATAGAAAAGGCGGCACGTGAGACAGGAGGAATTGTAACATGTGAAGAACATAATGTCATGGCTGGATTTGGGTCAGCGGTTTCGGAGGTAGTTACGGAGACATATCCTGTACCAATGAGACGAATTGGAGTCCAGGATAAATTTGGTGAATCAGCACGAGATAATGAAGTTCCACTATTACTACAAAAACATAGTATTACATCAATTAATATAGCTAATTCGGTGAAAGATATTAGGAGTAAAATAAGATGAAGATATTCCTTGATACGGCAAATCTTGCTGCAATAAAAATGTACAACGAAATGGGTCTTGTTGACGGCATTACAACTAATCCTTCGCTTTTAGCAAAAGAAGGTGGTGATCCACAAAAAACTATGGAAGAAATTGTAAGAATAATCAAAGGAGATGTTAGCTTGGAAGTTGTAAGTACAGAAACTTCTGGAATGATTGATGATGGACACAAGCTGCGAAAATATG
>VBPW01000049.1:0-2471 GCA_005877305.1 Nitrososphaerota archaeon | reverse complement strand
TTAGCTGCAAAAGCTGGAGCAAAATATGTTAGCCCATTTATTGGAAGGCTTGATGACAATGGCCAAGACGGGATGCATTTGATAAAAGAGATGCATGAAGTATTCCAAAATTACAAATTTAATACACAAATTTTGGTTGCAAGTGTTAGGCATCCAATACATGTTGTTGAAGCTGCAAAGATTGGTGCTGATGTTGTAACGCTGCCACCAGATGTACTTGGCAAGATGTTAAAGCATCCGCTAACTGATGTTGGTCTAAAGAATTTTTTAGCTGATTGGGAAAAACTCAAGAAAGAAAACCCCAGTATCAGAATTTAAAAAGTTACAAAATAAACAATTTCTATGGTAGCATGAGTTGAATTTATTTTTAATATCTTGTGTTACGTGACTCTATTTTTATTTGAAATCATTAGCAATTTTAGTCGAATCTGATTTTAGAATCATCTAATTTTTCTTGTTTCTCAACAAGCGTATCGACCTTTTTGCTTAATTCTGCTATAGTGTCAAGAGTAGTCTCATGACGGATGTCAAATTCTTCTAATTTTTTTAAAATCCTATCGTGATTTTCATCTAATTCCTTTATCCTATTTAATGTTGAATCCTGCATCTCTGAAGTTTTCTTTTGTCGATTGTAAATCCACCAGCTTACTATGGCGCCTATTATAGCTCCTCCAATAATTCCAAGGTATGTACTTGATGCATTTGTCATGTCTTGACAATTTTTTGTAATTTCTGGAATGCAACCCCATATATAGAAAAAGTAAGGCCAGAACATGATTTGTTATTTTTGTGATGTTTTATAACAATTTTTGGATTTTTGTTGTTAGTGCCTGCCTATCCATTGATATCTATGTTCTTCATCAAATAATTCAAATTTTATATCATTCTCTTTTATTGTTGATTTTAATTTGACATTAAAAAAACCCAAACTTCCTTTGTAAGGTATTGGTATCCGAAGTTCTTTTGGGTTTCTGAGCAAAAATCCATATTTGTGATGCAAGAAATCTTCTGATGCAAAATGTTTTTGGTAATCAATTTTAAGTTCTGTAATTGAACCATAAGTTTTTACATCATAAATTTCTGCTTTACCTATGATGACTCCTGTTCGAAGCTTGGTTTCATCAATTCCTATCTTCTTACAAACATCTTTTTTTATTTTTGATGGGGCATGAACAAGAAATTCTCCCCTAAATTTTGTATTCCATGTTCTAAGTTCAATTGTTTTTTTGCCCTTGACTATGAGATCTGCAAAAGGCTGTGATACTGAAAGACATTTCATACTAATTTCTTCCTAAAACGTTCAAAACCCTATTTGGGATATCATTCAACCTGCTTACTGCTAACGTGTTTTCATATCCTAAACGTTTTAAATTATTTGCAATTATTGTGGCACTAGCAGTATCAGGCCCTACTCCTATAGCTACCATTCTTATTCCCAAGAGTTTGAAGGTAGTCACCATAGAACGAACTGCGTCAGGATCAGACGGTTCTCCATCTGTTAAAGTTAGAAAGATATCTGGTTTTTTTGAACGCAACCCAGAAAACATTATCGAATAGACTTCGGCTAATGGAGTTCCACCATTTGCTTTTATTTGGGCTAGTCTTTTTGCAGCTAAATTATTCCATTTGATATTTTCTGATTTAACTAACCAACAAGTTACTTGTTTTTGTTCAGTATTGAAAGCATAGACAGAGAATTTTACTAATGTCGCCTTTTTGTATTGAAGTTCTTCGTTTGCTATGCTTGAAGAATGATCTAACAAAATGACAATCCTTGTCTTAATGGAAATCTTTTGATCTGTAAGAAAGGGTTTATGACCACCTTCCACGTATGTTTCTTCATCAAATTCCTCTCCGGTATTGACATGTTGTTCTCTCCACCCCGTCTTCCATTCTTTGAATTTTGCCTTTAGATTGCTTATCAGATCTTCATCATATATTCTGGTTTCATCGACATTTGTTGAAGAAGGAATACTAATTCCAATTGATTCTGTACTTAAACCTCTATTCTCATTTTTTTTTGTCTCTTGTAACAGAACCTTGAATTCTTCAAATACTGATTTTCCTTCAGCAATTCGTTTTGGATCCAGTTCTCCAAAATCACTTTCATGGAATTTAGTTATCTTCCCTATAGTTTTGATAAAATCATTATCTGATACTGCAATGCCAGAACTAATTTTTGGAATTGATATGGGAATGGTTAAGAGTGGATCAATTTCTAAAATTTTAATTATTTCAGAAACCTTTTTTTCAAACCAATCTGTACTGAAATTATTATCTACAGCTTGTTTTACTGCCTCATTTGCTGTTTCGACTGCTTTTTTAATTTTTTCAAACGCACTTGGTGTAACTTCGCCCTTTATGTCGCCAAGCAAAAAATATTGGAAAAAACCCTCAACAATCCGAGACTTGCCGTAAAGCGAGTTCAATAGAGGCCTGTAAAGCCAAGCAAAACCATAATAGAATATAAT
>VBPW01000017.1 GCA_005877305.1 Nitrososphaerota archaeon | reverse complement strand
TTTCTTTTTTATTTAACATCTTATATGTCACTTTTTCTGTAGTAGGGGGATGTGCTTGTCTTCCACCTCGCACCATAGCAACGCCACCACCTTGTCCCATCCTTCCACCTCCTCCACCATGCATCCTGGCAACTCTTGCTTGGTGATGACCTGTTGGCGGGCTATTTGATTCTGCTACCACATTCATACCAGCTAGTGGATAGCGTCCTTGAGTTTGAAACTTATGTGATTCTAAATTCACATATGTCCTATGTAAAAGATCTGCTCGCAGTGGAGTAGAAAAAACAAGCGGCAATTCAATTTCTTCTTGTTTTGAACCATTTATTGAAAATACTTTTACGGTCATAGCATTACTTCCAAAACTCTTGGTTGTGCAATCTTAGAAGTTCTGTGACGCATTGGAGAACGAAGTTTAACTAGTCTTCTATAAGTTCCAGGAATTGAACCACGTATTACAACAAAATCTCCTTCTACTACTCCAAAATGTTTGAAACCTCCAGCTGGGTTAATTTTGAATTCAGAGTTTTGAGTATTACTTATTATCATTATTCTATTGTTGTATTGTGTTCTTTGGTGGAACCCTCGTTGACCTGCTCTTGGAACAGTATACATGATAGTTGAAGGGCTAATTGGACCTAATGTACCAAGTGCTCTTACACTCTTTCTTGATTTATGCTGTTTCTTTTTTACACCCCATCTTGTAATCGGTCCTTCAATTCCTTTACCTTTTGTTATAGCTGCAACATCAATATCGGCGCCTTTTTGAAAAACTTGATCAACTTTAACTTCTTTACCCAGAAGATCTTTGATAAAAGCAAACTGTTTTTGTACATCTCCACCCTTTACTGCGACTTCAAAAACATAAGGCTTCTTTTGATCAACACCAGCTTGTCTTGGTAGAACTGCTGCAATGGCATAAATTTCATGGACTCTTCCAAGTGATTTTTCTGCCCTTTCAAGACTTTTTTCATCAGATTTCGCCGTAAATAGCCTTGGCAGTTCTTTTGGTAGGTCCTTTGCATAAACATCAAAACCGGAATTATAACCGTATCTATCTTTTGAATATCCTCTAACTCCAATTACAACAATTGGTGGTGTGACAACTACAGTAGCAAGGCTGACAAGTTGCTTGCCAAAGTTTGGAGTTTTATCTCGATCATCGATACTTGCTATTCTAATACAACCAGCTTTGAATCCTGCATGTGCCAAGAGTTTTGGTTGATCACCTTTTTCATCTGGCCAAGTACGAATCCTTGCTTCCATGCTCTTCGCTCGTCCTCTTGGAAGGTATGCAAGACTTCCTCGCCTTGGCTGACTATGCTTTCTATGACCCATTGATAAACGCTAAATGTCGTAAACCCCATTATAAGTCTACTATTTAAAATAATAGATTGAAGTAATTTTTTGCAAAAACGATCTAGAAATTACAAACGCAAAATCATAATTGCAATAACAATACCACCTATTACAACACCAGCTAACCCGGCAATAATTGCAAAAAGTAACATGCGTTTTTGTTTAGACAATAAAAAATTATTCTTTAAAACAATATTAAACTTAATTACGAATAAAGAAATTAAGATTTTGTGATTTTGGAATTTCTTTTATGGATATTCCAAGAATTTCAAGGATTCCTCGTACAGGTGAACCAAAAACAACTAGAACAGGATTATTTGAAATCTAGTCAAAATATTTCTGCACTTTATGTATGGTTTTTCCTTTTTTTGTAGTTAGGATTACATTAGAATTCCAGCCAGAAAGAAGCGTGCGTAAATTTGCACTTTCTTTGACCTCATATCCCCAATATTGTTTAATTTCGTTCCTAGAGATCTGCTTTGCCAAAAGTTCTGGATAGCCAGTCTTAAATTGCATTGTAACTCTTTTTCCTTCTTTATCTTCTCCAGAATATGTGATGATCTGATCAAGTCCAACGTCAACAAATTTTCTACCTTTTGCAAAAACTATCATTCCTTCCCTAATATCGCCAGCTTTTATTTTATGAGAATCTGAAGTATAGGTATGATGAGGAATTTTTAATGGGCTTAGACTTCCTGCAAATTTTAGTTCAGAGATTTTCTGAAAAAGTCCTCTTCTAAGATATTGTGGGGTTTCAAGATATTTTAAAATGGTACGTATTAGTGACCTGTCACGATCGCTTCCTGAGCTTTCATGATAAATGTACACAGTCTGCACACGAAAAATTGCACAAGCACGAGCTATTAGAGAAATTTTCATTGATTTACCAAGTTGTGTTGACTCATCACTTACTGAGGAATCTGGAATTGCAATTGAAAGTTTCAATGATTCAAAATTCTAGGTGGTGTTATAAAACAGTAGAGATTATTTTTGTCTTTTAGCTGCTGATTCTTTTGCCTTTGCAGCATACTTTTCTATATCTTTTTCTAAAGTTTTGGTTAAAATTTTTGTATCATTTAATATTTCTGCCATCTTGACATGTTTTGTACCTTCTTTTTCTTCACTAACAAGATATATTGATTCAATAGCAAGTGATGCGGCTTCTTCTAAAGACATGTCTTTTTTGTAATACTTTTCCAAGTACTCTGTTACCTGTTCTGATCCAGAACCAATAGCAACTGCATCATATGAAATGTATGTACCACTAGGATCAGTAAGAAAGATGGAACCGCCACTCTTATTGATTCCAGCAATAATCAATGCTACACCAAATGGCCTTACTCCGGCATATTGGGTAAATTGTTGGCATTGGTCAGCAAGATGTTTTGCAACTGATTCTACCTCTATTGGTTCATCGTAAATCATTCTGTTTGATTGGGAAAAGAATCTTGCATTATCGACTTGTGACCTAGCATCAGGGATATATCCTGCAGCGGCCACGCCTATATGATCATCTACTTGGAATATCTTTTGTGTAATTTCGGCATTTTGTAATTTCCTTGGCTTTTCTTCGACGGCAAGAATTATTCCATCTTTACTTTTTATTCCAATAGCAAGCGTTCCACGTCTTACTGTTTCGATTGCATATTCTACTTGGTAAAGTCTTCCATCAGGAGAAAAAACAGTGATTGCTCTATCATAACCTGAAGCAGCCGGTAACATTCAATTTTCATACCTTTGAAGGTTTAATTTAAGTCTATACAGATATGCGATCATGCATTTTGAGATCCCGTTTTATGGTCACAAAAATATTAGATCACTTCATCCAAAAACAATTGAGATAACCACAGAACGTGATATTACATTAAATGGCGATTGTATTGTAGGAGTTGGGGCAACTTGTGGTTGCGATGATATCCCAGAACAAATGAAAAATCTTTTGCGAAATTCTAAATCAAATATTTTGTTTACAATATCAGTAAAAGACATTTCCTTTAAGGTCAAAGGAACTGGTCATGAGAACTTGATTTTAACAAACACTCACGATATTGTAATTAGAAAAAGTTCTTTTATCTGCCCACGTACATTGGCAATTCGTTGCGAGGTCGCTTCAGATTCTATTCCTAGACAGATGATTAAGATTCTGCAAAATCCTGATTCAAAAGGAATTTTTGCAATCGATCTAAATTAATTTAAGAACAATTTACTTTTTTGTAATAAGGTAGAATCATGATTTTCTAGAACTTTTGTTAGTGCCCTATTTACTATTTCTATTAGAAGATATTCATCATAGTTTTGTTCCATCCCAGCTGCGTGTTTTTCTAGATTTTTCTTTTTTGTTTTTGTGTGGTTATTTTGGGCAATATTTTTTATTACCTTTTGCATCTTTATGGATGCATCAGTTATTGTTTTTGAATAATCAGAATCAAAGTTGGGCGGGATTTTAAATCCTAGAAGCTTAATTGATGTCCCATAAAATTTCATTACTGCTCCTCTAACTTCTTCCATTTTTACAATTTCCACAAGACCTGAACGTTTTAATACATCCAGATGATGCCTAATTGTCGTAGTTGCTTTTTTGTATCCTGATTTGTGCAATTCCTCAACTATTTGTTCCACGGAAAGTTGTTTATGATACAGAGCTTGTAGTATCTTAATTCTTGCAGGATCATCCAACGCTTTTGCCTGCTCCACGTTCGTTGTAACAATCCTATTTATTTTGAGTTCTTTTTGAAGTAGGGTTGACATTCCCCTTTGAATTCAAATTCATACTAAAAGATCACCATATCATATTTTTTTACTCAGTACGTTACTTTTTTTTATGCTACTAAAAGCTTGATTAAGTTTTTGAAAATTTCTTTATACTATTGTTTCCATTGTTGCACACTGACCAAAATAGTATCGTCATAAGTAAAATGGTACCATTACTACATAATTTGTACCATTACAACAAATCCTAAAATTTTATAAAAAATAGATTTTTGGAAAATTTATGCGATTTTGAACCCTACCCTAAGACTAAAATAAGAAAACATTGGCTTTAGTTAAAATTAAAATTCGAGTTAAAATGTCTGGCCAGTAATACGTTCATAGGCAGTTATGTACCTAGTTGACATTTCTTGAGATAATTCTGATGGCAATTCTGGTGCTATTGGATCTTTACCGACATTTCTATTCTCTTCAAATCTTTTTTGAAATCCTCGTGCTGCCAACCAATCACGCAAGAGTTGTTTGTCAAAACTTTCTTGTGTTTTGCCGACTTGATAGGTATCCTTTGACCACATCCTATATTCATCTGGCCCTATTGAGTCACCTAACAATATCTCGCCAGATAATTTACCAAATTCCAATTTCAAGTCAGCCAAGATAAATCCAGCTTTTTCTGCTATTTTAGACATGTTTTTGTAAATATCAATCGAGTTTTCTTCCAACCAATCAAATTCTTTTGTACTAACAAGATTTCTAGCCAAAGCAATGTTTTTTGTAATTGGAAGATCATGTGTTTCAGATTTTGTTGTCGGATCAAAAACAGGTTCTTGCATCTTTGCGGCAATTCTAGTATCTGTGTTTTTTGGAATTGTGATTTGACCTTCTTTCCATCGTTGAATGAAACTACCATAGAAATATCCCCTTACAACGCATTCTATAGGGATCATCTCCATTTTTTTTACAATCATCTTGTCTTTTGTTTCTGTTCTGATATAGTGATTTGGTGTTTGGATTTTCTTAAACCAGAATTCAGCAAATTTGCAAAGAATCTCACCCTTTCTTGGTATTAGAGTGGAAAACTTTACATCAAATGCAGAAACCCTGTCACTGAAATGGAAAAGTAAGTTTCCATCATCTAATTCGTAAATGTCTTTTACTTTACCTGAACGAAGGAACTTCAAACAGGCGTCCTTGAGCAATGTTAGATTTAAACTGATTCAAGATTTCTACTACGAACCCATCATACCTGGCATGTTTATTGGAGTTCTATAAGGTTTAGTGACATTGACACCCTGATCCGTCGTTACGGTAACTTCTAGAAGGTTACTTCCAGCTGGGGGAGATAGTATTACTTTTTCGCCTGGTTTTAACAAAGGAATAAGATCAGGTTTACTACTTCCCCCATAATCCACTTTAACGTTGGTAAGTGGAGCCCTACCAACATTTTGAACTGTAACATGTGTATCTGTAACCAATGTTTGTTTATCCTTAAAGGGATCTAAAAATACTGCATATTCTTCAGTTGGTCCTAGTGCAATTAACAAGATTACAGCAATTGTCATGGTAACAATACCCACACCTATTGCAGCAAGAAACCCTTTTTTCACAAACTAAAATTACTTTTTGTCAATTATAAAGTCTATTTGCCGCCTTGACCAGGTATGACAGAAAGCGTGGTGGTAGACATAACATTACTAACTCTACGGATCTTCTGAGTAATTACACGTTCGATCGCATTTCTTGTTGGGACCTGAACTTTGACAAAAATATCATACTGGCCAAAAGTTCCAAGAACTTCTTTTACACCGTCTATTTTCAAAATATCATTCATCACGTCAACTTCATGTCCCATTTTGGCTTTTACAAGTACGTATGCCAATTCCAATTTATTCACCTTTAATTTCTGCTCGACTCTTAAAGGCGGGTTTTATTCCTAAGGGCGAGTAATCACCAGTAGAACAAGTAAAGCACATTGAATTAACCTCAATTCCCACAGCGTCTGCCAAGTTCTTTGTATCGTTATATCCAAGAAAATCTGCACCAATAGTTTGTCGAACTTTTTCTATCATAGTCTCTTCAGAATACTCTTTATTATCATCAAAAAATGTCACAAGCTCTTCTTTGGAAGGAAAGTCAATGCCAGCATAGCATGGAAACCTTATTGGAGGAAATGTTATCACCATGCTAATTTTTTTTGCTCCTGCTCTTCGGAGGGCCTTTATGATTGCCTTAGAGCTTGTTCCTCTCACAAGACTATCATCTACTACAACTACGTGTTTACCTTCAATAACTGGAGTAATTGGAATTATCCAACGATTTATTTCTACTCTATCACTTTGATGCGGTTCAATAAAACTTCGTAGTGGACCCTTTCTACTGTATCTGTCTTTTAACAAGCCTTCTTCAAATGGAATTCCTAATTCCTGTGCGTATCCTAGTGCAGCAGGTCTTGCTGAGTCAGGTACTGGAATTACAATGTCTGCATCTTTTATTGGAAACTTTCTTGCAAGATACTGCCCAATTTTTTTTCTTACTGTGTAGATATTGGAACCTTCCATAATACTAGAAGGGTGTGCAAAATATGTAAATTCAAATGAGCAATGTGCTGATTTTTTTTCTTCTGAAAACATTTCTGATTCTAAACCTGCATTGCTAATTTTTATCAGCTCACCTGGCTTTACATCACGAATTAATTGGGCCCCAACTGCAACCAGTGCAGCTGATTCTGAAGCTACAATGTATGTATTGATATCTTTCCTGAAACCAATAACCAATGGTCTAAACCCTTTTGGATCACGAGCTGCATACACTGCATTGTCATCAGATACAAAAGTAAAACAAAATGAGCCTATCATTTCATTTTTTAAAATTGAAAGTGCATTACCAAGCTTGCCGTTTTCTGACATGAGAGAAACTAACCTCTTTGCTGCAACTAATGTATCACTTACATTTTGTGGAGTAAATGTACATCCTCCTACCATTCCAGCCAATTCTTCGACATTTGATATTGTACCATTGTGTGCAACACAAAGATCTTTTACTTTTAATGGCTGTGCGTTTTCCAAATTACTTCCGCCCATAGTTGAATATCTCACATGACCAATTGCTGCAGACGATGCATATTCTCTTGTAACTTTATCAAATTCTGAAACAGCTGATGACACTAATCCAAGTTGTTTGTAAGGTTGTTTTTTTGGAATAGCAATCCCCCAAGCTTCTTGTCCTCTGTGCTGAAGCGCTCTTAATGAATCAATTATCATCGGGATAACATTTGCGCCATCAAGACTGAATATTCCTACAACACCACAATTTTCCTTAACCATGAGTTACTAACAACTCCAACGAGTTTAACCATTTTCCTAGTGCCTTATCAATACTTAGATTTGCAATAGTTTTTGCCTTGTTTCTAAACATTATGCCTGTGCCAGAAAATTTCCCAATAATAGCAAAAGGTGCGTTACTTTGTTCAAGTATTGATTTAGTTTTATTGATATTTTTTGGATCTATGACTAGAAGATATCTGGAATGAGTTTCAGAAAATAAAATCACGTCTGGTTTGAATTTTTTTGCTGGAATCTTATCTATAGATATAACACAGCCAACGTTATTTGTAATACATAGTTCTGATATAGCTACTCCAATTCCTCCTTTTGAACAATCATGTGCAGAATTAACTAAATCCTGGTTTATCAAATCTAAGACAATTTGTTGATTTAGTTTTGAAGATTTCATGTCAACAGTTGGGCAATTTCCACCAATGATATCATGTATGTATTCATAGTATTCTGAACCACCAAGCTCGTCTTTTGTTTCTCCAACAATAACAAGTAAATCGTTTTTTGAAACCTTTTGCGGATAAAGTGGTTTTTTCACTATCAACCCAAGAACCCCAATCAAAGGAGTCGGTTTGATTGGTCCATTATTTGTCTCATTGTAAAAGCTAACTTTGCCTCCTACACAAGGAATTTCAAGATATTTTGCAAGTTCAGATATCCCTTCTAATGATTCTTTAAACGTCCAAAAAATTTCCGGATCCTCGGGATTTCCAAATTGTAGATGATCAACCATTCCAATGGGTGTTGCTCCAGTACAGACAACATTTCTACAAGCTTCTTCAAAGCATCCCATAGCACCCTGACGCGGATTAATGTAACAGTGTTTAGAATTACCATCAATCTTTACAGAAAGGAATTTGCCGTTATCTAATCGTAGAACAGAAGCATCATGTCCCGGTTTTACGACTGTTCTTATGCCAACTTCATGATCATATTGACTATAAACCCAAATCTTACTTGCAATGTTGGGGTTAGCAAGCATTCGAAGAAGAGTTTCAGTTAGAACCTTTGGGGTGTTTGGTTTTTTTATCTCTTCTATTTTTTTTAGATATTTTGGTTTTGATGAAGATCTGTCTAAAAGCGGCGCATTTGCTATAACGCTATTAGGAAGATTTGCAATTGTATTTGTTTCCACCTTAACTTGCATCATTCTATCTTCCTTTATCCTCCCAATGACAGAATATGGAACTCGGAATTTTTCACAGATTTTTTTTAATATTGGTAGCTTTTGTCTGTCAGTTATCACAAGCATTCTCTCTTGTGACTCTGAAACCATTAATTCTGTGGGGGACATACTAGATTCCCTTTTGTGAATTCTTGCCACATCCATCTCTATTCCAACAGAAAGTACGTCTGCAATCTCAGAAACTGCACATGAGAGACCTCCTCCACCCAAATCTTTCAAGGCTTTTATGCAATGTTGATTTCTTGCTTCAAGTATTGCCTCTATAACTAATTTTTCGATAAATGGGTCTGGAATTTGAACAGCTGAACGATTCTCTGATTCAAGTTTGTCCGATGCAAATTGCGAACCACCTATCCCATCGCGTCCAGTTGAACCACCGATTAAAACCACAAAGTCATCTTTATCAGCTCTGTTTTTGATGAGTTTATCTTTTTTACCAAAACCAATTGCTGCAACACCAACGAGCGCATAATTTGTAAAACATTTATCAAATTCAATTTCTCCACCAACTGTTGGAATGCCAAGACAATTACCATAGTCTGCAATTCCACGTACTGCATTTTTGAAAAGCCATCTTGCGTGAGGATCTTTTTCAATATCTCCAAATCTCAGGCCATCAAGAATTGCAATTGGTCTTGTTCCTGTAGATAAAATATCACGTATTACACCACCTACTCCAGTAGCTGCACCGCCATATGGTTCGACGGCAGAAGGATGATTATGACTTTCGATATGTACTGTGATAACATAACCATCTCCAACGTCTAATACTCCAGAATCATAGCCAGGGCCAGAAATTATTCTAGTTCCTTCTCTTGGCAAAAGTTTCAAATGTTTTTTTGATGATTTATACGAGCAGTGTTCTGACCATTCCGCTGCAACTATTTGTAGTTCTACAGGTGTGGGTTTTCGGCCAATTTTCTTTTCAAGAAAAGCGTGTTCCTGTGGTGTTAGACTCATCATGCTACACCCAAGGTATTCAACAGGGATTCAAAAATTAATGAAGCTGGTTTTGAGTTCTTTGGGTTAATAATAGATTCTGCCGACCTCTCAGGATGTGGCATCATGCCAACAACATTTCTTTGTTTGTTGCATATTCCAGCAATATCAAGCGAAGCCCCATTTACTTCTTCAGCATATGTAAAAACAATCTGGTTATTTTTCTTTAGCAATTTTAATGTCTCCTTATCAGCATAATATCTTCCTTCTCCATTTGCGATAGCAATAGGAATTCTTTGGTTTAGTTTCAACTTGTTGGTAAAGGGAGTCTTATTATTTTTTACTATAATCTCGGTCCACTTGCACATAAATGTAAGTGATGTATTTTTGAGTAGAGCCCCTGGTAAAAGTCCTGCCTCTACAAGAATCTGAAATCCGTTACAAACACCTAGAATTGGCATTCTTTTTTCAGCCATTTTTTTTATTTCAGATATTACAGGACTGTGCGCAGCAATAACTCCAGCTCGAAGTCTATCGCCATATGAAAAACCTCCTGGAAGCACTATAGCATCGATATTTTTTGGGAGTTCGTCAGTATGCCAAACAAGCTCTGTTTTTAGTTTAAAGACATCTGAAAATACATAATGCATATCCCGATCGCAATTACTTCCGGGAAATACTACAACTGCTACTTTCACAGTTGTTCATTTCTTGACAGCATTATTAAATTGAATCGAATGAAATCGTTTTTATCCTAATACTTTTTGGTACTAGCTATGGGTCAAGTTCGTGATATCATGGTACGGAATGTAATTACTATAGAACACGACAAGACAGCAAAAGATGTAGCCATATTACTTGCAGAAAAAGAGATCAGCTCACTAGTGGTCATAAAAGATGGAACTCCCATAGGACTGGTTACAGAAAGAGACCTTGCTCGCAAAATCTCAACTTCAGATAGGAAAAGTGGAGATGTACCTCTCTCTGAGATAATGTCCCATAATTTTAGATGGGTAGAACCCATGACACCAATAGAGGACGCCGTTCAAAAAATGATTAACAAAAATATTCGCAGACTCCTTATTCTTGAGAATGGTAAGCTCGTAGGCATTATAACTGAAACAGATCTGTCAAAATATTTGCGAAGCAAATTGTTGATAGAGGGAGCCCTTGATGATACTACTGCTTTGAACCGCAAGGTCATAAAAAGCGGTTAGGCATCAAAACTTTCAACAGATACTTTACTTACAAGAGGGTTGTAAATTCTAAATTCATTACACAATTCCATTACAATTTTTTCCGCAAGTTTTTGATTTTTTGCTTCGACTTCAAATTTAAGCATCTTTGCAGAACGAACTTTTTTCACTGGAGTATCACGCTTTTTTAGAATCAGATCATTCAATATTGTATCACCCTCAGGATCACTAATCTCGGGTTTATTTTCTATTATTACATCAACTTTGAAAGAAGGCATGACTATTTTGTTTAATTGAATTAATTTAAGCTTTGGCTATTCCGATTTTGTTTAATCAAAAAAATACATATATCTTCCCAATATCTTTGAAATTGCAAACCAGGATTTAATAATATGATGATCAGAAAGGATTAATTTGAATAAATATTATCAAAGCAATTATGAGCTCAAAGTTCAATCCAATTGAATTCAAAATCAATACTCGCACAAATTGGAATACTGGTGCATCTCAATATTATAATAATTGGGCAAATAGTGATGTCGGACCTTTTAAATCTACAAAAGAATTGGTAAAAGCTGCAGAAATCAAGCCCGATGATTCTGTATTAGATGTAGCATGTGGAACAGGTGTAGTTTCAAAAGAAATTTCATGCCTACTTGGAAATTCTGGAAATCTTGTGGGAATAGATATTTCACGAGTGGCACTTGGTATTGCAAAAAAATCAATTCAGTTTAGAAATGTAGATTTTATTGAGATGGATGCAGAAAACCTTGGCTTTCATGCAAAATTCGACAAAATAGTTTGTCAGTATGGTTTGATGTTCTTTCCAGATGCGTACAAAGTTCTAAAATCAATTAGTAGCATCATGAAAAAAGATGGGAAAATAGCAATAGCAGTTCATGGAACACAGACAGGTGTACCATATGTTAGTTGTATAATGAAATCAATTCTACACCACATTCCAGACATAAGAGTAAAAGGAACTCCAACAGTTCATAGATTTGGGGATCCAAAAGATTTGAAAAAAGAAATAAGCGCGGCAGGATTTACAGATATAAAAATAAAAAAATTTACTTTTACTTATCACACAGGCAATTTTGAGGAATATTGGGAAGATTACATGAATTCTACCGCAAATTCAATTTGGCCAAAAATTAAAACTAAAGGGATTGAAATAGTTAATGCAATCAAAAAAGAAGCAGAACAAAACACCTCCCCGTTTATTAAAAATGAACAGATAGAATTCCCATGGAATGTTTTGATCGCTACAGCATACAAATAAAGAATTTTTGAACATGGCCATAATTTGTAATCGTATATTAGTTAGGATATCTTCTTTGCAAAGGTTTCAAAATCTGAATCAAACCATATCGTTTTTGCTTCTAGTCCTGCAGAGGTATGTGAATTAATTGCAATATGGGAAAATTTTTGTTTTTGACTTGTAGATCCATGTACATGTAAAGTATATTTTGGAATATAGACAGCATCCCCTTTTTTAAGAGGGGTTCTTGAAATCTGCCTAATTTTCAAGCCTGTTTTTACAGTACCCTTAATTTTCTTGTATATCACAAGTATTCCCATGCCTTCAGTTACAATTAATGTCTGACCTGTCTCATGGTAATGCAGTTTAGTTTTTGCACCTTTTTGAAAAGTTACAAAGTATATTTTTTGTTCAAGTGATTTAATTATGCGTGAAATATCGTGTAGTATTACACTTCCTACAAAATACTTTTTTTGCAAAATAAGATTTTTATCTACACGTATGATTGATATATTGTCTTTTTTCATTGTATGTTATTGATTTTGGATATTAAATAGTTATTACGCTAATTATTTTTTAATAATTATCTATTAACTTGTCAGTGTAATAACATTTTAAACCACCCTAACTTTTCTCTTACTTAATGCCAACGTAGCTCAGCCTGGCTAGAGCATCTGACTTGTAATCAGAAGGTCGAGGGTCCAAATCCCTTCGTTGGCTTTTTAAAATAACAAACAAAAGTTAAGTAAGAACTAATTTGAAGTAAATTTGTGCATAGAGGATACATTTTACTAAACTGTGATCTTGGAGCAGAAGAATATGTTGTAGAAGAATTAAAGCGCGTTCCCCAAGTTAAGAATGCATTTGTGACATTTGGGGCATATGACATCATAGTTGAGATGGAAGCTGATACGCAAGAAAACTTTGACAAGGCAATTTCTCTTAAAATACGCAGTATGCCAAGGGTTGTAAGCACAATGACACTAAATGTTGTAAGTCAATAACAAATGTAAGAAAATAATGTATTATTAAAATCATATTTATAAAAAATTAATTTTGTTTTTAGGCTAAATTTAGTTCCGATCGTTTTTCGAAGGATAATTATAGAAGAGATATAATTTATCAGAAATTGGAAAAAATTGAGTACGAAGGAACCGTGTGGGCAATAAACCATGGGTTGCCTGAGCCATTGCTTAATCATTGCATAAAGAAGCTTATTGATTATGGAATAAAAAAAGAAGATATTGTCATTACTGATGCGCCTTCTGATGTAAAAATAGGAACTGTTGTAGTGGATATATGGCCATATCACTTGGAGGTAGGACGCGTTCGCACAGTAAGAAATGACTCCTACATCAGTGGAAGCGTGTTAATAATAGAGCTCAAAACAGATGCTGAAGGAGCCTATATCGGCTAGATGGTTTTTAAAACTATTTTCAATTTATTTTAGAATAGATTTATTTCATATACAAAAAATATTATTAGTGTTGAAGAAAAAGAAAGCTTCAAACCCAAAGAGGAAAGTGCACATTGCTATTGCTGCAGGTACAGTAATAATCAGTCTAGTAATTGTGTTAAATTATAATCTAGACCAAGTAAAAATTTCAGGCCAGAGGTTTGGTGACAATCTTGCACAGATACAAAGTGATCTCAAAGATGAAACTACAAATTATGATGTAAAAGTAGCTCAATATCAAAAAGGTGACATATCAAAAGATGAGATATTACAAATATCAGAGAAACACGTTATGGTCCTCAATGACATTTTAACAAAATACAACACACTAAAACCACCAGAAACCTTTGTGCCATCTTTGGAATTATTCAAACTCTCTACCCAGTCACAGATTGAAAGTGACAAATTTCTAAAAGAATGGATTCAAACAGGAGATAACTCTACTAAGTTAAGATCTGATGAACTCTTAGGACGTGCGTTTGAGTATGAAACAAGGGCTCTAGATTCATTTAACAAAGCCAAAGCAAATTCAGGCTAAATTCTGTTATTAAAAAATTACAACAACCCTTGATTGTTTAGGAAATCAAGTGTTGACCTGAGCACCTCAAGAAGAGCATCTTTTTCTAAAGGAATTTTAGCGTTAAATGAAATTGGGAAATTTATACTTAGCATGTCTGGATCTGTGTGTGAAACACGAATTTTGTGGTTTTGATTTTTTTGGGATGCAATAAATTTATGCCACCACAAAATCCTGTCTCTTGCTTCATCTATTCTTGCTTCAAGATAATCTAATTCAATTTCATTATCAAGGCTAAAGATTCCAAACTTCACCATAGGAAGCAACAGGTAGCCACCTGGAATTTTTTCATGTTTTTGATGCATTTCCTCTATTACGTCACTAGTCTTTTCTTCCGGATATATGTTGCCGTACTCTGGTGCAAAATATCCTGCAATGTTTTTTTTCTCATCAAAGATTCGAAAATAATCTCCCTCACGCTCAAGCTTCCATTCCATGTTTGTAAGTAAAAGCAAAGGGAGTAATAATTAAGCCATTTGAATTGTATTCAAGCATTTTCCGCAGAAATAGCTCTTACCAGTGTTAAACACTGTAGCGTTTTTGCACTGTGGACATTCTTTGTTTATTCTATTTATTTCTATAGGCATGACACAGAATTTGCGATCAAGCTAAAAAGAAACTAGGTCAACATTATGTTAGAAAGTTGCCCATTTTGGTAAACATTATGACAATTCGATCTCTAGCTTCTGTCACAATTGTCTAATCACGTCCTGTAATGTTAGCATTTTCTCTAAAATAATCTTGACCGCAATACTCTTTATTTCAAAATATATGGCACGCAAGAACATGACAGCATGTTGTTGTTTACTAAAATTATTTACCAAATTATTTAGATGGTTTGAATTTATCCACATATTATTAGAAATGAATAAGCATTCTTTATATTTCCAATTCTGGTAGAACAGTCTTTTATGCATATACACCATATTGTGCTCAAGTGGGGCGGATCAAAATATTAAACTAATCTTTGTAGATTAGAAGTTAAGATGGTAAAAATGAATGAAAAAATACTTCAACAAATAAGTTTGAAAAAGCCTATATCGCCTCAATAACCAATGTTAGACTTAGGGGACATAATTTAACTAAAGATGAGCCTGAGATTGTAGAACTGCCATCACCAGTGAAAGAAATGATAGATGAAATCATGAAAACAAAGTACAATTCAGATATGGAGAAATTAACACAGGAAATCAAGGAATCAAAGATTCAACATGAACTTGTAGAAGAATTACGAAAAGAGATTAGAAATATACATGAAAAGCTAGGAAATGTAGAACAAGAAAATAAAACTCGAATTGAAAAAGAAAAACACCATGAAATGGAACAGATAAAGAATTTGCAAAACATCACACATCAAAAGCCTGATGTGTATGAGAATTCTAAAAAAATGGAACCAAAAAATAAGCATATTTCTTTAGTACTTTCCATTGTTTTGGGATTGGTTGGACTTTCTGGAATTAGTCATATATATTTAGGCAAGATACCGAAAGGAATTGGAATACTGGCTGTTTCTTTTATTTTGATAGGTGTGGCAGGATATTTTGTAGATATAACAGTGTCTCAAAATATGCTTAATCTTTTATCAATATTACATTCTTTTGGGATAGTACCGCTAGTGGGTTACTTTGGGTTCTTTGCTTGGCAAATATTTGATGCTCGTAGGCTATGTCTGAAATATAACAAATATGTCTCTGAGCGTGGAAAACTACCTCCGTGGTGGTAATTGTTAGTGTTTTTTCCCTCCAGTTACATTTTAACAGGTACTTTGAGTAAAAATATGTGTATTTATTTAAAGACACACAACTTATCCATAGTGAATTTGGCAAAGGATGTGACAAATATTGTCTTATGATTTGATCAAATCCATTAATTCTTTAATGGAGTCAGGAATAGGAGATCGTGACAGATTACAATACATTCTGAACACGGTCTCTGAAGGAAAATATCTTTACTTGTCTGATAAAAATTACCTTGAGAACTTGTTACAATCCATTCCAGTTCAAAAAGAATCTTCCAGTAGTAGATCTGAGAATAATGATGTAGTAAATGAACTACTAAACGAATTAAGATTCCTAAGTAAAAAAATGGACCGAATTGAAAGGGCAGGTAAATTTGACATAGAGGAGAAAAGCAAATCTAAGTCGACTGAATTATACCAAAACTTAGAGCAAGAAAAACCTAATGAAGAGATATCCAAAAAAAAGGCAACTCCAAAAAATGAAGATCTCACTTTAGCTCTCTCGATTATTTTGGGATTAGTTGGACTAGCAGGAATTAGCCAAATCTATCTCAACAAAGTCGCAAAAGGAGTAGGAATTATGATTATTTCGTTTATGTTGATTGGGTCCATCATATATTTCATATCTCCCAAAATGCCTGAAAATGAATTCAATATACCTATTGCAAAAAGTTCTTTTCTCATAGTAGCATCTGTTGGTTATCTTGGATTGTATGTTTACCAGATTTTTGATGCCCGTAAGCTTTGTTTAACATACAACAGATATGTTGCTGAGCATAGAACCCCTCCACCATGGTGGTAATTTTTTAATCTGACACTATATCAGACACTTTCTGTCTGGGAGTAAACACAAAATTGCCTTAAACTATACTTTTAAAATCAAACATTATAAGCCAAGGCCTGAAATCTTATCTGATGACAATCCCTACAACAACCAAATCTTTCATAGACAGTCTGATTGATTACTATATCAGTGAAGCTTCGTCTTACAAGCAGTTTGCAGAAGAATATGCTCCAGAGGGGGGTGATGTCGCTGCTGCAACCTTTGGAATAATAATTGGTTGTGTATATTCTGGATTTTTGCAGGTATATGCAAACCAGAAACAAAAACCAAATCTAAGCGACATTCAAGAATTCCGTCAAATAATCAAGCGTCGTGCAGCCCAGATTAAAAAAGGCATTTTAGATGCCAAAGTTTAGATTTTTACGCTAGAGATAAATCCTTACTCATTTTAGGATATATGATGTCAGAAGTAGTACAATATCAAATTCAACAACTTGTGGATAATGGTCAAACAGTTCAATTAGCACTTGTTGAAGATGTACAAACTGAACCTATATCACAAAAACAGCTCATGCTTGATGCCATAAATCAAAAACTAGATCCAGAACTTAAAGACCAGATCGCCCCATTTATTGAGGCAATACTTCAATCTCAGCCCACAATTGCAATAAAAAGTTATGCGCAAACAGCAATTACAATTACCATGCCAAAACGAAGATATGAAAGAATGGGCAGTCCAGCAGTAGGACAAAAACTAGAGATAAACATCAAAAAAGTTTAAAGTAATTTTTCTATTTCTGCTAGTGAATAAAGGGGTAATGAGCAGGTAAGGTTTTTGCAAACAAAAACTTTGGTTCTTGTTTTGTCATATTCTTTTCCTGCAAAAAACGGGTAATTTTTTAGGCCTTCCAAGTATTCTTCCTTTGGGATTGTTACCAATATTGATTCGGGAAGGAATCTTTTAGTCAAACTCTCGTAAATCTCTTGATTTTCGTTGTTTAGAAGGGTGATTTCGATAGGTTTTTGCAAGTAAAGATACATGGTATTTAAAAGCTGTCCAAATCCAAAGGGATTCTCTGCTGCCATTGTTGAAAGAGATTCCATTATCTTAACTGAAACATCAAGGTACCTGTTATTTTGTGTCAGATGATATAATCTTAGAAAAGCATTTGCTGCAACTGAATTTCCCGATGGCAGTGAAAGATCATAAATGTTTTTTGTCCTAATAATTAGCTGCTCATGATTATCAGCAGTGAAAAAGAAGTTTTTTCCGTTCTCATCCCAAAAATGTTCAAGTAAATAATTAGCATAGTAAATTGCAAGATCTAGATATTTTTTATCTGGATTTGCTTCAAACAAGTCTAAAAGTGCATTTACAAAGTAAGCATAATCATCAAGATATGCTCTAAGCTTTGCCTGTCCGTCTTTGAAAGTTCTTAAAAGCTCCCCATTTTTTGTGAGCTTTTCGTGTATGAATTTTACACAATTTTCTGCTGCCTCTAAAAATCTTGCTTGACCTGAAATTCTGAAGCCTTTGACAAATGCAGATACCATCAAGGCATTCCAGCTTGTAAGTATTTTTTCGTCTCTACTTGGTGCTACTCGTTTTGAACGTGCCTCATAGAGTTTTTCAGAACATTTTTTTATAATTTCCAGTACTTCTTGTTCAGTTTTGCCAAATTGAAATGCTACGGTTGACGCATTGATGCTGTTATGTAAAATAGTATGGCCATCAAAGTTTCCTCCATCTGTTACATCAAAATAAAGACAAAAGAGATCTGCGTCTTTATCAAGAATTTCCTGAATCTCTTTTTTATACCAAACATAGAATTTGCCTTCTTCGCCTTCTGAATCTGCATCTTGTGCAGAATAGAAACCGCCATCAGGAGAGGTCATTTCCCGTAATACATACTGCAAAGTCTGATTTACGATTTCAAGATATTTGTAGTCCTTTGTTATTTGATATGCTTCTGCGTAAACAATGGGTAAAAGTGCATTATCATATAACATCTTTTCAAAATGTGGAACAAGCCATCTCGAGTCTGTAGAATATCTATGAAACCCACCGCCAAGATGGTCATAGATTCCTCCATTTGCCATCTTGTTTAAGGTCTTGAAAACAAACTCTTGGAATCTTGCAATTCCAGAAAGTTTGGAGTATCTTAACATAAATGAGAGATTTGCAGTGTTTGGAAACTTTGGAGCTTGGCCAAATCCTCCATTTATTGGGTCCCCCATGGAAAGAAGGTTTAGCGCAGCTTCGTCAAGTATTATTCTCTCAAGCTTTGATGTGAATGAAATCAATTCTGTTTGTTGTAATGCGTTCATGAAATTCTCAGTAGCAGCTTCAATATCGAGTGGTTTTTCTTTCCAAGTTTGTGCTAACTGTCTTAGTATACTGCCAAAACCTGGTCTGCCATAGTTGTCATGAGGTGGAAAATAAGTACCTACATAGAATGGTTTTTGATCAGGTGTAAGAAATACACTAAGTGGCCATCCTCCGCTACCAGTGATCAGTTGGCAAACCTTTTGATAGATATCATCAATGTCTGGTCGCTCTTCTCTATCAACTTTGATGTTAACAAAATTCTCGTTCATAATTTGTGCAATGTCTTCATTTTCAAATGATTCATATGCCATCACGTGACACCAGTGACAGGCGCTATACCCTATACTCAAAAAGATTGGTTTTTTTTCATCTTTTGCTTTTTTTAATGCCTCCTCTCCCCACGTGTACCATTTTACTGGGTTGTAAGCATGTTGTAAAAGATACGGACTAGTTTCTTTTATGAGGTTATTTGCTTGCACATAATTCCTAGATTAGTTTGGGTATTTGTATGTAATTCGAATCTGATAGGAAAACATTTTATCAAACTTGGAAAAAGTGAGAATTTTTAAAATAAAACTAGATTATAGCCTCAAGTTTTTCCAAATGATTCATCAATTAAATATTCAATTAATTTTCTTCTTACAAATACTAAAGAATTACCTCCAATTCATTCGTAATTTTGTGAAAAGTCATATTGTACGAATGGTTTTGTTATTCCAACTTTTCCCTATTGTTTCAGTGATTACCAAATTTGGCAGATCTTTCTTAAATATTCCAGTTAGGTAGTTTACATACAAATGGAAAGTAGGACACATGGTTTTTGAAAGCCTAAATTTAACTGGAATTGTTGGAATATCGTTGGTATTCATAGCAATCTTCATGCTAGTATCAGCATGCAGTTTGATTATCTCTTGGTATACAAAATCAAAAAAGGACACAAACATCATCAAAAATAAGTTTGTTAAAAAAGAAACAACGACCATAGAATCTAACGGCTAAAAAACTGTTTCAAGAAAAATCTTTCTTCATTGCTAGAAATCCAAGCGCATGAACCATCCCAAAAAAGTCATTCCCTTGCAAAAGCAGGCAGGTGTCTTATACCAGAGTGTTCTTGTACACAGTACATCGATCCTATAGAAGAAATTGATGAAGATTTACTTTGATTGTCTATAAACACATCTGAAGTATTACTTTACGGTAATACCCACAATTTCATTAAGATTTACAGATTTTTTGCTGCCAATTGTAGTTGTTTGATTTGCCTTAGTTGCTGTTATGTTTACGTTTTCAGTGATTATAGCAGATTCATTGCCATGATTTGTAGTCGTTGCACTAGTGGTGGTAATAAGAGTAACGTTAGATGGGATTGCTGATGGTGTACTTTGTGTTGTAGGTTGAGCATTAGTCGCAGCAGTAACGGATGATCCAGAACCCAATACCGTCTTTAAATTATCTTCATAAGAAGAACTAAAAATTATTATACTAACATCTTTGTCCTTGTTTTCTTCTTGCTGTTTTTGTTGGTCTTCTGTAGCATTGACAAGCAAATCATCATGCTTGTTCATAGCTAATTTTGCTCCGACAGGCATTGCGTGATTAAAGAAAAGGACATTGTAGCCTTGTGTAGGGGTCAACGCAGCTACTTCTGCATGTGCCATTAAATCTATATTATCGTCACGAGAGTTCCCAAAGATAAGTATTTGAATCCCTTTGGTACTCTGTTGATATTGGTTTTGAAGTTTCTTGGTTTCATCAACAGAATCAGCATGATCAAGTATCTTTAACTTTGCACCTATAGGTGCAGTATAATCAAATGAAACAATGCTATATCCTTTTTTTGGTGTCATGGCGTCAATTTCTTGCCCAGCCATGAGATCACTAGCAAAATGATAGTTATTCCCTATTGCCCAAACAACCAAACCAATGATGGTAAGGGAAACAGAGATTACGATCATTGAATACCCTACTTTTCGATAATTATGAGGTTCTTTCATGTACTTCAAAAAAATGTCAGCCTGAATTTAATCTTTTATTAAACAACATTATAACTAATAATAACAATCATTTTTAAAATTG
>VBPW01000016.1 GCA_005877305.1 Nitrososphaerota archaeon | reverse complement strand
TCAGCTTTTACGAAATCCAAAAATTCTTCTGCAGAAAGCTCTTTGATTATTGTAATTTCCTTGTCCCATTCTTCATCTGAGAGACCAAGCCATCTGCTTTGCACTTTTACTGCGGCTTTTATCTTAGATCCTATTGCCATTTTCCAATTTTCTTCGTATGGTTTTAGAGATTCCTTTGATGTATCATTTTTTAGAACTGCTTCTGCACCTACCTGACCTGCTATTCTTCCAAACTCTATTGCATATCTGATTCCTTCCAAGACAAGCGGATTTGCCTGCCCAGCTGCATCGCCAACAAGTATGAGGTTATCTGCTATGGTGGTATGGGTTAGTCCTTCATTTGGAATTAATCCATAATGAAATTCTATTGGAACAATTCTTCCCAAGCTTCCTATCGGACCTGGCTTTTTATCAATTAGCTCAAGCAATCTTTGAGTGGGATCAACTTGTGATTCTGGTTTTCCAACACCAACACCAATTCTTATCTTGTTTTTTCCTAATGGAAAGATCCAAGCATAACCAGCTGGAGAATATTGTTGTCCAACCATAAGATACCATGTTTGGGGATCAATGGTATCAACATATGCTTCAAACTCTGCACCAACACCAAATCTTTTCCATTGTGATACAGTACCGGTATTTTTTCCAATTACAGAATAAAATCCGCTTGCGTCTATTACAAGTTTTGAGTGAAAAACAAGATCATCTTTTATGGATGTAGCCTTGACTCCTGCTAACTTTCCATTCTCCTCAAGTATGCCGATCACATTGGTTCTAACAAAAATGTCTGCACCAGCACTCGCTGCTTGATATGCAAGAAACTGATAAGTTCTTCTTACATCCAAGACTGCAGCTTGAGGCTCAGAACTTGTTATGGTGATATGATTATTTGGTGAATAAAATGAATAATTACGAATAGGGTTATAACAATCAGAAGGAATCCCAAAAGATTTTGCTTCCTTAATCCAAGTAACACCGCTTGTTCGAACTGAATGCCCGATTGCTTCTTCTCGTTCAAGTACAGCTACACGTATGCCTTTTTTTGCAGCTGACCATGCTGCAGAAAGGCCAGCTGGTCCACCTCCTACTATAACAATATCAAAATTATATTCTCTTGTCAAACAAGAAACAATTTTTCTTTGATGATTATAAACTACGCATTTTCTGTTGCAAAATAATAGGTTATTTTGATCCGAATCTTTTTAGTTCACACTTGGAACCAAAAATTGATGGGAAAAGACGGACTTGTAATAGTATACACAGGTAAAGGAAAGGGCAAGACGACTGCTGCACTTGGCATGGCTTTACGAGCAGTTGGATATAATTACAAAATTTGTATGATACAATTCATCAAAGGCTCTTGGCACTATGGCGAAATGACTTCATCAAAGAGGCTAGAGCCAGAGTTTGAATTAACTGCTATAGTAAGGGGTTTTGTTGGAATTATCGATGATAAAAGTCCAATTGAAGCACATAAAGAAATTGCTGATGAAGCTCTTCGCATAGCAAAAGAAAAGATTCGATCAGAAAAATATGATATCATAATACTTGATGAAATAAACTATGCAATCAATCTAAATCTAGTAAAATTAGAAGATATTTTAGATTTAATAAAAATTAAACCACCTAAATTGAATTTGGTTCTTACTGGAAATTATGCTAGAGATGAAATTATAGAAGTTGCAGATCTTGTTACAGAAATGAGAGAAATAAAACATCCCTTCAAAGCAGGAATTAAAGCCAAGAAAGGTGTGGACTTCTAACCAGCAACATTAAATTACGTAATAAAAATTTGAAAAACCATGACTACAGCTGTTCAAGAACTTCCAGAGGTTGGCGAAATTATTGTTGCCACAATTACCAAAATCATGGATCAGGGAGCATATGTCACTCTTGATGAATACAATAACATTCAAGGGTTTTTACATATTTCAGAAATTGCAACTGGTTGGATAAGACATGTAGAAAAGTTTCTCAAGGTTGGAGAAAAAAAAGTACTTTTAGTAAAACGAGTAAATACAGCAAGATCTGAAATTGATTTATCATTAAAACAAATTTCAAGTGATCAGAAAAAGAAAAAGCTCCTCGAGTTAAAAAGAAAAGAAAAAGAAAAGGTCCTCCTTGATAGTTTAAAAACAAAAGCCGATCTTTCCCAATCAGAGGTTGAAAAAATAGAAGAAGTTCTAATAAACAAATTTAATTCTGTTTATGATGCCTTTTCAGAAATAGTATCAAAAGGAATCGGTATTTTGGATGGTTTTAATCTGTCAACCAAGGTACTAAAAACAATAGAAGAAATCAGTTCAAAGATCCAAGTACCTCATGTAGAGATACGTGGTGTATTGGAGCTTACATGTACCAAACCTAATGGAGTTGAAATTATAAAAAAAGCACTTCTTGATGCAGTTGAAAATAAAGCAGTTAATGTAGAAATAATCTACATTGGAGCTCCAAAGTATAGATTAACAATTTCTGCTCAAAATTTCAAAACGGCAGAAAAAGAACTCAAACCAATCATTTCAGAAATTCAGGCCACCATAGAAAAGAAAGGGGATACTTTCAAATTCACTAGAGAAGAATCAAAGAAAACACGTGAGGGATAAATATGCGATTTCAGATGCGCAAATGTCTCATTTGTAAACGATATACTCTAAAAGATGATTGCCCAAAGTGTGGTAACAAAACTGTAACAGTTCATCCTGGAAAATATTCTCCGGATGACAAATATGCAAGATATAGAATTTCTGATCGTTACAAGTAACTTATTTTATTCCTATAACACTTGAGGATGTGTTCGTAGCTGTTGGAGATTGTGTCTCAGAGGATTGTATAGCAACTTTGTCCATACGTGCTTCATTAGGGTCTAATGGTTGATTTGTAGAGGAATCTGTTTTAATTGAAGCTATCTTATCAACTACGTCTTGCCCAGAAATTACTTCACCAAATATTGTATATTTGCCATCTAACCAAGGTGCATCACCAAGTACTATGAAAAATTGAGAACTTGCGCTATTAATGTCAGATCCACGAGCCATCGATACCATGTATTTTGTGTGTTTAAGGTTGCTAAATTCAGGTGGAATCGTATATCCTGCATCACCTGTTCCCCATGTATCACGTGAGCCACTTTTCGTATTTGGATCACCGCCTTGAATTACAAAACCAGGCATTATTCTATGGAATATTGTTCCATCATAAAATCCAGATTTTGCAAGCTAGCAATATTTCCATATTTTGTAGAAATAACACCTACATCTCCAGTAGGATTGACGCTGGTTGGTTTTACTTCAGGTTTAGTTTCTTGATTGGTATTAGATTGTGATAAATAGTTAGGATTGACTTGATACAACAATACTCCTGAAACAATACCATTTTTAGTGTTATTAAGGCTAGGAGAAGCATAAACAAGTTTCAAAGGTCCATCACCATCAGCTGGATACTTTATGGTTTTAGAATAAACAGCGATGTATCCTGTTTGATATTTGTCTGATTGTAGATGGGTATTGGGATCAAAATAGGTCACTGTTGTGAAAGGAAACATTTTTCCTAATAACGTATTTTGCCAAAAGTTATCATTTGGAGTAAAATCATCACTCTGTAGGAACTTTGACGTGTCTTCTCCTGCAATTCTCATAAACCACTGTTTTTTGCTTTCATCTCCACCACCACCCAGTACGTAAAGTTCTTGTCCATTTGAAACAAATTCCTGTCCTACTACATACACAAGAATATAGTTAGCACCCCAATCATGCAGCATCTTCCATGCCTCATCAGGCGAACTGAGGAATATTTTTGCTATTTGTGCAATTACATAAGTAGATAATGTTGCATTATCAGCAAGTGTTGTCCGTCCAGCCATTGTTTGTATCCAATAACCATAGTCCCACCATGAGGCAATAACAGCATCTTTTGGCGTATTCTTATATATCCAGTTCAAAGTTTCTGGCCAATCATTTGTTGCTATGGCATAGTTAGATCCACCATTAAGAATAGTAGGCGGAGATTTGGTTATTGAGATCCAATTAGCATTTGCTGGAAAAATAGCCGGTACCAAAAGTAGGGCAACTATAATGACCACATATGATACCTTTGCAATTATTCCTATACTACCGATAGTTTTACTCTGTAATGTTCCCTTCTTTGAATTATCAGATGTTTTTCTTTGTGTTCCTTTTTTTAGTATTTCAGATGTTTTTACTTGAGGTCCTTTTAGTATTTCAGATGTTACGACAGCTAACCCAACTGAAGAAAGTATGATAACAGATGTTGCGGTCAAGAGCTCCAATCTTGCGAAAGTTGCACCAGAATAAGCACCAATAATACCGATAATCAATGCAAAAACGGTCATTTCATTTTTGATACCTATTGGTAAAGAATTATGATCTCCCCATTTTTTCCTAAAAATAAGCCATATTCCTAAACCAGCAAATAACATGAGGATTGAAAAATACGTAAAGTTTTGAGTAAGTGTAGGAGTTGCATGTTCTGCAACAGAATCAACTAATGGATCCTCTGATGTGAGAAATGGATTTATTGCATTAAGATAACGAAAGCTTGGTAAATGTAATAGATGTGAAGAAATCATTGCAACTCCAGCTATTATAGATCCGCCTAAAATTGCCAAGCCATTACGCAATCTTACGCCTTCTTTGCTATATTTCTGAACAAAAATCAGTGCTACAAGAAATATTGTTGGTCCAATTAGAGCAAAACCGCGTACACCTAGGACGAAGCTAAGTCCTGGCCTTGCAAATCCACCTGCAACTGCTAACGTAACAGCTACAAAGAGAGGTACTGCCCAAAGAAGGAATTTGTGATCTTTCCTGATAAATGGAAGTACAATGATAAACAATGCCAAGGGCATGAGAAAGAATTCAACACCACCCCAAGAAGCAAAACCAATAGCTAAAAACAGTCCTCCACCGATTAATTTCCCAAATGCAATTTTTCGGTTCTGTGATTTCAGTCCACTCAGAAATAAATAGAGACCTAACAGACCATAAAAAAGTCCTAGTGGTTCTGACTTGAACCAGCCAATGGTACCCCTAACAATGATAGGGGGAGATAGTGCAAAGAAGAGGGAAGCAAAAAGACCTGCAGTTGTACCCCCAATAACTCGTACAAGTGCAAATATGATTATTGCTGTAAATGAACCAAAAACAACTGGAAATATTATTGTAAAATTGTAAAGACTTGAACCAGCACCAAAGACCTTATACAAAAAAGCAGCTGTAAAGTGTAATGGGACTTGTGATGTTGCAAAAACATCCCTTCCACTTGGATACCAACTCATATCATCATGCCAATGTACATATGCATCTATACCGTGAGCTAACAGGTATTGTGTTGCCCTATAGTTAAAGAAAGGATCAAATTCATTTAATTGAAAACCATAATCAGCACCTTGAGATCTAATCATGACAGATATTGAAAAGGAAATTGCAAGAACACCAATAATTAACAAGTGATGAAGGTGAAACTCGAAAGTTCCAATCCTAAATAATTTAAGGTTTGAAATCAACTAAAAGTGGTGAAATTTACTCTGCTTATTACTCTTTTGTAAGAATTTGTACTTCACAAGACTTTACCATGTCTCTGAATTCTTTTGCATCATCTACACTACCAACTATAGTACCATAATGCATTGGAATTGCTACTTTTGGCTTTATTTTTTCTACAGCTCTTGCAGCTTCCTGTGCAGTCATAACGTAAATTCCACTTACCGGGACAAATAGAATGTCCGGTTTTAGGTCATTCATTTCTGGGATAAGATCAGAATCTCCCGTATGATAGATTGATGTTTCTCCTATACTTATAACAAAACCAATCTTTTTGTCTTCTTTTGGATGAAAGGGTTTGTGCGTATCAGGATTAATCTTATCGATATTGTATGCAGGAACTGCTTTAATTTTAATATCGTTTATTATTTTTTCTTGTCCTGGAGACAGACCTATTTTTTCTTTTAAAGGAATTTTAGTAAGTTGGTCAATACATTCTTTTGCTGCAATAATGATAGTATTATTAGATGAGATTTTTTTTAAATCATCTAAGCTCAAATGATCAAAATGATTATGTGAAATAAGCACAACATCTGCACGAATAGATCTTGACAATTTGTATGGATCTATACATATAGTAATTGATTTTTCTAGTGTAAAGGTGTCGTGACCATACCATCTTATTTTAATTCCATTGTATTCAAACATATTTTATACAATAATTTTTGTTAAAGTTAAATCTTACTAGGTTCTAGAACGATTCTGTCGTTTGCTAAAGAAACAACAGAGCCAAAGTTTTTTATCCTTTTTTTTAATTCTGTATCTACTGTGGCTATGATTCCGTGATGTTTCTTTACATATGATACTAATGCATCATCTACACTACTTCCTGAGATTTGAATTTTTTTAAAATCTTTTATTATTTTTAGTGCATTAACAGCGAAAGTTTTTTTTTAAGATTCTTATCTTGTGAAAGTCTTTCAAGTTCAGTAATAACAATATCAGGAACCGTAAATTCAATTGTTCCAATCTCTGTATCAAGATTTGAAATATTTTTGATATTTTTTGATGCAAGAATCATCAAAAAACTCGTGTCACAGACAACTTCAACCAACTATTACACCTGCTCCAATTAGTCTCCATCTTTCTTGAATTCTTCTACTTATTGCTACTCTTCCCTTTTCAAATAAACAAACTGGTCTTTTGAACTGTACGTCTACTCTTTCACCTCTTACACTGGTTACTTTAGAAAGAACTGGTGCAGTCCCTACACTAAGTCTTAACGATTCACCTACTTGAACAGATGAAACTTTTATTTCATCAACTGAACCGACAGCTGTATCAAAGAGGTTAATCTCTATTTTTGCAGTTGAAGAATTTTCTGGCAAAGTACCTGGCTTTCCAATAACAGAACCAATAAGTGAGTCGCTTCGTGTCATTGAGGGGTCAAGTTTGGTTCCTATAGCAACTAAACCTCCAGGTTTTACTTCGTCTACAAGTCCTGCACCTGTTCCAAGAGAAGAGATCTCTGTGATAATTGGTTCATAGGTGCTATTTTTCTCGTTTGCAAGACCGGGTTTTATTTCAATTTCGTCTCCCACTTTGAAAAATCCTTGAGTAACACTTCCGCCTATTACACCACCTTTTATGCTTTTTATTTTAGTACCAGGTTTGTTAACATCAAATGAACGCAATACATGCATAACAGTTGGTTTTGACTCGTCTCTTTTTGGAGTTTCGATTGATGATTCAATAGCATCTATCAATGCGTCTATGTTAAGTTTTGATTGTGCAGAGATTGGTATTATTGGTGCTTTTACAGCATTAGTGCCTTTCACAAATTTTACAATATCAGCATGGTTCGCTAATGCATCTTCATAAGATACTAGATCTGCTTTGTTTTGTGCAATTACGATTTGTTGAATTCCAAGTGTTTGTAACGCAAGGAGGTGCTCTTTAGTTTGTGGCTGTGGTACTCTCTCATTAGCTGCTATTACAAGTAAAGCGCCATCAATTAATGCTGAACCTGAAAGCATGTTTGCCATTAAACTTTCGTGACCCGGACTATCAACAAAACTTACCACTCTGGTTAGTTCACTTTCCTTTCCACAATTATTACATTTTGGTGTAACTGAGGATCCTAAAGGAGATTGGCAGTTTTTACACTTGTAAAATGCAGCGTCAGCATAACCTACACGAATAGTGATTCCGCGTTTTAGTTCCTCACTATGTGCGCTAGTCCAAATTCCAGTAAGAGCTTGGATAAGTGTTGTCTTTCCATGATCTACGTGTCCAGCAGTACCAATGTTAACACAGGGTTGATGACCGTATTTTTTGATATACCAATCAGGAAGAGTTTCTTTCCAATGCACGATCAGGTTTTAAAAATCGCCTATGTTAACTTATGCCTTTTTTGGTTTGTCAGTCTTTTCCTTTTTTTCTTCAGTTGGCGCTGGTGCTACTTCATCTATTTTTAATTCGCTATCCAAGGAGCAGTTTATCTGATATACTTCCTCAGTAATAGTATTTCCTCTGATTAGCTTACGAAAACGTTGTCCTTTTTCAGCATCACGCAAGCCAACCCCTTTTGATAACAGTATATATTTTCGTGCTCCACCATGGATATCTTCTCTCAAAGGTACTCCAGATTTGTCGCTCCCACCAGTAATTCGGATCTTACCAGCTTGACCTATAATTGCTGCATCTAATTCATTTCCTATCTGTAGACCTAAGAGTGGATTTGCATCTTTTTCTTTTAGTTCCCTTGTGATTGATTTTCCTTTTTTATCAGATATGGTAAGCTTGAATGTTGCCAAGCATTTTGAAAAAGTCTGCAGACTATTAATTAATCTTTGTACCTAAATCTTTTAAAATTATTAATTATTACAAAAAATGATAGTGATAGAAGAGATCAAATGCCCCAGGTGTGAAAATAAGATGACCCCGATGCAGGCATGTCATATGATTTGTACAAATTGTGGGGCACATCTTGATTGTTCTGACAAAGGTTCGTTTTGGTGATTTAAAATCCAGCTTTATCAGGATTGAAATTTTCTACCATACCACCAACTCTTTCTTTCATCAATTCCAAATAGTCATCGTATTTTGCTTCAAATCCACAAAAATGACATTTTACAACTGTTATTTCATCATCAAGTATCGCAGCTTTTTCACATTGTGGACATTTTGCATCCATGAATTTTTTTAGTAATTAAACTATATAATGTTAGGCTTCAAATGTGGATTGGCGGAGTTAGTCCAGCCCGGCACGACGTCAGCTTCCCAAGCTGAAGGTCGCGGGTTCAAATCCCGCACTCCGCATTTAATTTTTACAAAAAATGTTAGATGAATAAGATAGTAATTACAAATTCTAGCATCGGTATCTCTTGAATATGGATTTAGTAAAATTAAGGTATTGTGTCTTATTTTGTTGTAAGTAACAAAATTGCTCTTGCAAGATCTCCTTTGGCTTCTATGAGAGCATTATTTGCAGCCTCTTGAGAAACATTTGCTTGTTGAGCCACAAGCATAATATCTTCTTGACTGAATACTGGTACTTCAAGCTCTCTTTCTTCATAGCTTTCTGCTATCACTTGAAATATAGAATTGTCTTTTGCCTTCATTTCTGAAACAGAGGGTTTTACTATTATGATTTCCTTTTTGTCAGTTTTGATGATTACTTCCTGTACATTGGAAATTTCCTTCATTTCTAAACCCATCTTGTCTAACATTCGGCGCATTTCGCGGTTTCCGCCACGCATCATATATTATCAGTTGATCAATCTGGACTTTTTAAACTATCTCTGACTTTGACGGCTACGCCTCGTTTTAAGGATTTAATCATTCTTGAAGAAAGGACAGCCCTTCCAACTGCAATTACAGTACCTTTGTAAAGAACAGGCACGTCAGCTCCAATTAAGATTTTTTTACCACACCATACAACATGTTTGCAGAAAACCGAACTTCCATCTTCCACAAAAGGTTTGGAATCAGCGTCTACCTCGAGGCAGTTTTCTCTAAATTTCTTACTTTTAAGAAGAAGTTGTGCAAGGCATGGTGTAATTGCAAGTCCTCCATCTATTCGTAAAGTACAAAGTAGATTTTCGTTTTCATAGACGTGTTGTATTCTTCCCGTCCTTTTTGAGTAGGTAATCTTGATTTCATTTGGGAGATATTTTGAGACTCCAATTCCAAATAGTGCATCTAATGTATGTTTAATTTTAAGAATTGAGTCCAATGTCAGTACAGTAAGTTATTGGGTTCTAATTGTTTTTGCACAGATATTACTATATAGTATTTTTGAATAACTATATAGATTAGCAAATCATTATGTGAGTTATGGGAACTAATGAAGAGACACGTAAGATACAGTTTACGGGAAAATCATCTTACATTGTATCATTACCCAAACAGTGGATAATGGACATGGGACTAAAACAAGGTGATCAAGTTACAGTTTTAAGACAAGGTACATCGACTTTACAAATTACTCCACTAAAACACCATACAAAAACAATTAACACTGAAGATGCAACAATTGAAATAAAACCAGAGGATGAAGGTGCAGCAATTGTTAGAAAACTTATTTCACTTTACTTACTTGGTTTTAGTACCATAAATGTAAAACCCAAATCTGGGAGATTAAAACCAGCTCAACGAAATGCAGTAAAAGACGCAGTGAAAGGAATTCTAATGGGGACAGAAATTATTGCTGACTCAACTGAAGGTATTACCATTCAAGTACTGATAAATTTGTTTGAGCTTTCAGTAGATGGAGCATTAAAACGAATGTTAATCATTGCAAAATCTATGCAAAACGATGCCCTGCTAGCACATGAAGAAGCAAATTTTGACTTGGCAAAAGAAGTGATAAACAGTGATGATGAAGTAGATAGGTTTAGTTTTTACATAATACGACAACTCAAGATTGCAATTCAAAATGAACACATGTTAAAAGATATGGGTATTGAAAATGCGAGAAGTTGTCTTGGATATAGGCTTATTGTTAAAAACATAGAACGTGTTGGTGATCATGCTACTGATATAGTGAAAGATCTACTGGAATTTAAAAAACCAATCAAAAAATCCGTGCTGGACACTATTCATGAAATGAACAGCTTTGCCCTATCTGTGCTTGATGATGCATGCTTATCACTATTCAAAAGAGATTTTGCTCAAGCAGAACTCACTGTAGAAAGGACAGCAGAAATTACAAAATATGAAAAAAAGATGCTTGAAAACACTAAATCGATAAGAGATGATGAGGAAATTTATAGGGTAAGACGAATGGGCGAAAATATTAGAAGAATTTCAGAATATGCAAGCGATATTGCAGAAATTGTCATGAATATGACTATAGAGAAAACTTTGCGAAAGCAATAAGACATGAATCGAACCCCTTTATGGTAATGAAAGAAACTGCAATCCTTATCACATATGACAGAGAGGACGATGTAAAGGAAGCACTTGCACTCTGTGACACTGCAGGATACCAGGTTATCAAAATAATCAAACAGAAATTTCTAAACAAATCCAAATATGGTTTGGGGGAGGGAAAGGTTGAAGAATTAAAGGAATTAGTTAATTCAACAAAACCTAATGTCATCATCTTTGATGAAATTCTCAAACCCAGTCAGAACTATAACCTTGCATCGAAGCTAAAGACAAACATTCTGGATAGAGAAGCTTTAATTCTCGAAATATTTGAACGCAATGCAACAAGTGCAGAATCAAAATTACAGATCAAGATGGCAGAATTAAGATATGAAATGTCAAGAGCAAAAGAAAAAGTACGATTAGCAAAGAAGGGCGAACAACCAGGATTCATGGGAATTGGTAAATTCGAAGTCGATGTCTATTTTAATGATATAAAAAATAGGATGACTAGTATTAAATCAAAGCTCGTAAAAGCTGGAAAACAACGTGCGCTACATAGACAAGGCAGAGACAGAATTGGATTTAAGACCATTTCTTTAGCAGGTTACACTTCAGCTGGAAAGACAACTCTATTTAATACGTTAACTGGTGAGACGCGAGAAGAAAATCCAAAACTTTTCACAACCCTTTCAACAACAACACGTAAAATTAAGATCTCAGAGACTGATGTTTTAATTTCAGATACGGTTGGATTTATAAGCAATCTTCCAGCCTACATGATAGAAGCTTTCAAGTCAACACTAGAGGAGCTTACCTATACTGATGCAGTAATACTTGTAATTGACATAAGCGACCCAATTATAGAGTTACAAAAGAAATTTCGAAGTTGCATGCGAGCATTAGAGGAGCTTGGAGTCGACTATAACAAGATAATTTTTGCTCTAAATAAATCCGATTTAATATCTAAAGATGAAACTCTTGCAAAAGTAGAAATCCTTGGATTAAAAGAAAGTAAGAAGTGTCTATCTATATCAGCAGTAACTGGTGAAAACATATCTAAATTAAAGGAACTCTTGTATGTTGTTTTAAAAAATGAACCGCTAATAAAAGAAAAAAATGATGTCACTAAAAGAGAAATTAAGATAAATTATGAAGATTGAAGTTCTAAGGATAGGTCAGAGACTTGTACGCGATGACCGAGTAACAACACATGTTGCTCTTGTTTCAAGATCTTTTGGAGCTTCAAAAATTATAATGCAAGAAGTCAACCCCGATATCAAGAATACAATATCAGAAGTAGATAGAGTTTGGGGAGGTAATTTTGAGGTAGAAATTACAGAAAACTGGAAAAAAATCCTAAAATCAAAAAAAAATGAATCCTTTAAAATTGTACATCTAACGATGTATGGCGAAAGCATCAATTCTGTCTTGGATGAGATTAGAAAAGAAAAAAAAATTCTTGTTGTTGTCGGAGCAGAAAAGGTACCAAGGGAAGTTTATGATATTGCAGACTATAACGTAGCAATCGGTAATCAACCCCATTCCGAAATAAGCGCACTAGCAGTTTTACTTGATAGGGTCTTAGAGGGCAGACAGTTCCTAAAAAAACACGCCGATGCGCAAAGGGAAATTGTTCCCACAAAAAAGGGAAAAAAAGTATTAGACAAAACAATTGATTAAATATAGAATCTAAATCAAGGACGGCAATGACTAATGAGCATGAGGATCCTTTTATAAAAATAGCTGCTTTAATTGGTGGTGATGAGTATCTAAAAGTAGCCCGTTCTCTTTTGAATACGGAAGATGCTACAGATGAAGAAATTGCTAGTTCCACGGGTCTAAGAATTAACATCGTAAGAAAGGTGTTATACGATCTTTTTGGGAAAGCTCTGATAACTGGTATTAGAGTCAAGGATGAAAAAAAAGGCTGGTTTGTCTATAGATGGAGAGCAAGAAAAGACGAGGTTGACAATTTTATTGGGAACCAAAAAAAGAAGATTGTTGAAAGATTGCAGCAAAGATTGGATTATGAGAACTCGGCTGAATTCTATCATTGTGGCAATGAAGATTGCCAAAAGCTGACATTTGAAAAAGCTTTAGATCTGTCTTTTAAATGCCCAACATGTGGAAAGCTTGTAAACGTTACCAAAAATGAAAAGCTCAAGAAAGCGTTGCAAGCTAAGATAGATCAGTTGCGAGATGATCTAAAGCATTAGATGGTATAGTGTAGTACTAGCTCGTTTTTCATTCTATTGATTTTCTTTAGTTTCAACAAAGGCGCTTGTGCAATTTTACCAAACCCTTCCCCGTGTACTAGAGAAATTGCAATGCTACCACCTAGAACATATGGAGTAATTGTGATTATCATCTCATCTACAAGTCCATCTTTTATGAAAGACCAATTAGTTGTTCCTCCGCCTTCTACAAGAAGCTTCTTTATGTTTTTCTTTCTTAAGATGTGTAATAGTTTTTTGAGATCTATTTTGTTTTGCCCACATTTTATTACTTCAAGCCCTTCTTTTTCTAGTCGAACAATATTTTTTTGAGTTATTTTTTTTGATACTGCTATTATTGTTGGAACCGTTTTACAAGTTTTAATTATTTGTGAAGTTGATTCTATTGAACCTACAGAATCTAAAATTATACGAGTGGGATTTTTTCCTTTCACATATTTGACTGTCAACGAAGGATCATCAATCATTTGAGTATGTTTTCCAATAAGTATTGCATCTACACTTGCTCTGAGTTTATGTACTCGCACCAGGTCTTTTCTTGATGAAAGTTCAGAGTTACCAGTTCGTGTTGCTATTTTACCATCTACACTCATAGCTGCGCTAAGTATTACATGTGGCCTAGATTTTACCATGGACTATTTCTCCTCCGAACATAACTGCTTTTATTGCTGTTTCAGAAGCTCGATGTACAATAGAAGCATATGGGTTATGCATTGGTTCTAAATCAATAGCGTGTTTATTGATAAAAATACAATCAGCCAAGCTATTAGATTGAATTATGCCTATATTCTTGTTATGAAGTATTTTTGACGCATTTACTGTAGCCATCTTAAGTATGAATTTTGGAGATAATCTGGTTTTTTGTAGTCCCATTGAGACTTTCCATAGATAATCCATTTCTCTGAACATGTCAGGCGAGTTTATCATTACATTATCTGTTCCTATTGTTAAATTACATCCGTTTTTCATCATAAGATTCACATCAGGAATTCCCTCTGCGAGTGCTGCGTTTGCACGTGGACATACAACGATACTAGTCTTGTTTTTTGATACAAGCATCAGATCTCTTTTTGATGCATATATCATATGAACCAGAAAATTTGGTTTCAGTAATAAAGCACGTTGAGTTTCCGTTTTTGTTGTTATCTTTTTAGAAATCTTACAGCCCTCTAATGTTTCAGCTGAATGAATTGCCTTCATTTTTGGTGCTTTGGAAAAAAAATTCAATACAGAATCACTGAACTCATTGGTACCACTTACCCCCAGCCCATCACATTTCTTTAAAATAACCTTAAGCTCCTTCTTTTTTGATTCAGGTAATGGAGTATTTTTTTTAATTGATTTTAAATCTTGATAGTAATCGATTCTACCAAGAATTATAGGTCTAATTGGGAGTCCTTTTGTTGCATTCCGTAAGAGTTCAATTCCATCTAATCCACCTTCTCTAAAATCAACAAAAGTTGTGATTCCTTTTTTTATCATTGAAAGACATGAATTTCTGATAAAACTTGTTAGATGTGATTTTTGCGAATTTCTTAGAATCTTTTGTTTGAGGCCTATAATTGGGTGAATTTTTTCTTCTACTTCATAATCTAGACCAATATCTTTTCCTATCGAGTCACCAAGATGAGTATGGGCATTAATAAAACCTGGAATCATGAGCAGTCCTTCGCAATCAAGAATGTCTTCTTTTTGGTTTGGTTTTAGATTCGTGCCTACTACCTTGACAAATTGGCCAGAAATACGAATATTTGTACTATTAATGTAATCTAGATCATTTCCGTAAAGGATACTGACATTTTTTATCAGCATGTTAGTTCAAGGATTCGCTGCTGATTTTTACCAGAATCTCTGAGCTCTCTAATAGTATCAAGAGATTTTGTTGCAAGTTTGGCAGCCTCTCGTGCAGTCTTTGCAGTTCCAATTCCACAGTTTAATGCGATGCCATGTTTTTCTTTCATCAAGTCCAAGAATTTTATTGAATGTTCCTTACCATTCCCTGATGTGACTATCATGAAGTTGTCTCCTCCCATAAAAAAAGTGAGGCAATTTTTTGTTAAGAAAAATTCTGACATTTCTGAATACAGTTTGAACATAAGTGATGAAATCTCATAGGGAGATTTTTTTGCCGATATTGATGTAGAATCGTCTACATCCATATGCATTATCTGAACTAATTGATCTGCCTTTCCATCAACATAACCAAAAATGTTATGCTTCTTTTCTAAAATTATTTTAGATTTCCTTGCTTTGTCTGCCTTAAGATTTGCTTCAAATGGCGAATCACCATATCCTATTGTCATGGAGAGTTGAAGATCAAATGATTCTGCTAATTTTTGTTGAATTTCTACATGATCATTTAGAGAAAGACCATTTGTGATTGCAAATAGTTCATCAAATCTATTAGAAAATACTAGACCATTTTTTTCTGAAAAGAGATTTTGTATTTCTTTATAAAGTGAAGATTGAAGCATCTGCAATTTGTGTTCTCTATCACTTCCTAAGGTTTGTGTCCAGTGTCCATACCCAGTGATTTTGATTATGGTAAGTTGGATCATCTCATATCTTCCTTAACTGGTCAACTATCTTTTCCGCAGATTCTATAGCTCTCTCTGCGACAGGTCTTATTCTTGCCTGTGCCTGTCTTTCTGACATGCCAGGACCTGTTATACCCAAGGTTACTGGTTTTTGATATTTTATAGAAAGATCGGTTATGACACGAACTATTGTATTCGTAATAAGTTCATCATGTTTTGTTTGTCCTTTTATTACTGCCCCAAGTGTAACTACTGCATCAATTTCCTTTTTTTTCAATAAGGAATCAATTACAATTGGCATGTCAAACACGCCAGGAACTTTACAGGTATATTTTATGTTTAGTTTAAGATTTTTTGCTTTTTCAAGTGCAACTTCAAGCATTTTTGAAGTAATTTCATTATTAAATTCCGAAACTACAATTGCAATGTTCAAAATTAATGCTCCTTAGCGAATTTTACCAGCTCGTTGCCATCAAAATAAGGAATGGTATTTTCTTTTGCATATTTTTTAGCCTTTTCAATTGAAAGAGCTGTATACGTTTCAGAATCAAGCATCTCACAGATTGCTGCAGTTGGACATAAGCCAGCAAGTCTAGTTAGATAGATTGACATTTCAGTATGACCTAACCTATCGGATAACAATCCCTCTGATGCAATCAAAAGAGGTACATGTCCTGGTGTTTTAAATGAAGAAACAAAAATTTCTTTCTTGTTTCCGTTTGTATTTTTGTAAAGACTAGCCATTTCGTTTATTGTTAGTGCCCTATCACGATCTGTAATGCCAGTATATGTTTGTGCATGATTTATAGAAATAGAAAAAGACGGTTTGTCACCATAAGGTGCTGTTCCCATGATCATTTTTTTTGATTGGTTATCAATAGTCTGCGCATTAGAGAGTATATCATGCATAAAGTGTAGTCCCAAGCTTTTGGCAAAAGAATGATTTATTGATAAACAGATCAATCCGCCAGCATCTTGACGCATCCTTGCAATATGCGCAGGAGTCACAAATTCTGCAGCAACTACCATATCTACCTCATTTTCACGCTTGTTTGCATCGTGAAGTAAAATGAACTCACCTTTACGTAGGGAGGAAATTGCCTCTTCTAAGGACACAATTAAGAAGCTTGTTGTAATGATTATAAATCTTACTACAAAAGTGGTTATTACTACAAAAGTAGTAAATGGTTAATTTTTAGAAATCACATATTTTCCCAGTATGTCGGTTTCAATATTAACTTTATCGCCAATTTTTTTTGAACCAAGATTTGTAATTTTCATTGTGTGTGGAATTATAGAAATGGAAATTTTATTTTTTATAACATCAACAAGTGTTAAACTTATTCCATCAACTGTAATCGATCCTTTTTTTACTACAAATCTAGCTAAGTCTTTAGAAAGTTCGATCCAGAATTTGATCTCTTTTGGCAATTTTTCTATTTTTACAATTTTGCCAGTTCCATCAATATGTCCAAGTACGAAATGGCCCTCCATTCTTTCACCAACTTTTAAGCTACGTTCAATGTTTACTTTATCCCCTGGTTTTATCATTCCGAGATTTGTTTTTTTCAAGGTTTCACCAATCATTTCAAATTCAGCCTGGTTTTTTGAGATATTTGTAGCAGTAAGGCACACTCCATTTATTGCAACACTGTCATCTATGTGGAGTCCTTTTGCAAGATTTCCTAAATCTACTTCCATTTTTGCCGCACTACGATTTTTTGTTTTAATATCAAATTTCTTAACTCTTCCTTGTCCTTCAATTATACCAGTAAACACTTGATACATTGTGGTTATTAGATATAAAATGATTTTGAAAAACTATTCAGTATAAGCCTAGCTATGCAGAAACAAAATGTAGTCAAATGTTTATTGTAAGATTCGTAGGTTTGTTGTAAACTTACACAGTTAAAACGTGTTGGTCTTTTGATTTCGAATGAAGTATAGTTACCTGTTTGTGCATCAGATCTTTTGTTGGAATAATGATACTTTCATTTTTCTCGTTTGTTACTATGATGTGCAACACTTCTGATGCTGTGATGACCCCAGAGACATCTCCAATCTTGACTTTTTGGCCAACCTTGAACAGGGAACGCTGGTGAGATGCTCCTACTATTGCAGCAGGTAAGATGTCCTTTAGCGTAAATCCTAGTCCAACTGCAATTGCAGCTCCCAAGGCAACTGCAATGCTCCATGAAAATGCAGCTACCAGTGTTGGTATGACAGATTGTCCTATTCCAATTTGGGTAAGACCTACCGCAAAAACAATACTGTAAATTACTGCCTTTATACCTACGCCAATGTATCTCGTACCGCCGTAATGGTGTACCACAAGTTCATGATTTACCCATTTTATAATGTAGTTTGCTATAACAGAACCAATGATTACTATTAAAACAAAAGCCAGCACATTTGGTATCCAAAGCCAAAGTGATGTAAGTGCGTTTGTCAGCTGCGCTAGCTGGAGTGCATTTATTGCTGCTACGATGAAGAATAGGTATACAAACCACTTTACGGTTGAAGCAATAAGATGAGCTGAATCAAATTTTCCTACGGTCTCCTCAATCAAGTGAGATTCAGAGATATTTTTCAAGTTGGCCTTTTGCATAATTTTTTTTGCTGCTTTTTCAACTACTCTGGCAGTAACTTTTCCCGCTACAAGTCCAATTGCCAATAAAACTGCAGCAGCAATTATTTTTGGAGCAGCTACAGCCACTGAATCTACAAAAGTTGTCAGTGCTGCTGTTTCTGGTTCAATGAATGTATTAGATGTTTGTTGAGCATATACCAAGCTTGTACCAGATATAGCTAACAAAAATGCTGAAATTATCATACTGCTGTAAATTGATCCTGATTTCATTTGAGACACAATCCCATGTATTCTGATTGTATTTTTTCATTATTGTGACATTTTTTTGACAAGTAAAGTGAAACCTAGTTAACTAGAATTTTTGAGAGTCATACAAATTATGCACAATCTTTTAGTAGGATTATTTCTAGGCTAATAGTAACTATAAATATTTTGTTGTTTTTACCTATAAACATGCAATTTAAAGATAAAATTAGAGTTTTAGCCAGACAAAAAAATTCATTTAAGACATTTTTGACAATTTTTGTCCATAATTACAAGAAATTTTGATCTTATTCGCAAATCAAAAGGAATGAGCGCGTTCCTTTTACCTACGAAAAAATCCTCCGCATTGTGACTAATTCAATTTAGATTGAGATATTTATGGAATCAAGCAATGCCTTTGCTCTCTTAAAGTGAACTTCGTCAATCATTTTTCCTTCCACCTTAGTTGCGCCTTTGCTTTTCTTTGTGGATTCTATATATACCTGACATACCTTTTTTGCCCATTCTATCTCGGCTCGAGTGGGATAGAATATTTTGTGCACTGCTGGAATCTGATTAGGGTGAATAATGCTTTTTCCTGCATATCCAAGACTTCGCCCAATTATACAGTCTTCTTCTAGTCCATCTTCATCATTGAGATCTTGCCAGATTGCATCTATGACACATTTTCCTGCAGCTCTTGCATCCAAGGGGATTTTTGCTCTTGCATATTTTGCTCCCTCAGCCTGTTTTGTATATTCAATACCCAGATCGTTTAGCAGATCAAAGACGCCAAAAACAAGAGCTGATACTCTATTACTTGATGATGCTATAGCGTATGTATTTACCACGCCTTCAGCAGACTCTATTGATGGTATGATTTCAATTGATGTAAGTTTACGTTTTTTTTCTAGACTTGCAAGTGTTTTTATGATTTTTTTTAATTCTGTTATGTTGTTTACTTTGGGAATAACGATACCATCAATTCCTTTTTGAACTATTTTTGATAAATCCTCCGAGATCATTCCAGAAGCAAGTGAATTTGTCCTTACATAGACTTCAGCTTTATATTCCACACGATTGCTCAGAGCTTCTCTGATTAATTTTCTAGCAGCCTCTTTTTCCTCTTTAGGGACAGAGTCTTCTAAATCAAAACACACTATATCTGCTGAAAGAGTTTTGGCCTTTTCTAAAAATCTTGAATTATTTCCAGGAACAAAGATAAGACTGCGTAAGAGTCTTGCCATACAGATATTAGATTATGGTTTCATTAAGATTTTGCCAACAAGACCCTTACCTGTTACCATTTTTGTATGAGCATCGGCAGCATTTTCAAAGCTATATACAGAGTCTATAGTAGATTTAATTTTCTTTTTACCCATCCAGAATAGACCCTGTTCTAATTCCGCTTTGGTTCCTTGTGTGGAACCAAGTATATTGGTTCCCTTAAAGAATATGTGTCGCAAATCTGTCTTTGCATCATAACCAGTAGTTGCACCACATGTTACTAGTGTTCCACCATATTTTAGTAAGGTGAGCTGTGCATTCCAGTGCGTTTGACCAATGTGATCAAATGTTATATCAATACCACCTAATGGTTTTGCAATTTGTCTGACTTCTTTGCTCCAATCCTCTTTTCTGTGATCTACCGCATAATCCGCACCTATCTGCTTTAGTTTCTCTAATTTGTCTCCGCTTGCTGTAGAAATCACTGTACAATTGTAAAGTTTTGCAATTTGTATTCCAAAACTACCAACACCAGATCCACCACCCATGATTAGGACATTTTGTCCTGGTCGTATCTTTGCTCTTCCAACTAGCATGTGCCATGCTGTAAGTAATGTCATCGACGCAGCTGCTGCTTCATCAAAGTTTACGCTATCAGGAATTTTTGCAACATTTACTTCGGGAAGATGTGTTATTTCTGAAAAAGCTCCCCATAGCGGACCTGTTTGAAATCCCCAGATTGTTCTTTGAACACAATCAAATTCTCTCCCATCAGTACATGCCTCACATACTCGGCATGACATGTTAGAGTGTGAAACAACTCTATCCCCAGTTTTGAAATTCTTTACATCTTCTCCAACTGCAATTACTTCACCAGCAGCATCAGATCCTGAAATATGAGGTAATGGAACTGGAATCGGTTGACCTCTCATTCCCCAAATATCGTTATAATTTAATGCCGCAGCTTTTACTTTGAAAACAACTTCATTTGGTTTTGGTTTTGGGTCATCTACATCTTTAACTTTTAAAATTGATTTGTAATCATCGTTTGGAGCATATTTTTCATAAACTATTGCTTTCATAGATGGTTTCGCCTAATTTACCCCTAATATATTTTCGCTAGATCTATAAGCGATTTATTTTGAAATCACGTTTTGGTTGTTGTATTGATTGTAAGATTTGTTTTAATTGTTCGTCTGAGATTTGTGTGTTTAATTTACCCTGAGATGCCATGCCGATAAGATAGTTTTCAACCATAGATGCAAGTTCTGGTTTTACCATTCTTACATTGGTTAAGCGTAATCTTGCTTGTGGTGAGAGTAGGGTTCTAAGTGCTTGCTCCTTCATTGATGCAACTTCTGCATCAGTAAGCCTTTTATCATCATTTGAATTTGGCATGCTCATAAGACCACTAGGAATATTTCTTTAAGCTTGGATTCTTTGCAATTAATTCGTTTAGGATTTCTGTGGATACTCGATCAATTTTTTTCATTCCTTCATGTGAAACTGTTCTTCCTTTTCCTTCCACCTTGTCAAGGTAACCCAATTTTTCTAAATTATGAATAGCTGTTCGAATTATCGCCCCACCCGAGTCTCTGTGGTGAGCTCCTCCATATCCTACTGCTTTAGCTCCACCATACAATCCTCGCAAATCCTTTACACCTACTGGACCGTGAAGATAAATTTTCCTAAGAAGTGATGCACATCTAGTATACCACCAATCATTCTTTTGTGGAGGTTTTTCTGCATGTGCCCCCGTTTTTACAAATGGAACCCAGCTTGGGGCAGCAATATCTTCTCCTTTTAGAATCTCAGATAATTTGTTAATCAGTATATCTGCTGGTACATCGTATGCCTTTGCCATAAAGTTAAAAATTTTCAGTTCGTCTTATAAATCATTGACCTTTTGGAATTGATTTTTGAATGATCTTTCTGTAGGTGTGATTACAAAATCCGCAAGTAATACGAATTGATTTTACAGATGATCTTCCTATCCTAATCCTTGCATTTACTCCAGGAGCAATAAATTTTTTGCATTCTTTGCAAAAATTTATTCGTATATCATAAGGCATTCTAATTCGGTATTTTGTACTTAGTTTTTTTGCAAGACTTGCCTGTCTTTGTGCTAAGCTAGGATTTGTTCTTGCATTTGATATAGCAAATACATCTTGCTTTCGCTTATACTCGCAGAATCTGCTTTGGAACTTATTCCAAATGAACTCCAAAATCATAATTCTGTACTAGCGCATAGTAAAAGGGTTAACAAAAACCCATCTGAATTAATTTTAGATGTATCTTGGCATTTTGCAGCAATGAAACGGATCAAAAATGAGATAAAGCGTGGTAGGCCAGATTTGGTTCATTTTTGTATGCTTGAGGCTTGTAGCATTCCGTTGTATTTTGAAAATAAGCTTCAAATCTATATACATACAATAGAGGATAAAGTAATTTCTGTTGGGAATAATGTGCATCTGCCAAAATCTTATCATAGATTCATTGGATTAATTGAAAAGCTCTACGCGACTGGAATAATAGAAGAAGGTGAAAAGAAACTTTTAGAAATAAAAAATATGGGTTTTGCAGAGCTAATTGACAAAATTAATCCAAAAGAAATAATTGGCCTTTCTACAAAAGGTGCCACAAGTTCCTATGAAAAACTTGCAAAAGTAATTGGTAAAGATTCATGTATTGTTGTTGGAGGATATCCCAAAGGTCACTTTTCGGATCAAATACTAAAAAGGATGAATAATCTTGTTTCAGTCGATAAAAATCCTCTTGAAGTTCATGTAATCATTTCTCGTGTATTATATGAATATGAAAAAGAATTATTATCTAGCTAAAAGATTGGCAGTGTTAAGCGGTCGTAGTATAGTTTGGTTAGTACACTGGCCTTCCAAGCCCGTTACCCGGGTTCAAATCCCGGCGACCGCATTTTTTTATTGTTTACAAGTAACAATCCTATAACAACAAATACTGTGCTTTTCAACTAAACAATCGAAATCTTCATTATAATTAAGAATTAGGACTAAGTTGAATTTGCTTTTTTAATTCATCCCAAGCCGGTTTCTGATTTTTATCCATATCAAATAAACCCATATTGCAAAGTAATGATGCGGTATTGTTTAACACCATATCATTACCAAATCCTACGGGAGATTTGTTTAATACGTTTGCACATGTATCTACAGGTCTGTCGTATTGTCTATACCATGTTAGAAACTCAAATTTGGAATCATTTTTCTTGTAAAAATCAAATACTAATTTCATGAATTTTACCTGGTTTTCTTTTGTACCGTTAATGGATTTTGCTGTACTCCAACCAACCTCAACTAGAGCGATTTTTTTACCACCTGCAAGATCTATCATTTTTTGTAAGTTTTTACCTTCTTCTTCAGGGCTTTTCACTTCATATCCTGTTGAATCTATTGGATAATACGAATAGGCAACAAAATTTCCTTGGTTAAGTTTTCCAACTAAATCTTCTTGGTATTGATTTAATATTGAATTAAGTGAAAACCAATTCCCAAACTTGACATCTGGATGTTTTTCTTTAAGCCTAGAATATACTCCATCAAAGAACTTGACATAGTTTGAAATGTCATCAGGATGATCTCTAAAATATCCATCAATATCACCACCTATGATGACGTGATCTACGATGTAATATCTTGTTATGATTGTATCAAGAGTTTGTACAGTCTTGTCTTGAAGTTTTTGATCAAACTGTGGTTTTTCTATCCAATCTGGGAAAGGACCTAAGATACGATCATTTATTACGGAAAAGTAAAGTGTAACATTGAGATTTTGTTCTCTGTTTAGACCCATCAAAATATCCGAAGTTTTCCAATTGTATTTTCCTTCTTGAGGTTCTATTGATGGCCAAGAAAGATAGACATTACTTCTTCCAATTCCTGTTGATGCTGCTTCTTGATATGTGCTTTTTATTTCTGCAAGAGTGGGAGTTTGTGTTGGAGGCATTATAACAAGACCAAGTTTGATATTATGAGATACGGTTGGTTGAATTTGTGGTGTGTGAGATGGTTGTGATTGTGGTACTATCCACAGTAAAGCTACTACAATAACTACTGCTGCCGCTCCCGCTGTAATTGCGCTGGATAGAATTTTTTTGTTCATCATTATTTTCAGTAAATGATGATAGTAAAAGAGTTTTGATTTGAAACCCTTTCTTCAATTTTAATTCTAACCGGCTGTACAACCGCTATATCCACATTCTATGCAGATGTTACATCCTTCTGCAAAGACCAAGTTGTTTTTGCATGTTGGACATAGCCTTTCTTCTATCTCTTCTTGAGTAAGTGGAACTTGAGGAGATTGTACTGATATATCTGGCATTTTTATTTGCAGTGCTTTTTCAGTTAACTTGGAATGTTTTTTTCACATTATCACCAGTCATGTGTAAGACTTGTTCATGTCTTGAACCATCTCTAAATATCGTGATTCCTTTGAGTCCAAGCTCATGTGCTATCAGATATGCTGCTTTGATATCTTCAGCTGTTACATCATGTGGCATGTTAATTGTTTTTGCGATTGCATTACCAATCCACTTTTGCCATACAGCTTGAGCCATAAGATGATCAGCCCAGTGTATGTCCATCGCTGTAACAAAGATTTTTTGCATCCATTCTGGAATTTCTGGAATTCCTTTTAGAGATCCATAGTTATTTGCAATCTTTTCTAGAATTTGATCGTTATACAATCCATGTTCTTTGAGAACCTCTTCAAAGATTTTGTTTGTATAAAAAAATCTTCCAACAGTCACACGTTTTTCAAATGCTAAAGCAAACATGGGCTCCATTCCGTTTGAGCAATCAGCAATCATAGAAAGAGTACCTGTAGGCGCTACAGTGGTTGTTAGTACGTTTCTAATACCATGTTTTTGAATCTTACCAATTAATGCGTCCCAATCATAACAGCGAGTACTCTTTGGTTTTTCATAATATCCAGCTACTGGAATTTTTCCCTCAGGATATTCTGTTTTTGTGCATAACGAAAACGCACCTCGTGTTTTTGCCAAGGCGACACTTTCTTCCATGGAATAGTAAGTTAGTGCTTCAGCAATTTTTTCTTGGAATTCGTAACCTTCTTGTGAATTATATGGAATTCGTAACTTAAAGAGTAGATCTGCAACACCCATAACACCAAGTCCAATTCTACGTGAATCCTTTGACGCCTTATCGATCTCAGGAATTGGATAATTGTTTACATCTATAACATTATCCAAGAATCTTGTTGTCTTTCGGATTGTCTCTTCATATCTTTGCCAATCAAATTCATATTGTCCATCTGCTTTTCGTTTAACATAGTTTGATAGATTGATAGATCCTAGATTGCATGATTCGTAAGGATACAAACTTTGTTCCCCACAAGGATTAGTAGCTCGTAATGGTCCACCACGAGCTTTTGCAAATACATTGTATTTGTTAATAAGATCAAAGAAGATCAGACCAGGTTCAGCACTCTTCCAAGCTGAAAGTGCAATTAGATCAATCAGTTGGTGTGCATTTATTTCTCGTATATGTGATTGATCACGTGGACTTCGAAGAACATATTTTCCATCTTTTGAATTTACAAGTGCATCCCAATAATCTTCCCAAACTCCAACACTTACGTTAAAGTTTTCCAAAACTCCAGGTTTTGTTTTTGTAGTAACGAATTTCTCAATGTCAGGATGCCATGCTTCAATAATTCCCATGTTTGCACCTCGTCGTTTTCCACCTTGTTTGACAACTTCAGTCACTGTGTTTATGATATTCATGAATGATACAGGACCTGAAGCAACACCAGATGTTGATGCTACCATATCTCCTTCTTCTCTGAGGTCAGAATAGTTGATGCCTACACCTCCCCCAGACTTGAAGATTAATGCTGCATCTGAAGATGATTTCATTATTCTTTCCATGTCATCAGGCATGGCAAGCACAAAGCAGGCTGAGAGTTGCCCTAGTCTACCCCCCGCATTCATCATTGTTGGTGAGTTTGGTAGAAAGTCTTGTGAGACCATCAGGTCATAGTATTCTGTAATTCTCTCTGCATACTGATCAAACTTTCTTGCTGCAAGCATAGTAAGAAACTCTTTAATGCTCACCTTCATTTGACCACGCTTAGCCAGATCGATGTAGTGGTGGATTAATGATCTAAAATGCCATTTGTTAAGAAGATACTTGCCTATCTTGAATTTGTAATCAAAGTCATCAAGTTTGTCAAGATATTTTGCAGCTTCCTCTATGTTTTGTGTGTTTCTTCCTTCAACTTCAAAGATAGAAGAGTCCTTTAGTAAATCTCCAATTCCTACCAAAACTGCAACTCGTTCAAACATTTCATTTGGACTTTCAATTATTGTTCCCTTATTGTTACGCATCAAGTATCGAGATGCTAAAACTCTCAGGCAGTTAAGATCAAATTTCTTTGCTACACTATCAAGAGACTTGGCATCAAGAACCTTCATCTTTTCTTCTCGGATCTTTCTTCGTTCATGTCTGTAAAGGATGTAGGCTTTGGCAATTTCGCCTAGTCCTTCATCTATTAGAGTAGATTCAACCATATCTTGTACGTCTTCCACGCTTGGCGGACCAGAAGCTGAATAACCTTGATTGATAAGTTTCTCCATTACCCGATTTGCCAGTTTATCAGCTAAGCTGTGTTCTGGTCTACCACAGGCAACTAAAGCCTTGTATATTGCGTTTGAAATTTTGTCCTTCTGGAAATTTAACACTCGTCCATCGCGTTTTTTAACTTCAATGATCGAATTCTCTATTTGTGAAAAATCTGTCAAATGTCTCCCCGTAACCCTAAGAAAAGAGAGTTAAATAAAGATTGAGGCAAAAAATATTTTTCTAAAGCTTGACTTTGGATCAACTTTGTTGACACCGTTACAATTTTCATAGTTTTAGATCTGTATAGATCCCAAATAAATCTTCAAGAAGATCGAATATGGAGTACAGATAAATAAGATTATATTGTAGAATTTTTTTTAAAAAAAATTACTCGTCAGTATTGAAAGAACTTCGCTTATAAGAATTTCAGGCAAGAATGTATGGTGATTTGCAAGTAGGACATTTGTCAGTGATCTTTTCTTCCTTTAGACCACAATTACTGCAAATATGCACCTTTCTTATTGGCCTAAATGAACTAACAAGTTCACTTGCTTTTTCTATAGCCTTTTTTATTCCTGCTGTATCTGTATTATCAGGAATTTTTAGTTGTACTAGCAATCCTCCATTGAGTGACTTTGACATATGATTAGCTTCTACAACTTTGTCTGTTTTTTGATTCATTCCTTCAATTTCTGAAGCATTTAACACTATTCCTTCGGAATAAGATTCTCCTTCCACATATTGAAGAACAGACATTTTACCATATTTTTCACCGTCCAAGCCTGAAAAGCGTGCAGCGGCATCGCTTTCAGTCATAGATATAGTAACATTATCGCTCATCTCTTTTCCCTTCTTGGCTGATACCTCTATTGCCGTTGCTATGACCTTAGAGAGTATTTCTTGACCAGCCTTATCATTTTCATATCCAAGTATTCCAAAAACTGCTTCTTTTAGACCAATCAGATTGACTACTAAGATAACTGAACCCTTTTGCATGTACTGTGTGTTATTTGCAAGAATTGGATTTAGTCCACGTCTAGTTAGATCGGATATTTCTTTCTTTCTAAGAGACATTGCTGCAAGTGCAGGCTTCATCAAGAGTGCAAGACGTGCTCTAAAGTATGTTTCATCTTTATTGGATTCAAATGCAAGTCTAGGCATGTTAATTGAAAGTGATTGAAGATTTATTGTAGTCCCTGCAGTTTTGGTATCACTTCGTAAAATTCCTTTATTGGATACCATGCTTTTTGAAAAGCTTACACGTCCTCCTAATGCAACAATTTCAGAAAGTATATCAGAAAACTCGCTGACTTTGCCTTTTTCATAGTCGATTATAATACCAATGGAAGGAATTGGTGTTGATTTTACATATTTTTTGTAACCAGCAAGTATTGCACCTATTAACTTCGAATCAGTTCCAAGTGGAATTCTAAAGGAAGCAAGTGTGCCATTTTTACTGTATTTTGGAGCAGTTGATGTTGCTGCAAATGCAGTTGTAATTTTTTCTTCAACTTCACCAAGATTTTTTGAATATTTTTGCAAAATTGTTACTAATCCATCCATTATCACCTCTTGTGATGCTTCTCTGAATAGTAACGAAGTGAGTAATGATAGTGATGTAGCAAGTTCACCTAGTGTATTTATCGGAGGCATCCTTGTTACTCCTAGGAATTTCCCTCGAAGATCTATACCGTCTTCTAATAACTCTTTGATGTTTACAAAGATCGTATCTGGTAAGAGTGACCATATTCCCGGATTTGTTATATGGATATCACCTGAGAGGTGTGAATCTGCAACATCTTTTGGTAGTGTATTTAGAACCAGATGCTCTCCAAAAACAGTCTGACCGGTCTTAAAGAGGAGTCCTTCTACGCCATTATGAATTCCGTCCACATTTGTCATCATTTCATGAATATCATAGGCAGGAAGTCCAAACCTAGCGAGTTTGTGCCTATAATCCTCATGGCCCTGCTCTAAAAGTACAGAATTTACCATTTCACGTATCACCGAAGCAGTAAGGTATGAGGTTTGAAATTTGTAGATGCGGTTTTCTACTTCCTCAGTTATTTTTTGGGCTAGTTCAAGTGGTAGACTACCCTCACGTACAAGAGACTGGATTATCTTATGTGAGTTAAACTCCTCTATTGATTCGTGGGAGGTTCGTACATACATCTTACCGCTTTCTATTATAGAGCGTTCTTCATTTTGCCTGGCAAGACTTAGAACAAGCTTTCCTAAATTTGTAATAGTATAACGCCTTTCAGATTTATTCAGAGCTACTAGAGATTGCCTTAGAAGTTTTCTCAAGTGGTACGCAAACTTGCCACTTTCTTTTTTTGATTTAAATCCTGCAAGTGATTTTAATTCTGAATAAGTAAGAGGGCCTTTTGAATTTAAAATACGTAAAATATCGATCCTGTTCGGACTTGCCATTACCGAAAAGATCATTCTTACGCGTTTTGATGCTGATTGTAAAATGCCTCCCCGCTTCTGCTCGCCAAAGTCTTCACTCAGTTCCATGGCATGTCTAGATAGTATCGGTAAATAAGATTTGTGACGAAATTGATCCTTAAACTACTATTTTTGATCAGTTTTTCTGTACATCTACTGTAAATTCAGAGGGTGAAAGTGTCTGTCCACAAGAAGGACATTTACTGTTGTATGGTCTAATAACTTCTTTAACCGATTTTAACATGCGCATGTTTACAATTCTAGCACCACATTTTCCACATACAACATCAACTGACATTGTGATCAGTTTTAAACAAAATTATAAAAGATCTCTTTTGTGTTTTTTTTAATCAGTTTAATAAATTTGGTTTACATTTTTTCAATCAAAATTCCACGTTCGTCATACCCAGTAATTTTTACCCTTGTTCCAAGTGGAAGATCTGACGGAGATTGAATATTTGCCATAAATCCCGAAATTCGTAGATCTACACCATCTAGTTTCATTACAACCCAGGCATATGGTACACATTTTTCGTATCCTGCTGGTGGAACCGTTATTATGGTATACGTGGCAATTGAGCCTTTTCCATCAAGAAAGACGTTTTCAAACCCCTTATTTCCACAATTTTGGCAGAAATACGTCGTAACTAGGTGTAAATGACCACATTTTGTGCATTTTCTGGCAAGAACCTTACCTGATTTAGCGCTATTGATGAATTCTTCTTTTGTTAACAAATTATACACTTTTGAATATATGAACTGCACAGCTTGCACCTGTTGCGCCAAAGTTGTGTGTCAGACCTATTTTAGCATCTTTTACCGTTCTTTCCCCAGCTTTTCCTGTTAACTGGTCAAAGACTTCAACTATCTGTCCAATTCCGGTAGCACCAATTGGATGCCCTTTTGATTTTAGTCCTCCTGATGGATTGATTGGTATAGCTCCGTTTAGTTTTGTCATTCCTTGTCGTACAGCTTCAACTGCTTTTCCTTTTTCAAAAAATCCCAAATCTTCGGTATCAACTAGCTCTGCAATTGTAAAACAATCATGTACTTCAGCAAAATCAACATCTTTTGGAGTAATTCCTGCCATCTTGTATGCAGCTTGAGCAGCAAGTTTTGTACTTGGAATTGTTGTAATGTGTTCTCTTCCTTGTAGTGCAGCTGGGGATCCTCCTCTACCTGATCCAATGACTTTAATGTAATTCTTTGTATGCTTTTTTGCAAATTTTTCATTGCATATAATCACTGCACTAGCTCCATCTGAAAATGGGCAACAATCATATAGTTTAAGCGGACTTGCAACAACTGCAGATTTCATAACATCATCAACCGTAATTTTTTTTCTTAGGTGTGCCTTTGGATTTAACAATCCATTATCGTGGTTTTTTACTGCAACCATTGCGAGATCTTCTTCTGTTGCTTTGAATTCAGCTAGATAAGCTCTTGCCATTGATGCAAATAGTCCTGGGAATGATGCACCTGCTCCCCCTTCATAGAAAAAATCAGAGCAATATGAAAAATATGTTGTAGTCCATTCTGTACCTGTGTGAGTTACTTTTTCAACTCCTGTTGCTAAAACTGCATCATAAAATCCAGCTGCAACGTTTGCGTAAGCTTCTCTAAATGAAACAGAACCACTTCCACATGCTGATTCAATTGATAAAGATGGGACTTCTGGAATACCAAGATCGCTCATTATAACGGGTCCCAAATGAACCTGCTTATCCGCAATACCAAATACATTAGAGATGTAGCCTGCCTGAATTTCTTTTGGTTCTATTCCTGCATTCTCAATAGCGTCAACTGATGCCTGAATTGCTATATCCGTAATGCTATCTTGTAATTTGCCATATTTTGTGCTGCCTGCACCAATAACACAGACTTTTTCCACAAATCTCGCTGACTAGATTCCCTATAAAAATTCTTCATTAATGTTCAATTATAAGATGATGATATGATAGCGATGCAAGGAAAAAAAAATTCTCAAATTCAGGTCTCAGTAAAAAGTAAGTTAGATTCAAGAAACTCTATCAAAATTAGTGAAAGAAGAATTGTAAAGATGAAAAATGAGATTAAACAATACTATGACAAAAATGGATATCTTGCTTGGTCTGAGAAAAAAAAGAAATACGTCATACTTGGAACAAATTCTCCAGTAAATGGATTAGTTGAATGTCCACAGTGTCATATTGGAAAGCTTATGGTAATACGTTCTCGCATAACAAAAAAAAGATTCATCGGATGTTCAAATTATTATAATGGATGTAGAGCATCATCACCTCTTATACAAAGAGGAATGCTTTGTACAACTAAAATCCCGTGTAAGTTTTGTTCATGGCCAATTATTCTTTTTAGATATTCTATAAAACAAAAATGGACAAGACAATGTGCAAACATGAAATGTAAAACTAGAGAAATTAAATCTTAAAATCATTATAGATGTCTGTTCTTCTGTTTTTTAAGAGAGGTAAATTTTTTCTCACCTGTTTTACTCTATCAAGTGAGACATCAACAATTCCGATTCCTTCTCTTTTTTTCATGTCTAACAATATTTTTCCATACGGATCAACTACTAAGCTTCTACCACAGTATATGTTACCGACCTGATCCGGTGAGATAATATAGCAACCATTTTCAATTGCACGCGTTTTGTTGATTGTTATCCAATGCTCTTCTTTCATCTCACCTTTTACCCATGCTGATGGTGCCACAAGAATTTCTGAGCCAGCAGACACAAGAGTTCTAGACATTTCGGGAAATCTCAAGTCATAACAAATCATCATTCCCATTTTCCCTATTGTTGTTTTAATTGGTTTTACAATTTTTGAACCTGCGTAAAGCTTACTTGATTCCTTAAAACCAAGCGCGTCATAAAGGTGAATTTTTCTGTATTTTGATAATACTTTGCCATTTTTATCTATAAGAAAAGATGTGTCATAGACTCTATCAATTTTTGGACTTTTTTCATAAAAGGTTCCTACTACTTGAATAGAGTTTTGTCTTGCAGATTCTGAAATTGAATAAACAAACTCACCATTTATCGTCTCAGCTAAACTTGCAAGATCTCTTGGTGTCTGAGAAGATGAAGTGTAAAACATCATAAATTCCTCTTATCAATATCTGCTTTTAATTGTACAACTGCAACTTTTGTCACGAATCTTGTAGACACGGTTAAAATAAAAATGTAGTTTAAAGAGGATTTCCAGCCATATACCAATTTTCTTTTGGATTTTCTTCAAAGACTATGATAACATGGTTTTCCTTGGTCTTGAGAATTTCAACAGCAGATTTTGTTATGGCTTTAGCAAAATCCTCTTTTTGTTTTTGTGTTCTGCCAGGATACATTGAGACTGTAATTAATGGCATGTATCTTGATAAGTCAAGTAGAATTTATTCCTTGATAAAAACTACGTCTAAGAAGTTTATTGTTAGCCTTTCCATCCGTATCTTGTTCCATACATAAATTCTGAGCCGTGTGTTTTTCTGTACAGAAAACCTGTTAACATTCCTATTAAAAATCCACCAATATGTGCAAAAAAGGCAACACCAGAACCACTAGAACCAACTAATGCTGGCAATACATTTTGAAATATGAACCAGAATGGAAGATACCATTTTACTGAAATTCGAATAGTTCTAATAAAAAATCCGAACAACAACAAAGTTAGTACTTTAGCATTAGGAAATATCACAAGATATGCTCCAAGTACACCAGAGATTGCTCCTGATGCGCCTATTGCAGGAGCAGAGCTTGAGGGATCAGACAATATGTGGACAAATCCTGCAACAAGTCCCCAGAACAGGTACAAGGCAAGATATTTTCCTCTTCCAAATTTGTACTCAATGTTATCACCAAAAATGTACAAAAAAAGCATGTTTCCGCCAATATGCAATATTCCTGCATGAAGAAACGTTGAACTAAAAATTGATGATATTACTCCATAGTTTTTGTCAATTAATCCCTTGGTTACAATTGATGGAACTGTACCATAGTTAAGAAAAATCTCTTCAGCTCTTCGGTTTGTAAATTCATAGAATTGGCCTGTAACAGATATTTCCCAAAAAAATACAATGATGTTTATTGCAATGAGTGCATAAGTTACTATGGGTTTGTAACCTGGGGGTTTTGGATTTTCATCACGTAGTGGAAGCATTGAATGATAAACTCACTTTTGTTTTGTATAATAGTATTTGTGGAATTTTAAAATCTATACAGAAATTACCCTGTTTTTGCTGTAACTGTGACCACGCTAATTATAGCAATTACAAGAACCAATGACGCTACTGGTCCAAATTCTGGAATTGTTTCGTCACCAGTAACTGTAGATGGTACGACAAGATCACCTCTGCCTACCCCTATCCTACTTGTGTCAGGCAGACCGTTGTTAACTATGGATTTTATGTTGATTTCTATTCTGTAAATTCCATTGCTTGGCAAGTTAATAGACTGGGTATCAGTGCCTCCTTTAGCTGTAAGACTTGTTTCAGAAAGTGCAGTATTACCATCCTTATCTAATATTTTGATGTCATAGTTTACATCTCCTGTTATTGGTTGTTCTGTAAAGGCATCAAAAAATGTCAGTTTAAGATTATTTTGTGTATTTGCAGTAATTTGTGTGGGAGACCATCCAAGTTTGATTCCCCATCCTCCAAAATCCGTTAACACACTAAAAGAAGTCTTTACGTTTGCAGCTGCAGGTGAAAGCTCAAAATTCATTGTATTTGTACTAGGTGGAATGATCTTTGCAAGATTAGTGATATCGATTTTGTTTAACAAAATATGTGCAATTATGGTATCACCCAATGAATATGGATCCACTATAAGTCTTCTACCTGTAAGTGGATTTCCATTTACACTTGCAACATATGTTGGTGTACTTGAAAATTCTTTGAATGATTTTGGAACATGAATTTCTTCATGTACAAAGATAGGACGATCTTGGAATCTAGTTGGATCCCAATCAAATGGCATCGAGGTAAGAATTGCTGTTATAAGTAATGATATGATTTGAAATGTCTCCTACACTAAGATAGGAATCAAACTTTGGTATGTCTTGGACAGCAAATGTGTTTTTATCGTTAATAAATGAAATAAGGTCTATGTGAATATGGTACAATCCACCTTCTGCAAGTATTGGGGCACTTACCGGTATTGCCGAATCACCTTGTGTCATCCATCCTAATACAAAATCATTATCTCCAGAAATATTCCACTTTCCCAAGGTAGTAGTGGGACTGATCTTTAGTGTTAGAATTCCTGAATGCGTATGAAAAGCATCTCTCATTAGAAGTTGTTCATTGGAGGCTTTTGTTACTGTGATTATAAATGAATCGTGCGGAATCGTTTGATTCGTATTTGCATCAAACAGTCTTAATACCATAGTTCTTGGTATAGAAGTATCTGAGGTTAGTATTGTTGGAGTAAGTTGGATGAAAAGGCTCACCTTCTTATTTCCAATGGTAGCAGGCGGAAGGTTTTCCATGGCAAAACCATCACCATATACTTGGTGTAAAGTCATAGAGCCTAAAATGCAAAGAAGTGAAAAAGCAAAAATTGCAGAAATGATGCCCTTGGGCAAATAAAACTGCATTAACAAAACTTACTACGTATTATATTTAATTCTTGGGTATATTCTCACTAACATTAAATTAATGACAAACAAGAAACATACCATTGAAAAGCTGGAAAAAAATTTGTTTTGTTATTAGCATTTTTGTATTCGGATCAATTTTTTATTTTATGATGAATTTGAACAATCATGGTACTGAAAATTTTGCGTTTGCACAAAGTCCATCAATAACTATAATCACTCTTACAAATAATAACGCATTACTTGGCGGTGCTGAATATTCTATAACGCCCAATCCATTCAAAAATATTGGAACTTTTACAATAAAAGACAACTCTGCATTAGATTCTGAAAAAGACAAAAATGGTATTATTACCGTAACTGGTGTAAAAAATGGGAATTATACAATTTCTCAAATCACTGTACCGATAGGATTTGATTCCGACAAGCTCTCAAAATCAATTCAAGTAAAGGATTCGTCTGCAGTCTCAACATTTACTAATTTTCCTTCTGGAACTACTGTAACAAGCAATCCTGTAAAAAACATAACATATACAGCAAAATTTGAGTGCGGTTCAATCTATGCAGATGAGGGACCATTAAGACCTGGTCATTATGATACTGACATTGGTATTTTTAACAAACTAACCTATCAGACTTCGATATTATGGAATGTGGTAGTAAATGATGGACCGAGTTCCAATGCAATTTTAAAAAACCTTAACTCAGAAACATCAACATCTCTTACATGCCAGGATATAAGAAAAATACTTGGAAATAATAATGAAAATTTTGTGGAAGGCTTTGTGATAATTAACGTATCGTTAGATTCAACATTACAACCAGAAAAAGGAACAGTTATCAGAAATCTTTCAGAAGATGAAATCAATCTTCTTAATGTCCAAGTATTTTATACTGCAAATGCGCTTCCAACCATTCCACATGAAGTCATAGTAGACAAGATTTCATTCTACATAATTCAAGACGATACTAGAAAAATTCCAAAAGAAATGATACGCAAGACACTTGATATATCAATACCATCAAGTCTTAACGAGTTATCAAATACCGAAACCAAGGTGAAGAATGTCCTTGCACAAAAGTATAATCTTACAGATAATGACTTGGGAAAGATATCAGTTATAATAAAAAACATTACAGTTGGTGTTGGTGCTCTCATAGATGATCATGCCATATCATTAAGTACAATTAAGCCGCAGGCAAGTTCCTGATCATTTTTATAATTTTTCTAAAATAATTTTATCATAATTTCTGATATAATAAAATAATAAAAAGAAAATGGGGTTAGAGTTTTAGAATTACTCTAGTCTTTGTGGTAAATACTACAATGCTAATTACAGCAATTGCAAGAACTATTGAAGCAATTGAACCAAATTCTGGAACAACGTGGAAGCTTACCACATCGCCTTTTGGACCAGTCCATGTAGATGGATCTGTTCCTGGTAATCCAACTCCGTTAAGGGTTACTGTAATATCAACTGGTTTAGCATATTCCAGATTGCTGGTCATTTGCATGTCATTACCAGTATGAGTATGCCCTGTTGTGTTGGATAATACCGAGTTTCCATCTTGTGTTACAGTTATTGCATAGTTTTGATGTTTTATTGGATTTCCGTTAGCATTTTTGAATGTTAGTGCAATTGATAATGGTTGACCGCTTACTGGAGCTGCTGGTGTTGTATCTATTGTGACTTGTGTTGAGCCATCAGTAGACATACCTTGTACCATCGTCATTGCTCCACCCGTGTTCATTCCTCCACTTTTAGCTCCTCCAGCTGCAACTGTTACTACTCCTGTCATCCATGGATGAACTTGACAAAAGTAGTTGATTGTTCCTACATCAGCAGCTGTAAATTGGTGAGAGAATGTCTTTCCAGGTGTAAGCAAGCTACTGTCAAAAACAGCAGCTACTATATTGCCTGTTGAATTATCTATTTTCCCACTTGTTACCGTGTGTGATGCTGTATCTGTGTTTGTCCATGTAACTGTATCACCTGGTGATACATTTACTGGATTTGGTGTAAAACAATTATTTGTTGATACACAAGCTGCACTTGCTGAAGCGCCAGAACCTTTTGTTATGGATACTGCAGTGTCTGCAAATGCCGATGGGGCAAATGCCATAATACCAACTACTAGAGTCAAAACAACGAAGAAGGAGCCTATTGTTTTTGACTTCATGGATCCTGCTATTTATAGACGGTTATAAAAACGTGTTTGCCTTTCTCAATATTTTTGCAATTGCCCAAGAAGAATAGATTGCTCCAAGCCCAACAAATGTCAAGACAGTTGCAGAAGTTGTGATCATAATAAACTGCAAATTTCCCATAACAAGTGAGATAACTATCAATAACAATATTACAGAAATTATTGCAATTACAATTTTTGGATTTAGTTTTTTAGAGTCTCTAACAGATTTGATTGCAAGACCTGCGGGCCAAAAATAGACTGCACCGATAAGTGATGACGCCATTATTCCTGACATTATCACTGAAAAATTGTTATTTACAAGTGTCAAGAACTTTGCAATTTGTAGAATTCCAAGGAGTGGAACTATTCCAGCTCTTACAGTTTCCTGTAATAGTGGATGTGTTCTTTCGGTATCAGCTACTATTGGACTAAATGAATAGTAAACTGCATTAAATGCGTTAATAAAACTTGAACCCGCTACAGTTGTCATAATTGTGTTGTCTCTATATTCTCTTAGGAATTGTACTTGTGGTGCAAGCTCAGAACCAAATGCTGCGGTTGCTATGAGACAACCGCTTTTTGGTTTCTCTGTAGGTGGTGGTTGTGCACTTGGAATAATAGCAGAAAACTCTGCAGTCTCTGGTGGAATTGGTTGGAATAATATTCCTTCTACACTAACAGTAATCTGATAATCTCCTGCATCTTGAAATTGATATGGAATACTTACTGCACCTTCTGCAGTATGAGTAATTGGAATTCCAAAAACTTGGTTTTGTCCTTTTGTAACTGTGACTCTGTAATCGATGTGTTGTTGAATTGCATTGGTTTGCTTATTTATGAAACTGATTTTAAGCTGGGTTTGTTGTGATTGTTGTGCATAAATCGGAAAGACAACAAGACTTAGTAAAACTAGTATTAGAACGAATTTCAGTTTACTTTCAAAAATCAAACTTTTTCATCTTTTTTTGAAATAGCAAATACTGCAATAACTATTCCGGCAACACCAATACCTATTCCTGCCATGCTTATCATGTATAATCTATCGGTAGTATCCTTTACCTCTTGGAAGGATTTTCCAACGTTTGCAACACTTTGAGCAGCTGAATTTGCGCTGCTTTTTGCTTCTTCAATGTCACTTGTAAGTTGAGTGATAATTGTTCCAATTTGACCCATATTTGAGGATGTATCAACAGAAGAACCAGTCTGTGGAAAATTTATTGTATTTGAGCTTCCAACATCATCAAGTGGTATTTCTGTATCAATATTTTGTCCTTCTATAGTACCTTTCATTACGACACTATAGGAGCCAACTTTAGCAGGAATTAATGGAGAAAAATATAGTCCAGCTACCTCATCACTAGGTACAAAATCCAATTTTTTTGAAACCGTACCATACTTTACAGATATTTGCATATTAGCTAATGCGTCTGTTATTGATGTTCCATTATCTATATTCCCTTTTTTCACAATGACTTGAATGTTATTCATTAACCCAGCAAATGCGGGTTCATTTGCCCAACCGATCTCTACAGAATAATTACCAAAAACCTTACTTATGTGAGCAGATGCGGATTTAGGAGTAAAGGATATTGAAGCCATCATGAGCAAAAGCATGATAAAAACCAATGAGAAAGTAATAATTTTGGTTTTCATTGTTTCAGGTAATATGACGTAATATTTATTGTCTTAACTTTATTAACATAAGTGTAAACTAAGTTAATATAGATCATTTCAGAGAATAAGGAAATAATTTTACTATTCACGCAAAATATGATATTTCAATGCATTAAATATTTTCTAGTACAATAATAGAACAACTAATATCAAAAATAAAAAATGATTTTACATGATATGGATACGTTTCTACGCTGAACAAATTTAATTCTATTGTTGTACCATTATTTTAGCAAGAGCAATATAGTAAAGTCTTGATATGTAATATTGCTCTAGATGATTAGATTTACTCAGAGAACGTTTCAAGTTACCATGATTATCTTTGTAATTTCCTCAATGTTAATTGTTATCCCAAATATTCCGAATTCTTATGCACATGCTAGTGTAACAAAAAGTGATCCATCCGATAGACAGTCTTTAGCAAATCAACCAACCAAGGTTGATGTATACTTTAATGATCCTATAGACATTCGGTATAGCCAGCTAAAGGTTTTGAATTCTAGTGGGATGGAAATACAACAAAAGGATCTACATTACATCGACAATGATGAACACACGTTAAGTGTATCACTACCTTCTGGACTTAAAGATGGAATATACACTGTGACAACCAAAGTTCTTGACCAGACAGATGGTCATGTGACCAAAAATGCTTATGTATTTGCAATAGGTCAACCAGTTCCTCAAAATTTTGCTACCCCTACGTCAAGTAACTACCAAGAGACTTCTATACCAGAAACAATTGTAAGATTTCCTGTATTAGTTGGGCAGGTCTTAGTAGTAGGAGCCTCATTTGCAACTCTATGGTTATGGAAACCAATATCTAGAATTTCTTGGTTAGGAAATGTTCTAGATGAGACTAGAAAGAAAATAGATCGTAGTATGGTGAAATTAGTAGTAATTGGTTCTATCCTTGTTGTCACATCTGGTTTTGCTATGATTTCTGTTCAAGCTTATTCAATCAATGCAGGAATTCTGGATGCAGTATCTACCAAGTTTGGAAGCACGTGGATCATAAGGATGATTGCTTCAGTTGCATTGCTTGCATTATCTTATACAATATATCACAAGATAAAAAAATCAAATTCCATTACATCCAAAGGCCATGTCTTAGGATTGTTTGGAATAGGTCTATTAGTACTTGCAACTACTAGTTTAATCAGTCATGGTGCAGCCACTGGTAAGATACTACCGTTAATACTTGATTTCATACACAACATAGTCGCTTCTCTGTGGATTGGTGGAATTTTTTACATTGCATTCATTTTCATGCCCAACCTAAAACAAGCTATTGATGAAGATATTAGTATACCTACTCTAACAATTTTGATTCCTAGATTTTCAATAATTGCAATATCAATTCTTGGTGCAATTGTAATTACAGGTCCATTTTTGTTATATTTTCTTGAAAGCAATCTTGCTTTGACTTTAGGATCATCATATGGTAAAATACTAATTGTAAAACTTTCTCTTGCCGCAATCATGATATCACTTGGAGCTTATAATAACATGATCATACACAAACAAGCATTCAATGCTACTTCATTATTGATTACAAAAAATAATGCAGTCATTAGTGAAAAAACAAACCATGTTAAATCTATCATATCTAAATTTAGTAAAAGCACAAAAATAGAATCGTTAGTCGGTATGGCTCTGATCGCTTCAGTTGCTGTGCTTGTTGATTCTGGATTACCATCAAGTGAATTTCAAAACCAATTGCAACTAATACAACAGTCAAACATCTTTGCTTTGGCTACAACAGATAATTTAGTAACTGGACATGAATTTACTGAAACCAAATTTGTTGAAAATGGAGGTAGAATAGTCTTAACAATTATTCCATTTTCCACAGGAAATAATGATTTTAAAATTTCATTTTTAGATTCAAACAAAAATCCAATAGATATGAAATCAGTACAGTTGAAATTAACACAAGTTGATAGGGGGATCGGCCCAAATACGATAGATGCGCAGCAAGTTTCTACGGGAGTATTTTCTGCAAATACAGTATTTGGATTTCCTGGGCATTGGAGTCTACGAGCAGAAGGTGTTCAAAACAAAGAAAATTCACTTAATCTTGTTGCATCTTATGATGATTTACTTGTTAAACCAAAACTAGACAGTTTAGTAGTTAATATTAAAGAATTTAAAACGCCTGGAAACAATAGTTTGCCTTTCTATCCTGTGTATGATAACAGTAGAAATGTAGTTTGGGTAGGAGATTCTCTTATTAAAAGTGGGAGAATATTTGAATTTGATCTAAATACAACTAAATT
>VBPW01000037.1 GCA_005877305.1 Nitrososphaerota archaeon | reverse complement strand
ATTGACAGTGCCATCTTGACCTGGTCTTGATATCACCCTGCATTGGCCGTCTTGAGTTTCTAGTATGGCACCCTTTGATATTACTCCACGTCTTTCGTAATCATTGTTTGATGGATTTTTCAAAACTTTTAAAATCTTTGCCTTTTTTACTTTGGCTCCTGGTATTGCAAGATTAACAAAATCTGTAGTCTTTAGTGCAGATTTTATGTTTTGTCCACGGACTTTGCGAGTAATAGTTACTTGTTCTCCTGACAAAGTTTCAACAGGATATCTGTCAAGTTCATATTTTCTTCTTGTCCTGTTTGGATATCTTCTCCCACCTGTTATCTTACTTGTTGCAAGATTCTCGACAGATTTCTTCATATCTTGTCGATAAAACAACTCTAATTTATACCATATATTCTGTTTTGGTAATGAATTAGTTGAAAATGCAATACTTCTGTATCTACACTTGAACTGCAGGAGGTTGAGGATTTTCTTGAACTGTCTGTTGTGGTGTACTTCGAACTTTGGAGAATAGTTTCTGTTTAAGCAAATCCTTGTCTCCTTGAATTCCAAAGTATTTTTGGAATTTTTCAGTAGTTGTATAGATCTTCATTCTTCCAACATTTTGATGTTCGATATAATCAAGCTGATGTAAAAACTTCAAATGAAGATATACTCCAGACCCTCGCACCTCAACTAGTCTTTTTGAAGAGATTGGCTGCATGTATGCAATATATGAAAGCGTTTTTAGTGTAGCCGTTGGCAATATGGGTTTGGACGCATATTTTCTGATGACTGCATTATACTCTGGTTTTAGCTGAAATACATAAGACCCATCTGGAAGGCTAGCAACCTCAATTGCCTTAAATGCAGACTTTGTCTTTTTTACAATATTTGTCATTAATGCTAGTGTCTTTGTTCTTGATTCTGTTCCAGAGGCCTTGATTAATTCCTCAATGGTAAGAGGCCTGCCTGCTGAATATAGTGCAGCTTCAAGCCTTGCGTTAGCCTCCTCATTACTGTCTATTTTTACCATCTGCACAAGTTTGAGCCAAAATGTACTTAAAAGAATGCTTTATGAGCTGTTGATTAGGTTGTAAATTTCTACTTTACTAGAGACACTATGATATCATCTTCTGTCTGCTCAAGATCTATCTTTGTATCTCTTGCCAGAAACAAAATGGCAAAAAAACACCTTACTACATCTATTAACTCTAATCCAGCAACTATTGTTCTAAATGAGCCTAAACCAGTAGGGCGAATCTTGTTTACAACAAGTTCTTCATATTGACCTATTATTTTTTCAAGGGAACTAAAATAATCAGTAAAGTTAGGAACCTCGACTGGTTCAAATTGCATCAGGCGTCTGCTAGAACTAGGATTTGCGATACTGCCAATCAAGTTTTCAAGTACGTTAAGCAGTTCATCAAGTGTAACAGGATATGTGGATTCATGTCTGTAGGGCATATTTATCAAATCTATGTCGATGTCTTCTCTTTGGCCAAGTGGTTTTTTCTCCATGGCAGCTCTTTGTAAAGCAAATATGCTTTCCACCTTCATGCGGTGAATCATGGCAGAAGAAAGTGCAGCAATTCCTGCCACACGATAGTCTTTTTTGCCCGTTTGATTTAGGAGTTTGATCAAAATTTCCAATATTCGTATTATATCGATGGTCCAGACGTCTTTTTTTGAGACATCAATTGGACTGAACAGTACATTGATTGGAGGCTGTGAAATGCCTTCGCTTGGGTTTTTCTGGCTCACTATGAAAAAATGACTTTATGTTTATAATATCTAAACTATCTATTTTTTTCTCGGGTATAGTCAATAATGAATGATTGAAAATATCATTCTAGGGTACAATAGGCAACGTTTACAAGTTTGTAACAATTTTGTTTTTACAACACTATAAAAGCATATTATCTAATATCCTTCCTAATGGCAAACGATGTTGCAAAATTAGATCTTGCTTGTACCTATATGAAAAGTAACAAAACAATCTCAGCATATAATCTGTTTATGACTCTCGCAGAGAATGAAATGAAAAAGGATGACTATAGCGCCGGGATACTTTTGTTACTTGCATCAGAATGCAAAGCCAAGCAGGGAAAAGACAGACATGACGAGTTGCTCCAAGCGGCAAAATTTTATCTTGAAATAGCAAAGAAGGAAAAACCAACCATTTCCAAGTATGCCTATCTTTGTGCTGCAAAATGCTTTCTCAGAATTGGACAGTACGACGGTGCAATGGCTGCATTTGAACAAGCAAAAAAATACACTCCTATAGTTGTTGAAGAGAAAAAACCTATAGTTGTTATCGATGACAGTCCAGCTGTCACACTAAAACTGAATAGCTACTTGAAGAAACTTGGTTACAACGACATTCATACCTTCGGAGATGGGCAAAGTGCAATAGAATCTATTAAAAAATTAATCCAATCCTCGCAAAACCCGATTGTTCTTCTTGACATGGAACTTCCTGACATGTCAGGTGATGTTATTGCAAAAACACTTCTTAAGTTAAAACCAGAACTTTCAATTATCTTGATTACGGCAGATGAAAAAACTACTCCCAGAGTAAAAAGTACTATAGGATGGGGCTCTACGGCATTTGTTCAAAAGCCTTTTACTATTAATGAACTGAAAAACGCAATTGATGTGACAGAATCTGGCAGTCTTATGTGAGTAATAATAAAGACATGTTAAGAATATTGATGTCTTTCATTTGAATACCATTCATTCTATAATCTAAAATCTGGTCAGAGAATTTTTCTATGATTTTAGACGAAGGATTCTTTTGCAAGTTTTCTACCTTCATAACTACAATCATATTCCACTCTCCATCTATTGTTGCGACAAAAAGATAGTTTGGAAAAGTTTTAACAAAATCTTTGACTGAATCTAAAATACTATCAATAGATCTTGTTACTTTGAATTTGAGAAAGAGTGCCTCAAACTCATCTGAGCTAGAGACACCACTTAGAACTGCCTTGTAACCTTTTATGATTCCGTTTTTTTCCAAGCGCTCAATTCTCTTTCTAATCGTTCTATCAGAAACTTCAACTCCTATCTTTCTTAGCTCTTTTGCAATTCCCTTTGATGGTGTTCTAGCATTTTTGTTTAATATAGCAATGATTTTTTGATCCACTTCATCTAAATCTGACCAACCCTCATCTGACATCGGTATAGTACAGCATAGGAGTGCTTTTGAATTTTATGTTATGGTCCCACGCGCAGGACTTGAACCTGCGACAACCCGGTTTCTGTACGCCTGATAGGCTGACATCAGTTAGCCAAGAGCCAACCACTACAGCCGGAAGCTCTACCAGGCTGAGCTAGCGTGGGACTAATCTCACGCCGTATTTTCGTATTAAATAACTATCGATGACTTTAATTACGTTTTACTGCTTGAAAAAAAATTTCAATTTTGATAGTTAATCGAAAAATTTTTTGACAGATCAAACAGTATATATGCAATGCCAGAAATTACGATCTCGTGTCTGGGATGTTAGCCTCAGATGGGGGATATGTCTGTGCTCCATATTTGCATAACGAGAATTCACTTCAATTAAAGGAAACTTTGCAGAAATCTCCATACATAGATGATATGTATTTTGTTACTGCTACCTTCTCTGAGGATGGCCGTGCTTATTTTCCTTCATACACAAACACCTATCTGCTTGCTAGATTTAATGACCAAAAAACCGTAATAAAACAAGTTGAAAAATACAAGCAGGACAAATCTACGTTAGTTTTTACCAAAGACGGCGAGTTTTTTCAAAGAGAAGTAAATGGCAAGCTGAATTTGGTTTCACTTTACTATCTGGAATATGGGAAATCAAGTGAAGACATAACTGATGTTGCAACAATTATTGGAAAGCGTAACAAAGTAAGAAGAGCAGAAACTGGACGCCTTGATCTTTCCTCAACTAAAGAATCCAAGTTTACATTCCCATATGGGCAAAACTTGGTTATGCTAGAGATAGCTAGTGATGACTCGCATCAATGCGATAACAAGTATTGCGAAAAAACAAGACGTGAAGTGGCAAGAAAAGGGATAAAGATAACAAACCTTGTTTCACTTTCTGTAATTGATAAAATAAAATAAAAAATTCTCAACTCTAGATTTAATAAAATAATAAAATAATCAATCATAGATCACGATACCATAGTAGAAAAGTTATATACTCTACCAAATTCTGTTTTGGTGATGAGTAAACCCTCTGAACTTGGCGCATTAAAAATTGGTTCTTATATTTTACTTCCTGTTGACAGCCCAAATCAAGAACCATGTAAGATAGTTGAATATGATACCAGTAAACCAGGCAAACACGGTGCTGCAAAAGCAAGAATTGTAGCAGTTGGGATATTTGACAAGAAAAAATATCCGCATGTATCTCCTGTGAGCGCACAGATACAGGTGCCGCTAATTGACAAACGAGTTGGTTCAGTCATATCCAAAACAGATTCCATAACACAAGTAATGGATTCTGAAACCTTTGAGGTCTTTGACGTATCCCAAATTGAAGATGAAATAAAAGACAAAGTTACACAAGGTCTGGATGTTGAATACTGGAAGGTAATGGACAGAACTATTATAGTCCGAATCAAAAGCTAGTTGTGGATGCTAATGATGAGAAGAAAAGCCTTCTGATATCATGATGAAGATTATGAGTATTGAAGCATCCAGGCTTTTCTAGGCACAAATGTCTAGAATAAGAAATATACTATATCATACCTAAATAGAACACATGAAAGGTCTCTGCCATGTGTGTCTGACATCAAATGTGGAGATCAGAGTACAAGACAATCTTTCATTGTGTGAAAAATGTCTCAAAAAAGTACACGGTCTGGAAAAAAATTAATTTGATACCATTACTTTGAGATTGAGATTTGAAACTAGCAGCACTATACTCTGGTGGCAAGGACAGCACATTTGCAATTTATCTGGCAAAACAGGAAGGACATGAAGTAAAGTGTCTTGTGACAATTTTTCCGCTATCTGAAGAAAGCCAATTTCTTCATTACCCAAATATTTCCATAACAAAACTTCAGGCGAAATCCATGAAGCTGCCGCACCTTTATGGGAGTGCTAGCTCAAATGATACCAAAATAGAGGTATCTGAATTAGAATCACTTTTGATGCAGGCAAAAAAAGAATTTGGAATTGAGGGAATAGTTCATGGTGGAATACTATCCGAGTTTCAAAAAAATTATTTTGAAGGTATATGCAAAAAATTAAGCTTGAAAATAATTTCACCGTTGTGGAGAATAGATCAAAAAGAATACATGAAAAAATTAATTGAATCAGATTTTAAATATATCATTACAAGTGTTTCTTCTGAAGGGCTTGATGATTCATGGCTTGGCAGAGAAATCACAAGAAACGATATTGATGATTTGGAAAAACTTGCAATAACCCATGGATTTAATCTGTCCTTTGAGGGCGGCGAAGCAGAAAGCCTTGTTCTGAACTGTCCTCTTTTTTCAATGTCCCTTAAAATCATAAAGTCAAACAAAATCTGGGATGGGTACAGAGGAAGATTTGAAATAACCGATGTAACGTTACAATAACAATGCTTGATAATTTAAAAAATGGCCTAAGAGCTGCACTAAAGAAATTAGTAAATTCTTCAGGAATAGATGAGGCATTAATTAAGGAGCTGGCAAAAGACATCCAGCGAGCTCTCTTACAAGCTGATGTCAACGTTAAACTGGTCTTTGAGATAACAAAAAATATTGAGGAACGATCACTCAAAGAGACTCCGCCTCCTGGATTGTCCAGAAAAGATCACATTGTAAAGATACTATACGATGAACTCTCAAAGCTTCTTGGCACTGAAAAACTATATTCGTTCCAGCCTGGAAAGCTAAACAAGGTACTCTTGCTTGGAAGATACTTTTAGACCAGGTGCGCTAACACAGCTAAAGACAATATGTGAAAAAGCTAACGTCGAAGTATATGGAGAAGAAGGGAATAAAGATTCACCGCAAGTTGTTAAAAACGGTTTGAAACATTTTGAGGCTTCTAACTTTGATGTCATACTAATCGATACTGCTGGCAGACACAAAGAAGAAAAAGATTTGCTTGAGGAAATGAAGCAAATAAGCAAGGTTGCAAATCAGGATCTTACGTTACTAGTAATAGATGGAACAATTGGTCAGCAATGCTACAGTCAGGCAGAAGCGTTTCACAAGACAGCACCTGTAGGTGGTATAATAATAACAAAGCTTGACAGTTCCGCAAAAGGCGGAGGTGCACTGGCTGCCGCATCAGCTACAGGAGCTCAGATAATGTACATCGGAACAGGTGAGCGAATTGATGATTTAGAGAAATTCTCCCCTACTAGATTTGTTGGAAGACTGCTTGGCATGGGTGATATCCAGGCTTTGCTTGATATGGCAAAAAGACTAGAGACTGAAGGCGATGAGGAAAGGGTAAAGAGAATAACACATGGGAAGATGAACATGGAAGACTTTTACTTTCAAATTGAACAGGCAACTAAAGCTGGTGGTCTTCGCAGCATACTGGATAACATGCCTGGCATGTCTGGCATGGTAAAAGAAGACCAGGTAGAACAACAAGAGGAGAAGATGGAAAAGTGGAGATATATAATACAGTCCATGACTAAACTTGAAAAAGACGATCCTGATTTGTTAAATGCATCAAGGATTAAGAGAATCGCCCGTGGTTCTGGATGGTCAGAGCACGAGGTAAAGGATTTATTGAAGGCATACAAGAACTCTAAAACAATGATGAAGGCATCAAAGGGCCGACAGATGCAGGGCATGTTGCGAAAGATGGGCTTGGGATAGTTTCTAAAATAAATTAACTTTCAATTAATCACATACAAATACAGCAATGATTGTTTTATTTTGGTTGTGTAAACTATCTTGAAAAATAATTTAGAAAATATTTTTGATGATCACACAAAGCTTCAGAAATTATGATCGATTTGGAAAAATTTACAAAAAACAAATCAATATCCTAAAATGGAAAAAAATGGTACAAGAAAATTTTTTCTCAAAACCGCCATGTATTTAAATTTTTAAAGAATCAGTATTACTGGATATTATTACGAATAGTATTACTGATTCATTTAAAGTATAAAAGCAATGAGTGACCACATTTTATTATGAGTGAAGAAAATAGAGG
>VBPW01000036.1:6124-16277 GCA_005877305.1 Nitrososphaerota archaeon | reverse complement strand
AGGGGATCCAGTGGCATATGGTTTTCAACCTCCAGAAAACGTCAAAGAAGCTTTAATCAGGGGAATCAAAAATGGCCAGAACTTTTATGCTCCCTCAGAAGGGCTACAAGAACTCAGACAAGCTATTGCTGCAAAAGAAAAGGCAAAGGGTCTATCAGTCTCTGAAGATGACATTATTGTAACAAACGGTGTTTCGGAGGGATTGGAGATGTTGATGGCATCAATTGTAGAACTAGGAGACGAAGTTCTGATACCTGGTCCATATTATCCACCATATGCTTCGTATGTACGACTGTTTGGTGGAATTCCAGTAGAGTTTGGAGTAGATCTTAACAATTCTACACCCGATCTTGAGGATATAAAATCAAAGATTACATCAAAAACTGTAGCAATTTGCTTTATCAGTCCAAACAATCCTACAGGAGCTGTTTTTAGCGAAAAATCTCTTAAAAACTTGATTGATATTGCAAATAAGAATGATCTGTACATAATTTGTGATGAAATATACGACCAAATAGTTTTTGATGAAAAGTTTGTAGGCATTGGAAAAGTTTGTGGTGATTCTCCTGTGATATTACTAAATGGATTTTCCAAAGTACACCTAATGTCTGGTTGGAGAATTGGATATATTGCATTTAATAACTCAAAGAAACTTGATGTTCTTCGAGAAAATGTACCAAAGCTTGCAAGAGTTAGGATTGCATCTAACCTACCAGTTCAACATGCTGCATTAGAATCACTTCTAGGCCCACAAGATTATATCAAAAAATTTGTTTCAGAGCTAAAAAAACGAAGAGATTATGTTATCAAACGGTTAAACGGAATGCACGGCCTTAGCTGCTCAAATCCAAAGGGGGCTTTCTATGCATTTCCAAAAATAGAGAACAATAAATACAAATCAGATAAAGAATTTGTCCTTGAGCTTTTAAAATCAAAGGGAGTTCTTACAGTTCACGGTTCTGGTTTTGGAACAAAGTATGGAAGTGGCCACTTTAGGATGGTATTTCTACCTGAAATTAACGTGTTAGAACAGGCTCTTGATAAAATAGAAGAATTTGTTACTTAAAATTTCCAAATAGTTGTTTTTCTGGGTGATATTTCTATAATGCAATCCGTATCATCTAATAATTCCTGAGCAGATTTTTCATTCAGATTTTTAAAATATCTCTTCAAAATTCTTTTTGCAATAGAAGAAACTTGTTTTCTTTCTAAAATTAGTCTTGCTTTGCCAATGCCCATAACACCAAAAATATCTGGAGATTTTACTCCGACATCAACACAAAAGCTTACTTTTTGGTTCCTCATGATGTTTTTTGCTTTTTTTGTTCTAGTGTTGGTCCCCACATAGAATTTATTATCTTTAAACTCATACCACACAGGAACAATATGTGGATTTTTTTTACTATCTATTGTGGCAAGTCTCAAAATTTTCTGAGACTTTAAAAATTTAGATTTTTTCATTTATTCCCTTCCTCATACCTAAAATAATCAAAAAACTTCCAATACCAATCATGCTTACAGATATTTTTTCATTGGTAATCTCAGGAGATGTGAAAAAGTCAGCAACAAATTCTGGACCCCAAATAAGCAAATTTCTGATAATAATAATGGCTGCCATAACTATAAACAAAACGCCCATTGCAGTAAACCAATTTCTGTTACGTCTATAATGCAAGACCAAGAGTAATCGTAGAACTTCTTACTTAAACTATCTTTATGCCGGGGTTTTTCATTTTGTTTTTAATCATGGCATTCAAAAGAATGGGTGTTGCAATTTCAGCAAGGTAAGAAAGAGAACCTGGACCAAGCAAAACCGGTCTTAGAGATTTTATTTCCTTAATCAATTCATTTACTATATCTATAGAATTTTGGTCATCTCCACATACAAAAATATCCGAATCCAAGATTAGTTTTGGATCAATCAGTTTTTTTTCTGATATGGTATGAAAAGCAGCAATAAGCTTTGATTTATTTTTCATATGTTTTTGCACAAGTTCAAACGCAGATGGTTTTTTTTCTATAAAAGGGATGAATTCGAATCCTGCATCAGTTTTGGTCAATGGAACAATGGGAGATATTACAACACAATCATCTTTGACATTTGAAAGTAGTTGAGAACAAGTAGAATCAATATTTTCATATGGAATTGATAAAACTAATACGTCGCTTTCTTTTGCAACAGAAAGGTTATCTTTTCCTATTATCGTACCTTTGATTGATCCATAGAGTTCAGAAGCATTTTTAGAATATTCATTGGCTGCCTCTACTGCTTTTGTAGCATCTCTTGAACCAATTAAAACATCATGATTTTTACACCAACGAATTGCAAAACCCTTTCCCATTCCTCCTGTTCCGCCTATGATTCCGATCTTCATAAAATCATGCTCTGGTAATGTTATTATTATCTCTATTCAATATCATCTGCAATATTGTCCTTGATTATTTTTTTGCGCCATGCGCAAGCTAAAAACAATGTGGAAAGAGTTCTTGCTGGACGGTCTGATGGCATCCCATTAACAGATCTTGGACTGCAGCAGGCAGAAAAAATAGCAAACTTTCTAGAACCTCTTAAAATTTCGGCAATTTACTCAAGTCCCATTGAACGGGCTTTACATACAACAAAAATAGTATCTAATAAACTAAATCTTCAGTACAAGATAGATCACAGATTAACAGAGATTGAGATGGGAAGCTTCTCAGGTATGTTATATGAAGAAATGTTTGCAAAACATGGTAATATTTTTTTGAAATTCTATCAAGATAATCCACTAATTGAAAAAAATGGAGTTGAAACTTTTTCTAATGTGAAAAAAAGAGTTCTCGATATGGTTAACTATTGTTCACAAAAACATGATAATGAGAACATTTTGCTTGTTACTCACATGGATCCAATCAAAGCAATGATCTCAACAGTATTACAGCTAAAACCCGAATCTTTATATGAATTGATTATTCGAAATGCTTCTCTTACAATAGTCAAAAAAGAACAATCAAACTTTTCCATGGTTGCTATAAATTCAATGAGTCCTGATAGATATCACCATGATTAAAAAAAAAGAAAATTCTTAATATTTTGCAGTAAAGTTCAATTCTTTAATGATTATAATTTAGACGAATAAATTGTTCGAATTTAACAGAACTAATATCTATGGGTTAGCGTCATCATGAATGGATTGAAAACAACAACTATACTTTTCTTCTTTTTAATACTAGTCACTAATTTATCTGTGGTACAAGCCTTTGCATTACAAATAGCAACTGACAAACAAGTATATTCAGATGGTCAACCTCTTTTGGTGTATGGGAAAGCATTACCAAATGAACCCTTGATTATACGTCTTTTTGCCCCAGATGGTACGATTGCAAAATTTGATCAAATTACAGCAGATAACAATGGTGACTTTGATCATATTTTAATACGATGGCCTAATGCCACAACAAATTTTGCACATGGTACATATTCCGTTGAAGCAATATCCAGTAAAGAACAAGGTGCGTCACAAAAAATAGATGTAAAGTTTGCCCAATCATCAGCTCTTGTGGAAGTTCCAATCCAGAGGACGCTAAGTACCATCGTTTTTGCACCGCAAACAGCTGCAGTAAATCAACCAATTAGAGTATTTGTTCAAGTAACAAGTGATGGGCTTTTGGTAGCAGGCTCTCCTTCAAAACTTCTTGGTACTTCACATGTCCACTTGCCTGATGGTACAGTAGTAAGCCTTTCCAATTCATTCCAATCTCTTCATCAGGGAATCTATTATGTTGATTATACGCCAAAGGAAGAGGGAACGTATGTATTTCATATAGTGGCTTTTAACCAAGGAAGTATATCTCATGGATCTGCAGCAACAGTTGTACTCAAACAAAACATTGAAGGAATATCAAACCAAATAATAAAACTAAACTCCATTTTGGATTCTACATCTAAAGAACTAGATAAGTTAAAATCGGAAGTTGAGGGTTTTGGGCAAGTATTAGATACTAGTCAAAAATCGATTACAGAAGCAAACCAAAACATAAACAAAAGTGTTACCTCCATGTCTAATTCTGTTTCAAATATTGAAGCAGCCTCAGGACAATTCAACTCTTTGTTCTTGCCAGTTGTTGCATTAATAGCAGTGATCATCGCTTTACAGATAACAATTCTCGCTAGGCGAAGATAACAATAATGGCAAAGAAAAGTTTTGTCATTCAAGAATTAACATTTTTTTTAATTTTCACATTACTTTTTTCTACAGTTGCAAAGCCTGCATTTTCTTTCTATGATGTAGATCTTACTCATCCAAACCAGACCTTTGATTTTGTAGGAAAGTCTGGTATTATTACATTCTTGCCGGAATTATATGAAAATCCTGTAAAAAGATATGTAGTCTTTGGCTCTGGTTCTATCTCAGATGTAAGATCAGTTGCACACAACCTGATTTACGAAATAAGCTCAAAAAATGATTTTTTTTCGGTGGGCGTTTTTTCTCAAAACGATATCTTAAATCTTAAATTAAAAGGATATACAGTAATAGAAGATTTTCCTCTAGAGTTTGATTCTCTAAATCAATCTAATACAACCATGGTTGCTCATGAAGGATCTAGGATAGGAAAGATTCTTGGTTCCGAAGATGTTTATCAAAAATATAACTATACTGGAAGAGGGGTAACAATTGGAATCGTGGACACAGGAACAGATTTTTCAAATCCTGATATTCGAGACTCTCTTGCACGTGATAAAAATAACATTCCAATTATGATTGATGCAGATGGTCAGGGTCTGGTATTAACAAACGCAACTTTCATTGCAAACATAAATGATAAAGGAATTATAAAAAACTACACAACGACAATTCCAAAAAACATTACCTCTAACGTTTATGTAAATTCTAAAGGAGTATTTTTGAACTTGAACAAAAACGGAAAAGGTACTGATATTCAAGTCTTCAATTCAATGTATCCAAAAGGGGGCGGTCGTCCTGTTCTTACCGGCACATCATCAGACGACTATAAAATTGGAAAGAATAGTAGAAATTTCATTATTTCAAAAAGTGGGATATATCACTTTGGTGTAATTTATGAAAGTGTCCTGCAAGGTCAATCTTCACGCTTGCAACTTGTTCCAGTACTTGTAGTTGATTCCAAAATTGCTGGTTTGTATGATACCATAATATCTGATATGTCTGATTCCTGGAAGGATTTTACTCGCTTTGATACATCTCTAGGTAGTACCCCAAATTATGATTTTGATTTTACTGATGAAACACCCATTACACTGGGAAACGGAAAAGAATTTCTTATATATGATTCAAACAACGATGGGAAATTAGATTATAGTGCAGGTACTGTTGGTGCACGAGTACTAGATGTTTATGGAGTTGTGGGAAACTCATCGATGATTGATAAAAAAATTGGGGCAACAAATGGAACACTACTATCTCCCTTTGATTCAAAGGGGAATTACTTTGGGATAATGTATGATTTTCAAGGACATGGAACTTCAACAGCTGCATCAATAACATCAAAAGGAACAGAAAAATATGATATTTACGGCAACACTACAAAATTTATTCTAAGAGGTGTTGCACCTGGGGCAGAAATTGTTCCAATCAAGGCATTGTGGTTTGGAGACGCAGTGTATGGTTGGTTGTGGGCAGCGGGATTTAACCAAGAAAAAAATACCTGGATTTTTGAAGGAAAACCTAAGGTTGACATCATATCAAATAGTTGGGGGATCTCAACATTTCCAATTTTACAATCTTGTTGTGAGTAGTGCAGGAAATGCAGGGCATGGATATGGAACTATAGGGACACCAGATGCAGCGCCATACGCTCTTACTGTAGGAGCTGTAACAAACAATGTATACATTGGTTCTGGTTCATTTAAGAATCAACCAAGATTTGGAAACAGCACTTATTTTTCAGGCGATGTCGCAGGATTTTCAAGCAAGGGTCCAGGTTTAGTAGGTGATCCAAAACCTGATTTGATGGGAATTGGCGAATACAGCTTTACTCCAATTAGTGTTACAAAATATAACAAAAATGCAACAGGTCCATTTGCACTTTTTGGTGGAACAAGTCTGGCAGCTCCACTGGTTGCTGGTTCCGCTGCCGTATTGATGGAAAGTCTAAAACAAAAAGGTGAACAATACAATCCATTCAGAATAGAAAACATCCTGATGTCCACTGCAACTGATCTGGAAAATGATCCATTTACACAGGGAGCTGGACTCGTAAATGTAACAAACGCAATAAATTTTGTTAAAGGAAAAGATGAAACATTTATTGTCTATAATGATGCATCATACTCTAACGTAAAAAAGATCTTAGATGTTCCCATTAAAGCGTTAAATTCATCTTCAATTGGTTTAGAAAGATTTCAATTAAACAATAAATCATTTCCAGAAACTTCATGGTTTGGAGGTAGGTTACTCCCTGGTGAAAGAACTTCTGCAACCTTTACTATTGAAAATCCAACAGACAAAACACTTGAAATTAAAATCACACCAAAAACTCTTGAACTGATCAAAAAATCACAATACGATGGTACTACGGTAGTCAATCTAAAAGATCCACTCTTGAATAAATCCGGCGTCTTCAGACCAAATTATTTGCCTCTTGAAAATGTAAAAGACCGCCTTGATTTGCTTTCTTTCTTCCAAAAATCAAAGCCTATTCCGGAGGATGCGTCATTGATGGTCCTCAACCTAAACTTTCCATTTTCAGAATTTCTGAACGCCTCGTCTAAGATGTACGCAGATGATATCAAGATTTCATCTCTTTATCTATATGATTGGGAAGACAAAAATAAAGATGGTAAGCAAACCTACACCGAACTTTCTATGGTAAATCGAGGAGGGTCATGGGGAACAGTTCAAGAATTAAGAGTTTCAGAACCAAACTCAAAAATCAAACATGTTCCACTAGTTGGTGTGTATCCTGTTCCAACAAGGTATTCTTATTGGCAAGGGGACACAAAGAAAAATTCTACCTCCATGGATTATACTATTTCTGCTAGTTATTATAAAAAAGAAAATTGGAACGATATCTGGTTAAACTCTAATGATATACAAGTTGCACCACACAGCTCAGTACATGTAATGGCAACACTTGTTGTTCCATTAGATTCTCAACCAGGAGTCTATCAAGGATTTCTTTCGGTCAAAGATGATTTACATGAAGTAAATGTTCCAGTTTCCTTTGGAGTTTTAAAGAAACTTCAACCAAAAGATTTGCCTACAGTTTTGAAAGGTTCAAAGAATGGTAATATTCTATATGGAACCGGCTACATAGGTGGAGCATTTGATATGGCTAACAGGTATAATGCAGGTGACTGGAGGCAATATTATTTCGATGTTCAAGACAGAACAATAAATACAGTTTCATTAAACATTTCATGGGAAAATAAGGACACAAATCTTTCGGTTTTTGTAGTAGATCCTCAAGGAAGAATTGTACAAACAAATGTTCCAGCAGGAGTGCTTGGTCAATTTCAGGGTTGGCCCACAGGTGATTAACAGTTTTGTATGCCCCAATAAATCAGACTGGGACATATTCTATCTTAATGCATTCAACTTTGTTTGGTGGTCAATCTCTTGCTGAGCCAATTACAATATCTACAAAATTTTCTACCATTCTTCCAGATGAGAAGGGTCCACAAATACAATTTGGTATACCTGATTTTATTAACAATACATTCAAAATTGAGCCAAAAATTATCGGAGAAGGTGTTGATAGCATAAAATACTATCTTGACGGTATAGGACCTCAAAAATATAATGAGAGTAGCTTTTCTGGTTTATCTGAAAAACTAACTGAAGGAACACATACTATTCGATTAGATGTAACAGATACTGTTGGACACAGTTCATCAAAGGAATCTGTATTCACAGTTGATAACACTGCCCCTGAAATTATTTTCAAATCTCTGACAAATGGTTCAACGATCTCAAACATAGCAACAATAAACCTCAAAATTAATGAACAAAATCTTTTGAATCGTGGTGGAATAACAGTCATACTTCCACATCAAAAAGTGTTTGATAAGAGTTCTGTACAATTTGATACAAGGACATTAGAAAATGGAGAATACGACATTAAGGTTTTAGTAAAAGACAAGGCAGGAAATGAATCAGTGAAAACGATCGTAGTAACCGTTGATAATAACGCCATAAGTAAAATGTTCTCTCCGGAAAAAAAACAATCATCTAATGAAATTTTCTATCCATTAGTAGAAATAATAATTGGAATCGCAGCAGCAACTGCTATAGTTATAATTACTTTTCAAAAATTCAAAATTTCAAAGAGAAGTTAGACAAGGTTTATATGCAATTTTTCAAAAACGAAAGCTAGATGTCTGAGCAGGATTCTAGTGCTAAGAATACTCTGTCTAGACGTGATTTTTTAAAGTTATTAGGAGCAGCAGGAACTGCACTCACTTTTACCCCTTTTATTCCGTGGGGTCAATTCATGCCAAATCCATCAAATGTTGTACTACAAAAAGCAAAAGTTATACTTCCTGATGGTACCCAAGCAAACGTTAAAACTTTTCCAAAAAATAGCTCTGAAGTAATTACCTATCCGTTAACTGGCGATACGGTTCTTGATCAAGAAGCTTTTAGAAAATGGCAATTTATCAGACTCCCATCAGAACTTGGTGGAGATGCAGAAGATGTTAGTGCTTTTCGTGTGTATAGTATGGTATGTTTACATTTATGGTGTCTTTGGAAATACTGGCCTCAAGAAGGAAGAAAAAGGGGAGAATGTCCCTGCCATGGAAGCATTTACAACCCAATTAATGGAAAAGCTATTGCAGGACCCGCATCACTTCAGGCTCCGCCTTCAAACGTTCTTGCAACATTATACCTTGAGGCAGATAACGATGGAAATTTATGGATAACACCAGCTAAATGGAATGTAAACGTAAATGGAATTGTAGGATTTGGTCGCTTCCTTAAAACGTAGAAACGGTCTAGTAGATTTCTTCTACTGGATATGGGATGGATATGAAAGAACCATATTCATTGGTACTAAATTTTCATTTCCAGCAAGATTTGTAAGCCCATTTGGATTTCTTGGAATGCTCACATTTATTACTTTTATAATTTTGGGAATTTCTGGAGCACTGTTGATGTTTTATTATGAGCCTATACTGGATAGAGCATGGGATAGTGTTGCCAAGATAAATAATACAGTTCCCTTTGGATTTATGATAAGAAATATTCATTATCATGCATCTAACGCAATGGTTCTCTTGGCAGTCTTACACATGTATTATCAATACTTTAGTGGAAGGTACAAGATAAGAAACGAACTCCTCTGGTTTACTGGCGTCATTCTTGGCACCGTAACAATTCTTGAAGCTTTTACAGGTTATGATATTATATTTAGCGAACGAGCAGAGCTCGCATTTAGTATTGCGGCATCACTTACAAACTCTATACCTGTTGCGGGACCAACTATACGTGATGCAATGTTTGGTTCAGGATTTGCAGACTTTGTTCTAAGATTCTATACTCAACATGTCTTTATTTTACCAATAGTAATGCTTGGCCTAATGGCAATTCACATGCCAAGATTTTTGGTCTTTGATGTACCAATGGTCATGGCAATTTGTGGTGCAATATTTATCACAGGAGGAGTCTTTCCAGTTGATCTTGGTTCCAAATTTCAACCCACTGTTCCTCCAGGAATTACAGTACCAGAATGGTATCTAACAGGAATTTACGCATTTCTTAGAACTCAATATGACAAATTTGTAACTGGAGTAGCTTGGCCTGCGATGTTTATCATAGCCCTTGCCTTGACACCATTCATTGACAGGTACAAGAAATTCTCTTGGAAGGATAGGCCCATAATTACTGCATTTGGAATAACGGGAATTGCTCAAATCATGGTGACCACCTACTGGGGATTCTATATTTCACCAGATACAACAAAGGCACTTGTAGCTAGACTCGTCATAGATCCTATATTCTTTTATCTGGTAATGTTATTGCTGGTTCCAATTGGATTTGGTTTCTCATATATGATGATTAAACTTGCGAAAGAATCTGAAAGGAAAGCAAAAATTATAGCATCAAAAGGACCGCATAAGGTAGCTCAAATAAACTTGTCAGGAAAATGGATCAATTGGTTAATTATTGCACTTTTGGCATTTCAAGTGTTTCTT
>VBPW01000036.1:0-6040 GCA_005877305.1 Nitrososphaerota archaeon | reverse complement strand
TGAAACTCCAAAACCAATTCGAATCTCGCCAGACTCTACAAGAAAACTTCCTGGAAAAGAAAACCCATCATCAGTAACAGCGACAACTACAGCACCAGGTCCTGAAATAAAAACTGCAAATCTAGAAAATATTAGAGACCCAACGGTTGGAACATCTGATCTTAAAAAGCCATAATTATTTTCTGGATATTCAGATCTAATAGCTTTATAAGACAAACAAAAAAATTATTATCAGTGAGTTTTCCAAGTTCAAGTCACGCTTACGGTATTGGTTTGATAGCAGTAATTGTAGGTGCTGGTGTAGGAATTGTGTACTATCAAATGTACTTTATCCCGGAGTTTAACGCAAAACCGCATGTTGATGCAAAGATTCTCAATCCTGGCCAGACAACCACCATAGTTATAGTGCCAGGTGCAGAGAACCCAGCACAAGAACAGAATTTTGTACCAAAAACGATCGATGTACAACTAGGAATTAATAATTTAGTCATTTGGAAAAATACTGGAGATATTGGTCATACTGTAACACTTGATCCTGACGTCAATTTTGTAGACAAATATAGTGGTAAATTTGGCTCTCCTGAAATAATAAAACCTGGTGAAAACTACCAGTTCTTATTTACTCAAGAAGTTACCGTAAAATATCATTGTGATCCACATCCATGGATGAAGGCATCCGTAAACATTGTACATGGTGCTTTAACTTCCTAATCGTCTTTTTGTTCAGATTCACAAAACAATATGAATCATCGATCGTAATGTCAGGGCAATAACTTGGCAAACACAATATCACTTTCAATCTCTTTATGTTCTTGTATTATAGATACACGAAACTTTACATCATGAGATTGGTTGGGTTCAAACTCTATCATAGCTGTAAATTCTGCCATATTCTGAGGCATATCGTTTTTGTTAATAAATAGTCGCGATAGATTTTGTGATATGGATTTGCCATTATATGATTTGTAAACTATGAGCTGATTGGAATTTAATATCTGTGTATTAACTACCACACCATCATATCGTCCTGTATAATTTACCTGAATTTTACCTCTAATCTCAGTGTTAGGTTTTATGTTTAAACTTTCCATCTTTATTTCAATGTCTTTCATAGTATATGCATGAAATAATTAAGATAAATAACTTGTGAGAAAAAATGATAATCAAGTAAATTTTCATAAAATCACAATTAAAAAAGACGCGGGCCCGAAGGGCTTCGATCCCTTGACCACTGGATTAGAAGTCCAGCACTCTATCCATGCTGAGCTACAGGCCCAAGAATTGGGCGAGGGCTACCATATTAAGGGTTTTTCACAACCATTTTTTTTGTTTAGATCTCTTTCCATTTTGTAAAGAAACTGTTGTGAGTATCCAGCATATGGACCAAAATATTCTACAATTTTTTCATGAATATCTTCATAATTTTTTTCCGTGAGAGATTTTTCAATTAAACCAAAAAATTTTTTTGAATAATATTTTTGTAGAATTCTTTGTGTCCACCTATCTATTGGAAAGGCCTCAAGTTTTTCAAGTGAGAATAAGAGTATACAATCTGCAACTTTGTTCCCAATTCCGTAGATATTTTTTAGATCATCTTTTGCAGACTTATAATCAGTTTTTTTTAAAAAATCAAATTCTAAGGCATCAGAATGTACACTCATCGCTGCCGTCTTTACGTATTTTGCCCTAAATCCAAGACCGCATGAAAGCAAATCTTTCAGGTTGGCCTTTGCAAGCTTCTCAACAGCAGGAAAAGCAAAAAATTCATAACCATCAAAATCCATTTTCTTACCAAACTTTTGGCAAATTCGTTTTAACATTTGTTTGATGTTTTGTATGGATGAATTTGATGAACAAATAAAAGAAATATAGCATTGAAATGGATCTTGTCTGAGTAACCTTAGCCCTGGAAAACGTTCTACCGCAGATCTTACTAGATTATCTCTACTTATCTTATTTAGAATTTTTTCCATATTGTCCTCTTGCCTAAAAAAATCACTAGGTTTTTTTTGCGATGAAATTATATCAAAAGGATTTTGTTTTACTCTTAAAATTTCTGTACCATTGACTCCATACCATACTCCATCAATTTTGTCCCAGAGAAAAACTTGACCACTATTGATAGTGATATCTAGGTTTATTCTTGTAAATTCTTGCATCTCAAACTGTAATTACATCGCCTGTTTTTGGTGCAATTGCATCAAACCCAAACTTCTCATGAATTTCTTCTGCAAATTTAGTACATGAACCACTATCTCCATGAACTGTAAGAATTTTTGGATTGCCTTTTATTCTTTTTATCATATCAAAAAGACCAGTTCTATCAACATGTCCAGAGAACTCAAATTGTCTTACTTCAGCTTCAGCTTTTACATCTTTTCCTCTTATGTTTACTTTACCAGTTTCCAATAATTTTTTACCAGGAGTTCCTTCTCCTTGGTATGAAACCAAAGCTACGCCATTCTTTTTATCAAGTACAAGCTGTTGCAAATAGTAGACTGCAGAACCACCAACTAACATTCCAGCTGGCGATATTACTAGGCATGGCTCTTTTAGTGCATTTTTTCTTTCTTTTTCCCCTCTTATCCATTCAGCTTGATGGATTGAATCTGCAAACACTTTTGGATCGCGTAGATATTCTGGATATCGAAGCATTATCTCGTTTACCTTGACTGCCATTCCATCCATGATTACCTTATGCTTGAATTTGGCATTTTTTAGGACACATGCAATTTCTTGTGATCTTTCAACAGAGAATGAAGGTACAAAAAGAGAACCCTTCCTATCCAAAACTTCATAAGCAAATTCTATGAATTTTTCTTCAGCCTCTTCCCGTGGCATTTGATCAGTCTGAGAGTAGGTACTTTCTGTAATCATTAAATCAATTTCATCAAAGTCAAGATCAGCTTCTCGTAACATTCTAGATCCTCTTGGATTAATGTCACCTGTGTAGAAGAGTCTCTTTTTGTCATATTCTACTATTACTGCACCACCACCTACAACATGTCCTGATTCTCGGAGCTCAAATGAGGCATTACCACGAGTGATTTTCTGTTTAAACTCTATCTCTTTAGAATGCATAATCATATTGACTACTTCTGGCATTTCAAAAGGAAGGAAATTTTTTTCTAGTCTTACCATATCTTCAATTAAAAGTCTAGAAAGATCTAGTGTAGGCGCTGTTGCATAAACATCAGTTCCCCCATTTACAAAAAGTGATGGCACATTACCGGAATGATCAAGATGTGCATGAGTTATGATAACGGCATTGATGTCTTTAGGTTTCACATGCATCGGATATGCCAGTTCCTTTCCCAAAGAAACTCCATAGTCTAATAGGAAATTGGTACTATCACAATTAACTTGGAATGCAGATCTGCCTACCTCTAGGGCAGCCCCAAGGACTTTTACTTGCAAGAATTCAAAGTCTTCTCTAAGGACCTTTAAACCTTTAGCGTTTTTTAAGAGACCAAATTATAATATTTGTATTATTTACAAAAGACTTAATTAGATCAACTAAAGATGATCTGACCATGGGTAGAACCTTTGAACAATGGTGGAATACCATCCCAAAAGACCTTCGAGACAAAGTTAGAAAGGGCGATGAGGGAAACAAACCATTACTAAACCAGATAAATTGGATTTGGGTTCATAATATGATGAATCAAAAGGGTAATCTGAATCCTTCTGCCGCAGAATTACTTGACTGGGTAACAAGCGGACAAATTGATGCAATGCGTCAAAGCAAGAAGTAAAATAATCATTATACTTTCTTTTATGTTTTTTATTTTCTATATTGAATTGTGAGAAATTTCTATAACTCTGTTATGAATTTTGCAGATGGTTTAAATAGCAAACGGTAATGATCAAAAGCAGAATGCCAATAGCAATTATTCCAGACATAGACGAACAAAGATGTATAGGCTGTGCGTTATGCGTAGAGATCTGTACTTCTCTTGGTCCAGACGTACTTCGTGTCAAGCCCGTTGAGGGTTGGAAAAGAGGTAAAGCATTTGTCTTTTATCCAGAAAGATGCATCTCAGACGGTGCATGCATCGGAGTTTGCCCAACAAAGTCAATCTTTTGGATGAGACCAATGACCTATACAGCTGGTCAACCAGTTCCTCTCCACAAGAACGGAGTATTCGTAAAAGGCTGGGCAGAAGACGCCGCACTATAAGCGGAATCTGTTCTTGCACTCTTTTTTATTATTTTTTAACACGATTAAGGAATTTTATCTTGATCTTTTTTGGAAGCAATTTTGCATAATGTTTTAGAAACTTATCGTTTGCAAGATATGCTATTTTGAACTTGTTATTTGTAAAAAATTTCTTCCAAGTTACTGCAAACTCTGAAAACTCGTCTTCACGATATGAAATCCTAGGCATAACATAATGAGCAGCGGGATACAAGTCGGATATTTCAAGCGGAATTATACCAAGGAAAGGATTGAATTGACAGAATTGAACATCTCCATATTTTTTGTCAAACTTCTTTCTTAGGACATTATATTCTTCTGAAAGATAAAATGGTCGCATTATGCCATCTGGAATTATTAATACAGTGTCTTTCTGTGACTTGAATTTACGAACTGTGTTATGAAATGCTGTTATTTCAGGGCGATATTGATCCTCTTTTGAAAAAAGAAAGATGGCTTTTTCTTTGAATCTCGGGGTCGTATCCATAAAGTATTGCTGGTTTTGAGTAAAAACCTCGACAGTTTCGAAGAGTTTAGGATGAGACCTAGCCTTTTTGAGAACGTATTCCCACAGTCTTCCTTCATGGATTGTCTCCTTCGCCCTATCTACTTCTGCTTTAATAGCATATAGATTGTGAAGGGCAATTTTGTTAATTTTTTCTTGACTTTCTAGTGACATGACTTCTTTTGGTGTAAATTTTGAACAGATCTCACAATTACAAGAAAAGTATGCCATTTCATCAAGCTTCATAGTAGCATCTTCCATAATGTATCTGTCATGTTTTGCATAGAGCATGTACGATGCAGAATCAAAAGTGTCGCATCCAAGTGCAACAGCAAATGGAATTGTTAATGGATGACCTGCACCAAAAAGATGTAAAGGAATAGAATCTGGCATTTGTTTTTTAGCTGTAATTATCATATTTGCAAGAAGTTTGTATTCGTATGATTCCATGAACTCAACTGGGCTTCCAAGAGCTAACATCTCAAACCCATCGCTAACTAGAGCCTTTGTCGATCTCTTTACTAGATCAAAATGCTCACCACCCTGAATAGGACCTATCCAGATCTGACCATTTTTTTCAGAATTATCAAGAGTTTCTTTGGAAACTTTGAGTGTATAATCAACATAGAATTTTGCTTTTTTTTTCGAAAGACCAAAGCCGGTAGGTCTATCAAGTGGAATTGCAAGGTCAGTCCCAATTTTTTGTTCAAATGCAGCCATGCTTTTTGGATCAACGTCAACTTTCCCATACTCTAATACTTGGTAACCTCCAGAATCTGTCATTATTGATCCATCATAATTTATAATTTGATGAATGCCACGTTTTACTGCGTCATCTTTATAATTATTTAATGTAATGTACGCATTTGTTATAACTAGATCAAAACCCATCTCTCTCATTTTTTTAGGAGGAATTGTCTGCTTTACGGGATGAATCACTGGCACATAAGCTGGCGTCTCAACTTTGCCATGATTTGTGTGTAGTATTCCTATTCTTGCAGCAAGATCGCTCTTTTTAATCTCAAACATTTCTTATATCATCTGTAGAGCATTATTTGAAGTTAGTAGGGAAAGAACCTCTTCAAATCTTGGTTTTTTGAAATCAAACTAAGCCAATCTACTTGGTCTTCTTGAAACTTGCCTTTTTCAAAAAGCATTTCAATTTTTTTAACAACTTTGGAAACTGAACTGAGACTAGTATCAATTTGATGTGTCTTTACTGGACCAAATTTTTTCAAAGCATCATAGAACGTTATTCCTAAAATTTCACTCCCCAAATTTTCTATTGTTTTTTGTTTCGAGTATTTTCTTTTTTTATAAACGGAAATCAATTTGTA
>VBPW01000015.1 GCA_005877305.1 Nitrososphaerota archaeon | reverse complement strand
ATAAGAACTTCTGGTGATGCAACAAAAGCACTTGCAGCAGGAGCCTCTACCGTTATGGTTGGTGGTATCCTTGGTGGGACAGATGAAAGTCCAGGTTCACCTGTAATGAGAAACGGTAAGAGATTCAAAATTTACAGAGGCATGGCTTCATTCTATGCCTCACTTGGAAGAAAATCCAAGGAAACAGGTACTGTCTCTATTAGTGATGATCTTAATGATTATGTTGCGGAAGGTGTAGAAGCAATGGTTCCGTATAAGGGAAGTGTAACTGACATCATTAAACAACTAACTGGCGGAATACGTTCGGGATTAAGTTACTGCGGTGCTAATACCATTCAACAAATGCAGGAGAATGCAGAATTTATGAAAATGTCACGAGCAGGATTTGTTGAAAGCCAGCCACATGATGTAGATTTAATGTAATCTATTTTTAAATAAGGTATAAGATTAATTCTGATAATGCTCACTAAAAAAACAGCTGCTGGAATAGGAATTGGCGGTTTTATAGTAGCATTTGGTGTGTATTTTCTACTAGGGGGGATTGTTTTCCATACTCATCAAGTTAATGAAACGGTTGGTATAGGTAAAAATGATGTCTTTCAATTCTATGCAGAAAAACACTTTAATGAAACACTTGGTGTAACAGGAAGCTCATTTCATGTAAAACTAAAATCACCAGTTGATGGCCTTCAAGTAGACCATGATTTTACAAATCAAGTCAATTTTACATGGGTTAGTCTTGCGAATGGTCAACATACAATCAATATCACCAACACAGGTGATTCGATTCTAAAAGTAGTTGGTAAATTAAATGCTACAACAAATTCATTTGAGTTAATGTCTCACTTGACTGTAGTTATCTCAGGAATTATAATTATTGGAATTAGTGCAGCTTTTTCAATTAGAAAACCACGAGGTTTTTAGCTCAATTCTGCACGTGGATATGAACCAAGCACTTTGAGAAATAACGTATTTTGTTTTATCTTTTCAAGCATGTCTTGAATATGGGGATCATCTTGGTTACCATCAAAATCAACATAGAAATTGTATTCCCAGGGCGTGGATTTTGTAGGACGAGATTCAATTTTAGTTAGATTTATTTTATTTGCATTAAATTTTTCAAGGATGCTATAAAGTGTTCCGGGAACATGCTTTATAGAAAATATTATAGAAGTTTTATCCCCTGTTGTCTTTTCTAGCTTTTTATTTGCAAGAACTAGAAATCGTGTATAGTTATTCACATTATCTTCTATTCCTTCCTTTATCACAGGAACTTTGTAGATCTCAGCAGCATTTTTACTTGCAATACATGACAAATTATCCTTTTTTAATTCTAGCAAAATTTTGACACTTCCAGCAGTATCATAAGTTGGTATTGGTTTTAGTTTGTGTTCTTGGATGAATTTCCTACATTGTCCAAGAGCTTGGGGATGAGAATAAACAGTATCAATTTTTTCTAAATCATCAAACCCTATGAGACAATGTTTTACTCTGTAATAGATTTCACCTACCGCATTTAACTTGGTTGTTAAAAGAAGATCATAACTTTCACCCACACTGCCCTCAAGTGAGTTTTCAATTGGAAGTATTGCATAATCAGATTTGTCTTGTTCCGTTGATTCTAACACTTCGTAAAAGGTTGGGTATGGTATTGTTTGAACAACATCTTTGAAAAAATGAATTGCAGCTGCCTCACTATAGGCTCCTTTTTCTCCTTGAAATGCAGCTCGAGGCATTGTTTTTACTTGGAACCGAGTTTTATAAAATCGCTGTTTCCGAACTTAGTTGAAAGCTTTCTTTCTTCAATGTAACCGCAATCGATACACTTTACATTTCCACCAATCGTGACCACTTTGCCTGCACATTTGTTACATTGTGTAAACAACACCCCAAGTTCTGGTTCACTGACTATTGCATGGATTGCTCCATTTAGATGGCTTATGACCTTTACCATGACAACATCACTAACTCTTGCAATTATTCTCTTTTTTGCACCTTTTGCTTGACATATGCATTCAAGGCCAGAATGAGTTGGTTTTCCATTAATGTAAAGCATAGCTACTGCAAACATGTTATTCATAAGCGCAGATACGTTTCCGATGACTAGATCGTTTACCTGCGGAACAGATGGTGTCTTTAACTGATTAATTTTTACAATCCGATTTGTTTTATCAAAATCACTAGTACCAATAACAATTGATCTTATGGTGTGACCATCATCATATGTGTTTATACCTGTTTCAAATTCTTCAATAATTGCAACCTTATCCCCTGGTAATCTTGGCTTTTGAGATAATGTCTAAATTTTGAAATTTGGTGATTATAATTGTTTATAGCCAATGTGGGATCTGCAAAAACCCCTCGATACTTTCATTTTTTAAGAGTTTTAAAAGGGCATTTGCTTGCGGCGTTGAAAGTACGGGTTTGTGGAAATGATTATCTATTGATATTCTAGGACATGCGACCTGAATGAAAGCATCAATTCCCTTCAGATTGCCTAGCTTATCATCAGTGATATCAGTAAGAGCAAAGAGATGGACTTTTTTTCCAGCTTTTTCAAGCTCCTTTTTGAATTTTAGTGCAGTTAACTTGGAAAACTGACCTTCCTTGAGACCAATTATAATGCCAAAGGTTTCTGCCTCCATAGATTTGTATATGGAAAGAATTGCTTTTTTTTGCAATTTTTGAGAAAATTCGGTCACCTCTTTTATCTCTTCAAAATAAGGATCAAGAATGAAAGTTGGTTTACCAGTAGAAAGGGCTATCCCAGCAGCATGAAAAGAGCTTTGACCCAAAAATACATTTGCGTCTACACTGTTTTTTGTCTGTGTTGTTGGATAAAACTCACATCCAAAAACCTGTCCATCGTTTAACTGACCCTTTCCATCTCCAACTTTCACTATAATTCCCCCTTCCTCAAGAATTTTTTTTACTTTTTCAAGCTCTAACAGATGCTGGCTATCAGTAACAAGTGAAACGGTTTTTCCTGCAAGCTCAATAGCGCATTTTTTTGCAACCTTTTCAAATGAAACGTTGTCATAAGCATCGATAAGAACAATGTTTTCCCCAAAAGTAGTAGAGTTTACTGTGTGACCAATATGAAATAATATCTCTGCTCCTAGAACCTTAGCTCCATTGGTGTTCATGTCACATGTTCCAAAACAGGTATCGGCAATGACATATGCAGGTATGTCGAATCTTTCCATTATTTTTGACGCAGTTTCCTGAATTTTTGGTAATAATCCATCAGGACCATTCAAAGCTACTGAAACCGGTTTTCGATTTTCTATTTCATCAAAAATTCTTTTTTCATCGATTACTATCATTTACATTAAATCTTCTTTAATTTTAATTTAAATCAACCGACGTTACACAATATTTAATATCATATGTACTACACACCAAGACATGGCAATTGCGTTTGTTCTGATAAATACAGAATTAGGAGCGGAAAACGAGCTTGTAAATCAATTAAAAGCCATTGAAAATGTAAAATATGTTTACGTTCTTTATGGCGCTTATGATCTAGTTGTAAAGATTGAAGCTCCAAATAGCGAGATACTTAAGAAAACCATCTCAAATAACATAAGGCAACTCAAAAATGTGCGTTCTACACTTACGATGACAGTTATTGATGAAAACTAACTCCATCCTTCACATTGGATTTGACGACACCGATTCAAGAAAAGGTATGTGCACTACATTTCTTGCATACAAGATTGTCGAATATCTCAAAAAAGAACGAGTCAAGTTTTTGGATTATCCCTATCTAATTAGATTTAATCCAAACATACCTTGGAAAACACGCGGAAATGGTGCTGTAGCATTAAAGATTAAAACCGATAAACCAGAATCTATTAAAAAAAACATTATTCAGTTTATCAGGAAATATTCTGCAATAAAAGATGGTGCAAATCCTGGTCTTGTTTTTTATCAAAATGAAAAAATTCCCATACAGTTTACTGAATTTGGACATCATGCATTATGTACTTTAATTAATAGAAATAAAGCAAAAGAATTTGTTTCAAAAAATGGATTAGAATCATTTTATCTTGGTAATGGTCAAGGCTTGGTTGGTGCTATAGGTGCAATCGGATATGCTTTTGATGATTACACTTTTGAACTAATTAGTTATAGAGATGAATCTAACTTTGGAACGAAAAGAGAAATTTTCAAAGATAGTGTAAAGAAAATGCAAAATCTGACATCACCGGGAACATTTAACAGCTTTGATGAAGAAAAAAATCGAATTCTGATTGCTCCCCATGGACCAGATCCAGTTTTTTTTGGTATTCGTGGTGAAGACATTAATTCTGTAATTCATGGCAAATCATTAATCCGTTCTCCTGAAAAATTAGATGGATATATGATATTTCGAACAAACCAAGGTACAGGAGCCCATCTAAAAAATGAACTTGATGTTCATAATTTGAAACCATTCTCATCTGGTTATCTTACTGGAAAGGTTTCTGATGTACCTAAAGTGGAGAGGGGAGGACATGTATTTTTTTCCATCATAAAAGATGGTCAACAAATCAAGTGTGCAATATACAAACCAACGAGTTTGACCATAATTGCTTCAAAATTGATCAAAGGAGACGTGATTAAGGTTGGAGGCGGAATACGAAAAGCAACGAAAATTCATCAAAGAATTCTAAATGTAGAGTTTCTTGAAGTTCTGGAGCTGGAAAAAAGCATGAAAGCAATTAATCCTCTTTGTCATACCTGTAATAAAAGGACAAAATCTAAGGGCAAAAATCAAGGTTTTGAATGTATAAAATGTAAAAAAACATTTCCAAATAAAATATTTGAAGAAATCCCAAGAGGAATGGATTGCAGACTTTATGTACCTAGTCTTTCTGCACACAGACATTTGGCTAGACCTATCCAAAGAATTGGAAAATTAAACAATAAAATCGAGTTTGATGACTCCAGAAGATGGTTTTATATCTCCAAGTCTGAGCAAACAGGAAATCAAAAAATTGAAATTAAAATCAATGCTAGAAAACTAAAATACTAGTTCAATCAAATTTTTGGTAATATACTAAAAAAATAGCGGGGAGTAGATTTGAACTACTGATTTGCGGGTTTCTCATCAGTTGTGATTATGAGCCCGCCGGGATGACTTTGCCCAAGTAGTCTGGCTTCCCCACCCCGCTAACTGAAAAGAAGTTTGAGGGTGATATATACGCTTTATCTAATTTTAGAAATAATTAATAGGATTTGTAAAGTGTCATACATGTGGATAAAAAAATCAGGATAATGGGAATTGTAGCTGCAGTTATAGCTTCCATTTTAATTTTAATTTCACCATCTAATTCTGTTATAATACCAAAACCAACTGCTACTCAAATCGGAACAGAAGCTGTACAAATTGTTGCAACAAACTTGCAAAAACCTTGGTCTTTGGATTTTGTAGGTGATAAAATTTTTTTTACTGAAAAGGTAGGCCGAATAAGAGTGATAAATGAGGGTGTTTTATTAAAAGAATCACTCGCAGACCTAAGAGTAGCAGATGTTACGGATGGTGGTTTACTTGGACTAGTATTACATCCAGATTTTTTAAAAAACCATTACCTCTATGTGTATTACACATATCAAGAGGGAGATAAGCTTTGGAACAAGGTTCTTAGGATAACTGAATCAAATAACAAACTCTCTAACGCACAGGTTATTTTAGATAAAATCCCTGGAGCAGAATTTGATGATGGTGGTATTATAAAATTTGGTCCTGATAAAAAATTGTACATAGGTACAGGTGAGGCAACAGACGAGAATGCAGCTCAAGATCTAAAATCACTTGCTGGAAAAATTTTAAGATTAAATGATGATGGTTCTATTCCATCAGATAATCCTATAGCGGGCTCTCCAGTTTTTTCATACGGACATAGAAATCCTCAGGGCCTGACATGGGATAATCGTGATAACCTATACGAAACAGAGCAGGGTCCTACTAAAAATGATGAAATTAATCTTATAAAACCTGGTCAAAACTATGGCTGGCCAGAGCAGGAATGTTCAGGTTCTAAAGAATATGTCGATACGTTAGTTTGTTATAACCCAAGCTTAGAACCGGGAGGAATTGTGTATTATTCTTCTGGTGAACTTAATCTTCGAAATAGCCTAATAATGGCTACCTTACGGGGAACAAACCTATACCAATTAACAATAGAAAATGACACAATTACATCACAAAAAATCATATTGGATGGATTGGGCAGAATTCGTGATGTCAATAAGGGACCTGATGGTTATCTTTACATTCTTACAGGTAACACAGACGGAAGAGGATTTCCAGACAAGACAGATGATAAGCTATTGAGGATAGTAAAATAAATTGGCAAATTCTTCCATCCCTAAATTTCATCAAAAAAGTAGAGAAGAGCGGATAAAAAAAGTAGCTTCGTTTTCTGGTCTCTCAAAAGAAGATATTGCGATCTTAAAGAATGGAGGAATATCATTTAAGGAGGCAAACAATATGGTTGAAAATGCTATAGGGACAATTTCTCTTCCACTTGGAATAGCAACTAATTTTCGGATAAACGGCAAAGACTATCTCATTCCGATGGCAATAGAAGAGCCATCTGTTATAGCCGCTGCTTCAAAAGCTGCAAAGATAGCAAAAAAACAAGGAGGATTTACCATGAAGGCAGACGAATCCCATAGTATTGGACAAATTCAAGTGGTCGATGTTAAAGTAAAATCCGCAATGTCTAATGTTATACGATCTGAAAAAGAAATCCTAAAACTTGCTAATTCTAAAAGCAAAACACTTTCTAAAATGGGAAAGGGCGCAAAACAAGTTACATGCAAGAAAGTAAATAGTGATTCTGGACCAATGCTGGTGGTTGAGCTTCTAATAGATGTTGGAGATGCAATGGGAGCTAATGTTACAAATACCATGTGCGAAGGAGTCGCTCCCTTGATTGAAAAATTAACTGGAGGAAGAGTAGTTCTTAGAATACTTTCAAACTATTCTACAAAAAGACTTGTACGAGGTACAGCTATCTTTGATAAAAAAGAACTTGGTGGTCAGGAAACGGTTAACAATATTATACTAGCATACCAATTTGCAACAAATGATCCCTACAGAGCTGTTACCCATAATAAAGGAATCATGAATGGAATAATTGCAGTTGCCAATGCTACGGGTCAAGACACAAGAGCTATAGAAGCAGCTGCACACGCATATGCCTCAAGAACGGGAAAATACAGTTCACTTACAGAATGGAAAAAGGACAAAGCTGGAAATTTGATTGGTAAAATAGAATTGCCAATGTCTGTTGGAATAGTAGGAGGAATTGTAAACATTCATCCTATGATTAAGGTATGCACAAAAATTCTTAGAATAAAATCTGCAAAAGAACTTGTGTGTATCATGGGAGCAGCAGGACTTGCACAGAACTTGAGTGCAATACGTGCACTTGCATCAGAAGGAATACAAAAAGGACACATGAAACTTCATGCAAGAAATATTGCAGCAAGTGCAGGTGTTACGCCAGACAAGATGAACGAGGTCACTAGACAAATGATAAAAGAAGGAAATGTCTCAGTACACAGAGCTAAAGAAATACTCAAGGAACTTTAGCGACCAAGATATATATCTAAAAACCCCGCTAGGACTACGTTGAATCCAGTCAAGTTTGCAATTCCCAAAGGAAGTATTGAGGAAGCTACTTTCAAGATTCTTGAACAATCTTGGACAAAGGTAAGGCGTAGAGAGCGTACCTACAGAGTAGTATTAGATGATCCTCAAATTACAGTAAAGATGTTAAGACCACAAGAGATTCCAAATCTTGTCTTTGACGGATTGTATGACGTAGGGATAACAGGAAAAGACTGGGTAAAAGAAACAAACGCTGATGTACAAACTCTTTTGGATCTAGAATATGGTAAAATAAAACTTGTAATTGCAATACCAGATTCTTATAATTTCAAATCACTTGATGAAATGATCTTATCATATTCAAAAAAGAAAAAAATTCTTAGGATCTCTTCAGAATATCTTACAACTGCAGCAAAATTCATAAAGCAATCTAAAAGCTACAAAAAACTCTATGGCTCAAAAGATCCACTAATCATTACTCCTTGGCTGAGAACCGGTTCAAACAAAAATGTGCAGATCTTTCTTTCTTTTGGTGCTACAGAAGCAAAACCTCCTGAAGATGTAGATGCAATCATGGATGTGACTGAAACTGGTACTACCCTAGTTCAAAATCAACTAAAAATAGTTGATACCGTAATGGAGTCTACCGCCATTTTAATAGCAAACAAGTCATCATTAAAAGACAAAGCAAAACGAGAAAAGATCTATGACATTGTGACCTTACTTAGAGGCGCAGTAGAGGGAAAAAAACATCTACACCTCTTCCTGAATGTACGGCAGCAAAACTTGAACAGATTATTAAAAGAACTTCCTTCACTCAAACGTCCTACAATTAGTCCGCTTAGCGAGAAAGGTTGGTATGGAATAAACACGGTTATTCCAAAATCAGAATTACACAAACTTGTTCCAAAGCTTCGAAAGATTGCACAAGGATTAGTAGTTCACGAGCCAAAACAAATACTAGCACTTGAGGAGATAAAACGTGATGAGGAAAATTGATGAGAATCATTTCAGTTCGAAATATCAACACTACGGTAGAATCTGTACGACCAAAAATTAATCAGCAAAACAGGAACAAAGTAAAATCCATAATCTTAGATGTAAAAAAAAGAAAAGATAAAGCTATAAAAGAATATGAAAAAAAATTTACCGGCGCTAAACTTAAATCAATAAAGGTTTCACAATCTGAAATTAAAAATGCATATTCTAAAGTAACAAAGGAACAGATTGCTGCAATAAAACTAGCAAAAAAAAGATTAGAAAAATCAGAACGTGCTGTAAAGAACCAACTCAGAAAAATTGTCCTACAAATTGATGGGATAAAAATAGACAAAGACTTTGTTCCTCTTGAAAGTGTAGGTTGTTACATCCCAGGTGGAGGAGCTAGATATCCAAGTACTGTAGTTATGTCTGTAATACCTGCAAAAGTAGCTGGCGTTAAAAAAATTATTGGCGTGACTTCTCCGAACAAAAACGGAATGATTGATCCACTTACTCTTGTTGCTGGTGATATTTGTGGGATAGATGAATTTTACAAGACTGGTGGCGCACAGGCTATTGCTGCACTGGCATATGGTACAGAATCAATACCAAAAGTAGACAAGATAGTCGGACCAGGGGGTTCCTTTGTAACTTTAGCTAAATTATTTGTAAGTGAGACTGTCTCGATCGACATGATTGCAGGGCCAACAGAATTAGCTATTATAGCTGATTTAACAGCAAAGCCTGACTTGGTTGCTTTTGATTTAATATCGCAAGCAGAGCACAGCCCAGAAACAATGTGTTGTATGATAACAAACTCCACAAAACTAAAGGATCTTGTAATAAAATCTTTAGAACAAAAAATTACTATAATAGAACGTTCAAAAATAGTAAGTGAGAGTTTAAGGAAAAATGGATTTGTTGCAATTTGTAAGACTATGGCTGACGTTATAGAATTTGCTAACAAACTTGCTCCAGAACACTTGGAAATAATTACAAAAAATCCTCGAAATGTAGCTAAGAAAATTACCGCATCTGGTCTTGTGCTTATTGGAAAAAATACCCCTTCATCTGCAAGTGATTATCTATTTGGTTCAAATCACATACTTCCTACAAATGGATTTGGCAGATCTAGAGGTTCACTTGGTGTATTAGACTATATGAAAATACAAAATAAAATAGAATCAACCAAGATTGCACTACAAAAAATATCAAATTTTATGAGGGCATTAACATCTGCAGAAGGACTACCAAACCACTTTGAGGCAGTAAGGAGCAGGTTAAATTGAAAAGAGGCTGGTTTAAGAAAAAAGTAGAGGAGCTTGAAAAACTAAAAGGATACAAAAAACCTGACAAATATTCAAACATACTCAAGCTTGACTCAAACGAAAACTATGCTGTGAAAAGAGAGTTTACTTTAGATTTGATTAATCAGTCACAAGAAAATCTTGATGTTAGAGAATATCCATTAGGAGGCACAGAGAGACTTGTAGCAGCGATTTCTGGCTATACTAAAATCCCATCAGAAATGATTGGAGTAGGAAACGGTTCCGATCAGATAATTGATTTAATACTGGCAAACTTTGCATCACCAGAAACAAAGATCTTGACATCAGAACCCACATTTGGTTTTTTTGAAGAACGATGTAAGCTATACTCTATTCCAACAATTAGAATTCCTTTCACAAATCGCATGACATTGGATCTTGAAAAATTCATCTCAAATGCAAAAAAAGCAAAGATACTGTATCTTGACTCACCAAACAACCCAACAGGATTTCAGTTTACAAAAAATGAACTTGAACAACTAATCAAGGAATTTGACGGTCTTATCATAATTGATGAGGCATATGTCGAATTTGCTGACTATTCCATACTAGATCTGACCACAAAGATGGGTAACCTAATTGTTCTTAGAACCCTATCAAAATCATTTGGGCTTGCGGGCTTGCGTATTGGATATTTTGTTGCAAACAAGAAGATTGTAGATGTTTTTACAAGAGTAATTCAATATCCATATCCATTAAACACAATTGCAATAGAAGCAGGGATTTTAGCACTACAAAAATCAAATTATTTCTTAGATATTGCAAACCAAATCAAAAAAGAAAGATCACGAATAATAGAAAAACTTCGTGGAATGAAGGTGTTTGAAGTTTTTGATTCAAATGCAAATTTTGTTCTTTTTGTTGCGCACGGATCTAGTCAACGTATCTACAAAGCTCTCATTGAGCAGGGAATATTAGTAAAAAACTTGGGAAAGATAGGAAACCATGAGGGGTGTTTAAGAGTGACAGTGGGTTCTGAAGAGATGAATTCAAAATTTCTTCTGGCTATTCGTGATCTATTAACATGACTCTCAAAAAATTAGATAGTGGTATCTTTGTAGATACTATGAAAATTGATAAAATAAAATCTCTTGATGGGATAATATTTGATTGCGATGGCGTACTAATTGACGTCTCGAATTCTTATGATCTTGCTATAAAAAAAACGACGGACTTTATTGTCAAAAAGTTTGCAAAGATAGATGAATCTAACATTGTAAATACACAAATGATAGATGGTTTTAAAGCCACTGGAGGTTTCAATGATGAAGTAGATGTTACTTATGCCATGATTATGTCTGTCGTTGCTGCAAAAAAATTAAGAAAATCATTTTCTGAATTCATTTTTGATGTTATAAATAATTCAGATCAAAGCGGAATAAAATCTGTTGAAAAATATCTTGACATTCTAAAAGTTGATCTTTCTGAAATAAGAAAAAAACTTGCATATCCTGGATCGCGTCACACAAACATACTCTCTTCGATCTTTGATGAGATATTTTATGGTACTAAATTATACTACCAACTTTACAAAAAAAGGCCAGATTTTTTTGATGGAAAAGGGCTTATAGAAAATGATATAGTACTTGTAAAAAAACAACTAATAGATTCGCTAAAAAAAAAATTTGGCAAAAAACTAGCTATTGTTTCTGGACGTGGTGTTATCTCTGCAGGATATTCATTAAAAGAATTATTTGAAGAATTTGATTTGAAAAATTCAAAGTTCTTAGAAGACGAGCCACGTGATCTTGCTAAACCTAATCCTCAACCACTTATTTCTTCTATCAAAGGATTAGGTGCCACTTGTACTCTGTTTGTTGGAGATTCAACAGAAGACTATATCATGGCAAAGAAATCTGATGAAATGGGTAGCAAGACAATTTTTTGTGGTATTTATGGTACAAGTAATGACCCTGAAACAAAACGCAAACTCTTTGAGAAAAAAAATGTAGAAATTATATTAGAAACCATAGATTTGATTCCGAAGACATTAAATCTGGTTGGGGCATAAACCCCTTCTCTGCGGGAATTTATATGAAGTCAAGAATAGGTAATATCAATAGGAAGACTAGAGAAACTCAAGTTTCTGTAACTGTAAATCTTGATGGCAACGGCAAAATTTCTGTCAAGACAGGAATAAACTTTCTTGATCACTTGATCACAAGCCTAGGCAAGCACTCTATGCTTGATCTCAAATTAAACGCAGTTTCAAAAGATGGAATAGCACATCATCTAATTGAGGATGTAGCTATCGCACTAGCAAGTGCACTGGATTCTGCTCTTGGTAATAGATCTGGTATAGTAAGATTTGGGCATGCCTCGGTACCAATGGACGAATCATTAGCTGAGGCATCTGTCGATCTAGTGAAACGTCAATATCATAAAATTGATCTTGCAATTGAACAAAATCATTTAGAAGGAATATCAAAGGAAGATTTGGAACATTTCTTTCGTTCTTTTGCTCAGAATCTCAATATCTGTATGCATGTAACTGTAAAGTATGGAGAAAATGATCATCACAAAATTGAGGCTGCAATAAAGGCATTTGCAGTTGCATGGAGAACAGCGGCAGGACCAGATAAAAAGCAAAAAGGAATTCCAAGTACAAAAGGTGCCATGTAGTGGTTAACGTTGCTATATTTGATTACGGAGCAGGAAACATATTCAGCCTAAAATCCTCTTTAGAGAAAAACGGTGCTACTGTAGATGTAATAAATAGCCTTAATAACACAAATGAATATTCAGGACTTTTGCTACCTGGAGTTGGAAACTTTGATCCAGCAATCCATAGTTTGACTCTCTCAAAAAAGTCATTTAAAAATCTAGTAAAAAATCAAATTCCTATTCTTGGGATCTGTCTCGGAATGGAAATGTTTTTTGAAAAAAGTGAAGAGGGAAAAGCAAGTGGACTTGGAGTTTTGGAAGGAGAGGTAATTCTACTTCCAAACAAGTTTAAGATTCCGCATATGGGTTGGAATGATTTGCAAATTAAAAAATCAAGCAAACTTCTAGATGGAATTAACGGTGGTTCATGGGTTTATTTTGTACACTCGTATAGGGCAAAACCAAAAAATACAGAAATAATAAAGGCAGACTCGGATTATGGTATAAGCGTTCCCGCAGTCATAGAAAGTGGTTCACTTTTTGGTACACAATTTCATCCTGAAAAGTCTGGTAAGGTAGGTTCAATAATGATTAAAAACTTTTTACGAGAGTGCAAAAAGTGAAAGTTATTCCAGCAATTGACCTCATGGATGGTAAGGTAGTACGTCTTGTTAAAGGAGATCCAAAAAATAAAACAGTTTACAGTGATAACCCAATAGAAATTGCAAAAAAATGGGAAAATGCAGGTGCAGATACATTACATATAGTTGATCTTGATGCAACCCTTGGAATTGGTTCAAATTTTCAAATAATTAAAAAAATAGGACAAAAAGTTTCTATTTCTATTCAAGTAGCTGGTGGATTACGCAACGAGGATATAATAAATGATGTACTTTCGTTTGCGTCAAAAGCTGTAATTGGGACACTAGCATTTAAAAAAAAAGAACTCTTGCCAAAAATTTTGATGAAACATGGTAAAGATAGAATAGTAATATCTACAGATCAATTGAACGGAAAAATTGTCATAGAAGGGTGGAAACAAAGCACGGGCGTAGAGCTAATCTCTGGTATTGAAAACTTTGTAAAACTCGGATTTTCTGAATTTCTTTTGACAAGTGTTGATAGAGATGGAACTCTGCAAGGACCTGATCTTGAATCTCTTCGAAAAGCATGTAACATAAAAAATGCAAAGATAATTGCAAGTGGCGGAGTTTCGAATTTGAAAGACACTATAGATGTAAAAAATTGTGGAGCCTACGGCATTATTCTTGGAAAAGCACTATATGATGGAAAAATTTCAATTGATGAAGTCAGGGGCATAGCATGACTTTAACTAAAAGAGTAATTCCTTGCTTGGATGTAGACAAAGGAAGAGTTGTGAAAGGAATGCACTTTGCTTCAATAAAAGATGCAGGTGACCCAGTTTTATTAGCTGAAAAGTACAGCAACGAAGGTGCTGATGAACTTGTTTTTCTTGATATTACTGCATCGGAACAACAAAGAGAAACCATCAAAACGCTTGTCACCAAGGTAGCACAAGTGATTGACATACCATTTACTGTTGGTGGCGGTGTGAAAACACTACAACATGCCAGAGACATTTTGTTAAGTGGTGCTGATAAAGTTGCGATAAACACTGGTGCTGTTAAGAATCCAGAAATCTTAACAAAACTTATGGAGATTTTTGGTAAGCAATGCGTTGTTGTCGCAATGGATGTAAAACGTAATTATGATTTTAAGAAAGGAAAGAACATTTTTTCCAATAATTCTGAAAAATTCTGGTTCGAAGTATACATTTATGGTGGAAAAACTCCAACAGGCCTTGATGCAATAGAATGGGCAAAGGAAGTTGAAAGACGTGGCGCAGGTGAAATACTTCTTACAAGTATTGATATGGATGGAACAAAAGAAGGCTATGATGTTCAGGTAACAAAAGAAATTGTAAACGCCGTTAACATACCAGTTATTGCCTCTGGGGGATGTGGAAAGCCAAAACATATGCTTGATGTTTTCCTGCAAACTAACGTTGATGCAGCCCTAGCAGCATCGATATTTCACTATAAGACACATTCTGTGGATAGAGTTAAGGAATACCTAAAAGAAAACGGTGTACCTGTTAGGGTATAGAAAAAGATTAAGAAAGGAATTAAAGTAGAATTCTTATGAAAAAAACAATAGAAGAGATTGATTTTGATAAAGGCGATGGACTTGTTCCTGTGATAGTGCAAGATGTAAATTCAAGAGAGATTCTTACACTTGCATATGCCAATAAGGAATCACTTGCACTTACACAAAAAACAGGAAATTCGTGGTTTTGGAGTAGATCAAGAAACAGGTTATGGATGAAAGGAGAAGAATCTGGTAATACACAAAAAGTAAAAGAAATTCTTGTTGATTGCGATTCTGATGCAATCATATATCTTGTTGAACCTGCAGGACCAGCTTGTCATACCGGTGACAGAGTTTGTTTTCACAACTCATTGTAAAATTAATTATTTTGTACAGTTTAAAATTGGTTTAATTTCAGCCTGAGTACCTGGGATCCAATCATTAATTATTTCAAATTTTATAGATTTGTGTGGTACCCCTTTAAAAATAATGGTCCAATTTCCAACTAAATCGGTTGGATTACATAACAATACTCCTGCAGCATTTTGTGTATCGGGTTTAAAGAATTGGTGGAAGCTTGTTTTCATTGTGCCGTTAAATGGAATAGAACTGTAAGTTTCCCCTTTAGGATCAACAATAACAATTTGACCAACCTCATTTGGTCGCAAGTTGCTTACAGTCATAAAAATATACTCGCCTATTTTGTATTGAAATTTATTTATTGCAAATGGGCCAGAAACATTTTTCCACTGGACGTTTTCTTGAGAAACTTTTTGCTGATTATAATAATAAATGCTACCAGCTATTATCACAACAATTACTATTACAGCTATTATTGAACCAGTTTTTTTCTTTTTTACTTGCGTTTTCTTCTTTGTCAATTGAATTCATCTACAAACACTATTCATTAATATTTTCTTAAATTGTAAAAAATTTATAATAAATATAGATCTTTACTATTTTCAATAACTGTTGCCAAGTTTGATAAGATCTTTTCAAATTAATGTAAAAAATCTTTTAATTTTTACTAAATAAACTACCTATCAAAATTAAGTATTACTTAACTTAATATTAGGACGTTTTATGTACTATTTTACAAAGTCAGACTTATCTTGACTATTAAATCACTACAGTGTAGAGAATGCAAAAAAGAGTATGTTCCTACATTCAAGTACATTTGTGATGAATGTTTTGGTCCACTTGATGTACATTATGATTTTCCTTCCGTAAGCAAAAACACATTTGCAAACCGTGAGCATACATACTGGAGATATTTTGAACTACTTCCTATTGCAGAAAAATCAAACATAGTCAGTATAGGAGCTGGTATGACACCACTGATAAGAGCAGAGAAACTTGGTCAAGCTCTAGGCTTGAATAATTTATACATCAAAAATGATTCTGTAAATCCAACATTTTCATTCAAAGACAGACCTGCTGGCATTGCTGTTTCAAAGGCAAAAGAATTTGGTCTTTCTTCTGTTGGTTGTGCATCAACAGGAAATCTTGCAGCAGCTACTGCAGCTCATGCTGCTAAAGGCGGATTTCCATGTTATGTATTTGCACCAAGTGATATAGGACATGCAAAAATTACACAAGCTCTTGCATATGGTGCTAACTTTATTGCAGTTGATGGAACGTATGATGATGCAAATAGAATTGCAGCACAGATAGGTGATAGCAAAGGAATTGGAATTGTAAACATAAACATGCGTTCCTATTATGTAGAGGGATCAAAGACTTTGGCATTTGAAGTTGCAGAACAACTTGATTGGCAAGTTCCTGATAATCTCATAGTTCCGGTTGGAAGTGGGGCAATGTTAAATGCAATATGCAAGGGATTTGAAGAGCTGGAAAACCTTTCTTTATTAGGAAAAGTTTCGGGAATGCATATAGTTGCAGCTCAGCCTCGAGGATGTGCACCAATTGTTGATGCGTTTAAGAAAAATAGCTCTGACGTTATACCAGTAGAAAATCCTGATACAATAGCAAAAAGTTTGGCAATTGGGGATCCTGGTGATGGAAGATATGTACTAAAACGACTAAAACAGTATAATGGTTATGCCGAAGAATCATCTAACAGAGAGATCCTTGATGCTATCTTATTGCTGGCAAAAACAGAAGGAATCTTCACAGAACCTGCTGGCGGAGTCGCTGTAGCTGTCTTGAAAAAAATGGTAGAGGAGAAAAAAATTGACAAAAATGACTCTACAATTTGTTATGTAACCGGAAATGGGCTTAAAACCACTGAGGTTTTGATGGAAGTTCTTTCAAAGCCTGAAACAATACAAGCAGATATAGCAAAAATTTCAGCAATGGTGAGATAGTTGGCAAGTATAAAATTTACAATTCCATCTGTTCTAAACAAGGGTGGTGGCGAAAAAAAAGTAGACATTTCAGCATCTACACTTTTTGATGCGTTCTCTAAAATTTCAGAAAGCATGGGAGATGAATTTCAAAGACGTGCTCTAAATCCTGATGGTACTCCGCGTTCTCTTATCAATATTTACATAAATGGAAAAAATATGAGATTTTCAGGAGGCATGCAAACAATTCTAAAAGATGGCGATGAAGTTTACATCCTTCCCGCAGTGGCAGGAGGATCTGAGCTTTCAAGTAAAGAACTTGAAAGATATTCACGACAAGTTATGCTTGAGGAAATTGGTTATGAAGGGCAATTGAAACTAAAAAGTGCCAAAGTCTGTGTTGTTGGGGTAGGTGGACTTGGTAATCCTATAATTACAAGGCTTGTTGCAATGGGTATTGGAAATATTAGAATAGTAGATAGAGATGTTGTTGAATTATCTAACTTACACAGACAGACAATGTTTGACGAGTCTGACATTGGGCAAGTAAAAGTAGAAGCTGCTGCAAAGAAATTAAAAAAAATGAATTCAGATGTGTTAATAGAGGCACTTCCAGTATCTGTAAATGATTACACAGCTTTGGATGTGGTAGAAGGATGCGATGTTGTTATTGATGCACTTGATAGTGTCAACGCAAGATATTCTCTTAACAAGGCCTGTGTTGCAAAAAAAATCCCATTTGTGACAGGAGCTGCAGTGGGAATATCTGGCCAAGTATTTACAATTTTGCCATACCAAACAGCGTGTTATCATTGTCTATTTCCAGCATTAGACGAAAATTCCATGCCAACATGCAGTACGGAAGGAGTTCACCCATCAATCCTTTCTATCATAGGCGGAATCGAAGTTGCAGAAGCTGTAAAAATTATCGTTGGAAAAAAACCAAATCTTGCAAACAAATTACTTTATGTTGATTTAGATAACATGGAATTTAATTCTAGTACCTTTTCAAAAGTACAAGAATGTCCAGTATGTGGAACTGGCAAGAAAGAACAATTGCCAAAAGAAGAGTTGATAATAGAAGAGCTTTGTGGCCGCAACAGGGGCAAACGCACTTTTTCTATAACTCCAACTACCATGTTTAATCTTGATATGCCAAAAATAACAAATGTTGCAACAAAAAAAGGATTCAGAATTCAAAATCAGGGAGATCTTGGTCTTTCAATGTCTACAAACGACATACATGTCAGCTTTCTTAAAAGAGGCTCTGCAGTAATAGTAGGCGAAAAGGACGAAGCATCTGCTATTGCCCTATACAAGACACTTGTTAGTGCCTGAGGTAATTTTATATAAAACAAGAGAAAACAAGCAAGATTGTAAAATTTATAATTAGCTAATGTGAATTATTCATAAAGTATTACAGAGAAATGAAAATTAAATGAGAAGATCAGTAATAATGAACAAATTGTCCATTATCCTTATATATCTACTTTCAAGCAAAAATTACAATAACTATGTACAACGAAACATTACGTAAAATAACTAGTCTATCACTATTAACAATACTTCTTACCAGCACTGCTGCTTTTGCAATGCCAAACGCATTGCCAGAAGCACATGCTGCGACAAACGCAAACTTGTTTGTCTCTGCCGAAAACTCTCAGTGGAATAATTACTTTGGCGGTCCACAAGTCATCCAAGTCATTGTATCTGATCCTGATATTCAGAGATTAGATCAAGTCTATGGTGAACCTGTAGTAACTG
>VBPW01000030.1:2488-12793 GCA_005877305.1 Nitrososphaerota archaeon | reverse complement strand
TATCTTTACCATGAGATGCATGTTCCATAATCATACCTACAAAAGTAGGCACTGCTTTAACAAGTTGAAAATATTCTTTTGAATATCCACTAAGAGATTCACGCGATAGCATTCCTTCATTCCACATCACATAGAATTGATGTTTCAACAAACTGTGTTTTTCTATTAGTTCATCGATTCTTGTGACAAGAGAATTCATGCGATTTATGAAATTCAGCCAATAAAAAAATCTTTTGAATCACTCCAAAAGGATTTTATGGACAGAAAACACGATGCAGTTCGGGCTCCAGTGGTGTAGACCGGTCAAGCATATCGGCCTTTCAAGCCGGGGATCCCGGGTTCAAATTCTATGTGATGAAAATCCCGGCTGGAGCACTACAAAAGCATTAATATTGTAATACAAGGTTAATTTTTGTGCAGATTTTTGGATAGAAAAAATTTTGAGATAAACCCATTATTAAAAGACTACAAACAATATGTAGATAAAATAAACGCTGCACTAAAACATGAATTAGAACTTTATTCTGCCTCTGAATTTGTTGAACCCCTTCAATATGCGCTCGAGGGAGGAAAAAGGATTAGACCAATCATTCTTTTGTTATCAGCAGAAAGTGTTGGAAACTGTGACGAAAACGCATATGTTGCCGCTTGTGCTGTCGAATTATTACATACAGAATCGGTAATACATGACGACATTATTGATAACGAGATTTTAAGGAGGAGAAAAGACCCTTTTCATATAAAGTATGGATATAATACTAGTATAATTACAGGCGATTTTGTTCTTGGTTTGATTCTGAACATATCATCAAGACTAAATAATCCAAGAATTGCAAGCGATCTTGCCAATACAGCAATGATGATGAGCGACGGTGAGATGATTGAGACCAAATTAGAATCAAGCGAAGATGTTACTTTTGATGATTATCTTAAGGTAATTGAATACAAAACCGCAACAGCTTTTGAGGCCGCTTCAAAAATAGGTGCAATACTTGGAGGTGGGACAGAAGAACAAATATTGGCTCTTGCAGACTATGGGAAAAACGTAGGAATTGCATATCAAATTCATGATGATTTACAGGATTGGAATAATGAGGATAAATTATTTAATGCTTTAATAAAAAAGAGCTCTGACCCACGTAATATTTTCAATCACATGGATTTCTTGCTAAAAGACTATTCCCAAAAATCAAAGGCAGGTCTTAGAAAAATCAAAGAAGGATCTGCAAAATCTCATCTTGAGAATCTTTTAGATCTTACAATGTTTAGTGTATAGTTGAAAGTGCAGAAAGGTTTGGAACAGCTGATTTTGCAAATTCTATTATTGGATCAGGATAAACTCCTATTCCTACTATAAATATAATTGAAAATATCATAACAGCAATTATTGATTTTGGTTCTTTTACTCTCTTGTCTGATTCACCTTCTTCAAAGTACATCTTTCTTATTATCCAACCATAGTATGCAAGAGAAAGTGCACTATTTAGAACACCTGCTACTGCAAGGTAAGGAGCCCATGGCATTACGGAACCAGCATTGATGGCAGAACCAAACAGCATAAGTTTACTCCAGAATCCATTTAGTGGAGGAACACCTGCTAAGGCAAGTAATGAAATTGTCAAACCGAGTGAGGTGATTGGCATTCGTTTACCTAGACAACGTATTTTATCAATATGTGAGACTGCCAGTGTTGTAATTATTCCAGCTGCTGCGATGAAAGCAGCTGCTTTCATTACTGCGTGATTTAATATGTGAAAGAGTGATGCTTGTATGCCAATTTGGGAGAAAGGTGCAATGCTTAATCCAATCAGAATGTATCCAGCATGACCTATACTTGAATATGCAAGCATTCTAGTGAGATTCTTTTGCATTATTGCAGCCAAGTTGCCTACAGTCATTGTTATGATGGCAATTATTCCAAGTGCAAAAGCCCAATCAATGTTTAGGGCAATTGTACCCATTATGATTACACGTAAAGCAGCTGCAAAACCTGCCTTCTTTGTACCTGCTGCTAAAAGTGCTGCAATGGTCGTTGGAGAACCCTCGTATGTATCAGGAAGCCACATATGGAATGGTACAAGACCAATTTTAAATCCAAAACCTGCAATGAACATACCTACTGCTAGAAGAGCAAGTGGCATCATGTCAGGTCCAAGCTTTGAGAATCCTGAAATTACATCTCCGATGTTAGTTGAACCTGTAAGTCCATAGGCAATTGAAATTCCATAAATTATAATTCCTGACGACAGAGCTCCAAACAAAAAGTATTTGATTGCAGCTTCATTTGAAGATGGATCTTTTTTCATAAATCCAGCAAGAACATAAGTTGGAATACTCATGAGTTCCCATGCTACAAACAACATTACTAAATCAGTAGAATATGCAATAAGCACCATTCCAATAGATGCAAGAAGGATCAGAGAATAGTATACAGCAGGATTAGACTTTCCCCGCATGTAATTAAATGAACCAACTGTTGTCATTATGCTAACAATAAGCATGGCAATTGCAAAAAATGCGCCAAAGGTATCATCAACAAGAACGTTTTTTGAAAAGATTGCAGCTGGCATGATATGTTTTGAAAGAATTTGATATGCGACAAAGCTAATTGCTGCAATCAAAGCTCCAAACGCGATTCCTGCGTAAAGGGAGGAACCACGTTCTTTTCTTATTATGCTAATAATTGGAAGTATTACTCCAACTGCTCCCAGTAGCATAGTTAGAATGATTGGTGTTGAAGCAAAGTCTATCATATTTTTTCTCCTAAATTAACAAGAGGAGTACTACAAAGAGTATTCCAGCTCCAAATACATACAAATATGATTGAGAAATTCCAGTTTGAGTTCCCTGTAATAGTCGTGCACCTACAGCCACTGCCTTTTCAGGACCGGTGTTAAAACCTTCTATTACTGTATTTTCAAAGTATCGCCACATCCCCCTACCAAAATACAATGGTCCTATAACAAAACCCCAATAAATCAAGGAGTTAAGATACCATCTATTTAGAAAGAATTTGTGAATAGCATAGAAGAATAAATTAGAATTTACAAATTTCACTGGATCTGCAAATCTTCCAATATAGAAAATATATCCAAGTCCAAATCCAACTGCAAATGCAGCAAGGGATGCAGTAAGTGCAATAGGATTAACTCCGTTCAAAAATCCTCCAAGTACCGATTGTGATTCTATAGCAACAGTTTCGAGTCCTGATTTTATTCCAAATGAAGTGCTAAGATAATCTATAAAGATTCGGTGTATTTCATGTTCAAATGATAACCCAATGATACCAATTCCTATTGTAAGAACTGCAAGAATGCCATATGGCACCCACATTGATGCGCTTGCTTCATGTATATGATGACCGTCTTTTTCCATATTTTCTACATGTTTACTCTTATTTCCAAAGAAGACCATGCCAATCATTCTAGTAGTATAAAATGCTGTAATTACTGCAGTAATTATTGCAATTACAAATATTGGTAATGCCCAAGTATTTCCAGATTCATACACAGCTGCAAATATAGCATCTTTACTCCAAAATCCAGTAGTGATAAACGGAGCTCCCATTAGTGCAAGTCCTGCTAGCCACATGAACGCATATGTTTTTTTCACATATTTTCTCAGTCCGCCCATATCTGTCATAAACCGAGAACCCACTATGTGTAATAACGAACCTGCTGCCATGAAAAGTGAAGCTTTGAACATTGCATGAGAAAACATATGAAAGAACCCAGCAGTGTAACCATCAACAAACTGTCTTGACAATCCTGCTATTCCAAGTGCCATCATCATATAACCAATTTGTGAACCTGTTGAATATGCAAGAACTTTTTTAATTTCAGGATGAACCATCGCCTGAGTTGCAAGTAAGAATGCCGTAATTGCACCTATCCATGCAATAACTTCAAAGAATTGATCCATGTTGATACCAATAGCAGCTAGTGCAAAGAACAATGGTCCCAATCTTGCTACCAAAAATACTCCAGCCTTAACCATTGTTGCAGCATGTATTAGAGCTGAAACTGCAGTAGGGCCAGTCATAGCCTCAAGCCGTAGCCCATTCGGTATGTTGAGTTAATTCTCTAAACCCAAATGTACCGGCAAATGCAAAAATCAAAAACATTCCAGCAAGCATCATTATGTCTCCCACCTTTGTCATAATGAATGCCTTAATTCCAGAATGTGTTGGTGAATAGTATTCCATTATTCCAAGTACTGTGCGTCCTTCAGTTCCAACATGATCTTTCTTTTTATCGCGATACCAGAAACCTACTAAAGCATAAGAAGCTAATCCTACACCTTCCCATCCAAAGAAAAGCTGTAAAAAGTTATCAGAAAGAACAATCAGCTGCATTGAGCCAACAAAGAATGTCATCCAGACCCAGAATCTAGTAATGTCCTTGTCACCTTTCATGTAACCAGTACTATAAACAAAAATCAAAAATGAGATCCATCCTACTACATTTGCCATCAAAATGGCAAGAGGATCAGCAAGAATTCCTGCCTTTAATCCGATGGATGAAATCCACGGGACTTGATTATGAATTTCTTGGTTGTTAAGTGCTAGTGGCAAAAGTGTTGCTGCAGAAATTGCACTTGCTAAAGCAAATGCTACAGCGACTCCGCCAGTAGCTCTTTTCGAAATTTTTGCAACTCCTGGAATTATTAGAGCTGCGATAAAAGGCAAAATCCAGATAGCCCACACGTTTAGAGTAGATGATAAACCAAAATCAAAGGGTCCAATAGCCATTATCCTAAACCCCCATTACTCCTTTCATAAACGGAATTATCTGATTAAAGAAAACATCAGGGTATATGCCAACTACGATTGTAAATCCTGCCAATACCATCATTGGTCCTGTAACATACCAGCTTGCCTCTTTTGTTTTCTCTAAATGTTCTGGAAGTTTACCAAAAAATACTCTTTTTATCATCCACAAAATATAGGCCATTGTAATAACTGTAGCCACTAATCCCAACCCAAATGCAATCATCCTGATCGTTGAACCTTGTTGAACTGCAGTTTGTAATGCACCATAGAACAGTGTCCATTCTGCCATGAATCCACTAGTTGGTGGAATGCCCATTATGGTAAGAGCCCCAATAAATGCGCAGACTGCAGTAATTGGCATCTTGCCTGCAAGTCCACCCATCTTTGTTATACTTCTTGTACCAACTTGCAAAATGATGGCTCCTACCATCATGAAAAGCAAAACCTTTCCGAGGCTGTGTGAAACAAACAACATTTCTGCTCCAGACAATCCTAGCACAGATGCAGAACCAATTCCAAAAATTATGTATCCCATCTGACTGATACTAGAGTATGCAAATAATTTTTTAATGTCATCTTGCATCAGCGCCATAACACCACCATAAATCATCGTAATGATACCCCACAAGTTCAGATAAAGCGCGAAATGCTCATACTGACCTGGCAAAAGCATAATCAGTAATCTGAAAAGGCCGTATGCACCAATTCCTAGCATTGCACCAGAAGAAAGTGCGTTTAGTGGAGTTGGAGCTGCACGATAAAAATGTGGCAACCAGATATGAAGAATAAATGCAGCCATCTTTACACCAAGACCGATTATTATTGCAGCTGCTGCAAGTGAGAGAATGTTAGGCGGGATTCCGTGTTCTTTAATGTCTGCAAAATTAAAACTTCCAACATTCAGTCCAATGGCTAGAAATCCTAAAAGTAATACAACTGCACCAACATGAGTCCAGAAAAAGAACAAGAGTGCTACTCTTCTTTTTTCTTCATATCCCCAGAAAGCAATCATAAAGAAAGCTGGGATAAGCATGACCTCAAAGAAAACGTAAAATTCGATCAAGTTTGTTGCAAGTACAGTGCCTAACATTCCCATGGCCATTACAAGAAATAGCGCAAAGTAAACACCAATCTGATTATTTAGATATCCTTTCAGAGATGATGATTCAATTATGGCGGTGGAACTGCCGTCTCCTATTATCTGTCTTTGGTTGTTCATCCTTTCCTCAAATTGTGAGGTAATTTTTGCAACCATGTATGGTTTTGAAAATAATGCAAGTACTGTTGATACTACATAGATTATAATTGCAAAAGGCGATGCAAGTCCATCAAGCAAGAATCCAAATTCTCCAAATAATTTAGTCCAAGGATAATGTTCTTCATATGTTCCTGAAAATACTGGTACTATTATTATGGTTGTGCAATAAAGTAATAATCCAAAGGTAAACCAAGCTGCTGCATTTGGTCCTGATTTTTTGCCAAGCAAATAAGCTAGAGGCGAGAGTAGTAGCGGCAAAAAGACCGCTTGTAATAACACATGCTCCATTATCCTTTTAAACTCCTGAAATCTGCGATATCGATATTTTTGTACATTCTATAGGCAACAATAATTAATGCAAGTCCGACAGCTACTTCCGCTGCAGCAATAGCTATAGAAAATAGCGCAAGTGTCTGTCCTTGGCTATTTGGAATAAACCTAGCAAAAGCAACCAAGTTTAGATTTGCTGAATTAACAATCATCTCTATAGCAAAAAGCATCCTTATTGCATTTCGTTTTACTGCAAGACCATATATCCCGATGGCCAAAAGTGCCACTGAGACTAGTACAAAGTCAATCAGTCCGTTGCTCATTTGTAACATCCTCCCTTCTTGCTAATGCCAGAGCACCAATAACTGATGATGTCAGAATAAGTGCCATCACAATTAATGCTGGCGAATAATATGTAAGAAAATCTTCTCCTATTTTTCTATAATCTACAGTTGTAACACTAGTCTCCATTGTTTTTAATCCAGAACCAATTATTATCGTTCCAATTCCGAGCATTACAATAATCATCAAACCTATGCCAGCATATCTTCTGCGTGGGTCTTCTATCTTGTTGAAAATAAGTTCACGTCGTACAAGCATCACAGTAAATAGTATAAGAACTGCAATTGCACCAACATAAACTGAAAGTTGAAACATTGCTACAAATGGCGAATCTAGAAGCAAGAAAAATCCTGCAATTCCAGAGAGAGTAAGCATCAGAGCAATTGAACCATAAATTAGTGAACGAATTTCAAGTGCAGCAATTGCAGAACCAATTGTTAAAACAGAAACAGCTAAAAAGATAGAATCAACCATGCGTTGCACCCCGTTTGCCAATCTTAATCTCTACATCTTGTGATATGTTTGGTTTTACAGCAAGCTGGCTCGGGGTATAGATCAAAGCAGATTTGGTAAATGAAGAAAGCTCGTAATCATTTGTCATGTAGAGAGCATAAAATGGACATGCGTCTACACACAGTCCACAGAAGACACACTTTCCATAATCAATCTGTGGCATTATTGCTTTCTTGTTATGTTTCCAAGTCTCCTTCACTTTCACCATACCAATGGCTTCCGCAATTCCCTCACATGCAACAGAACATAGCTGGCAACCTGTACATTTGTCATGGAACAATATGTGTCGTCCCTTAAGGCCAGCAATTCCTACTCCGGTTTGTGGATCGAATTGGAAGCCATCGCCTACAAACTTCAATTTTTGTTCTGGATATCGTAATGTAAATCGCTTCACGGCAAGGTGTTTTACACCAGAATTCAAAGCTCGTATTATTCCACCTGCAGTGCTCATTGCATCAATCCTCCGTGTCCCAAGACACCTGCATATAGCAATCCGAGAGCTATAAAGATGTTAACGAATGCAAGTCCGATCAATGTGTACCATCCAGTATGCAAAAGCATGTCTATTCTAATTCTTGGGAATACTCCCCTTGGCAACAAAATTACTAATATGACACCAACAGTCTTGATTACAAACCAGAGTGTACCATTAAGCATTTCTTGATCAAAAAGAGGTAGTCCAGGAATGTGAGCTGTTATCGGGCCAATTGTTATTCCGTTTGTGATTATTTCTTGCGGGAATGGTGGCCAGACCATGGGACCATTCCATCCTCCCAAAAATAACACAGTAAATAGACCAGCGAAAGCATATAGTTTCAGATAAGTCCCAAGTTGAATGAGTCCATACATCATACCAGAGAATTCTGTTAACCAGCCGGCAACAATTTCACTTTCTGCTTCTGGAAGATCAAATGGAATTCTTTCAAGTTCTGCTATAATTGTGATGAAAAATACAATAGCGCCTATTGGCATAAAAACAATCCACCAGTAATGTTGTTGTGATTCAACTATTTCTGTCAAGTTCAAAGTTCCAGTCAAAATGACAATACCTAGAAGAGATAGTATTAGTGGAATTTCAAATGAAATCATTTGGTGGAGTGCCCTTATTCCTCCAATAAACGTCCATTTACTATTTGCAGACCATGAGGAAAGTACGGTTATTATCGGAAAGAATCCAATTGTTGCAAAGACTGTCAACAATCCTACATTTGGATTTGCTGCAACCCAACCCGGTGCAACAGGAATTAGTGATGTTAATGCGGCAGCTGTTCCTACAAAAAGTAATGGAGCTACCCAGAAAATAGGCTTGTCTGCTTTTGCTGGAATGATTATTTCTTTTGACATTAGTTTTAATCCATCAGCCATAAGTTGTAAGATTCCCTCAATCTTTCCACAATAAAGTGGCCCTACACGAAGTTGTATTTTTGCAAGAAATTTTCTTTCAACAAATATTGTTGCAGCTGCAAGAAGAGCCGCAAACCCAAATCCTGGAAAAGCAATTATTCTAAAGAATTCTGTATGAATCAGTGATTTTATAATAGGTATAGTTCGCGAGGGATCAGCCATCCAAGTCATTGCAAGATATGGTGTAAGAAGTTGACCGTTGACTACTGGAAGTTTAATGTAAAAAAGTAGAATGAAAACAAGCGGTAAGCCAATAATCGAAAAAATAAGAAGAATCCAAAATATAATGTCAGTTAGAGATGCAATAAATCTACTTAATCTAAACTCTGGTGCGATTGTTGACATTTATCTATCAGCCTCCACAGGCCAGTAGTTTAGACTCCAATAAACGGCTGGCATGTTTCCAAGCTTCTCGCCCTTTAGTAAGTATGGTATACAGATCAAATTCCTAAATGAACCAACACTTATCTTTACTCTATATGGTTCTGGTCTGTTGTTAGATATGATATGATATCCTAGGGAACCTCTTCCGGATTCTACTCTGCGGTAGACCTCATCGTTTCCTCCTTTTGGGTTTGGTTTTAGTTTAGTTCTCACAGAACCAGACTTTGGCATTTTCTTTAAGGCATCTTTTATTATTCTACAACTTTCGAACATTTCAAGATATGGAACACGAGATCTTGCATACGAATCTCCTTCCCTAAGAACTTGAGTTTCAAAATCAAGATTATCATAAACATCATATGGTTCCTTTTTCCTTACATCAAAATCTACACCAGAAGCACGAAGAACAGAACCTGTTGTTCCAAGTCGTATTGCATCCATTCGTGATAAGATCCCAGTTCCTTCTGTTCGCTGTTTTAAAACTGGATTTTGGTAGAAAATATCTTCATATTCTTTTAGCCGCTTTTCAAAATAGTCTACTTGTCTAAGGCATCTTTCCTCAAAGTTAGCTGGTAAATCGTTTCTTACACCACCTGGAACGAAATATGCGTGTGTAACTCTTGCACCAGACATTGCTTCTAACAGATCAATAAACAATTCTCTGTCTCCAACTGGCCACATAAACATTGTAGAATGACCTAAGAAAATTCCATAAATAGCAAGCCAGTATAGTATATAGGTACAGCGATTGAGCTCCGAACCTATAACTCGAATATATTTTGCTCTTTCTGGAACTTCAATTCCCAACAGATCTTCAACTGCAAGACAGTATGGATACAAAATATTACAAGAATCGTGAATCACTGGCCTTTCAAGATGTGGAATATTTTGTATGTAATTTCTATACTCTGCCATTTTTTCTTCTCCACGATGAACATATCCAGGATCTGGATCACATGAAACAATGTAATCTCCATCAACTTTTATGATAAGCCTCATATGACCTGACCCAGGATGTTGTGGTCCAACATTTAGAGTCATTATTCGGTCGTCTACTTTTTCTAGTTCAATACCTGGTGGCAATTGTGTTGCCATTTTATCTCCCCTTTATCTTGAAGTCTTTTCGAAACGGTGGAATATCTGCCCAGTCTTCTGGCAAAAGTAATCTTCTGTTATCTGGATGTCCTTCAAAATACACACCAAACATCTCAAAGCATTCTCTTTCATGAAATTCTACACTATAGAATACTTCTCGTAAAGAAGGTGTTCTTGTACTGTCTTTTCCTGGGTTTGGAATATCTTCTCTTGGAACTTTAGTTGCGAGTGCTATTATTTTATTTCCAAGCTGTTCATCTGTATATGA
>VBPW01000030.1:0-2480 GCA_005877305.1 Nitrososphaerota archaeon | reverse complement strand
ACGGATTCGGCATGATCAAATTTCAGCTCGTCCCGGATAAAATAAGCAATATCCAGAATATCTTCTCTTTTTGTGTTAACTCTTATTCTATTTGGCCTTACATAATCAATAACGGCTTTTTGCCCAAATTTAGAGACAATCTTATCCGCCATAGATTTTTCAAAGGGAGGTATAGGTATAGAGTGAATTGGTACATCGTGAGATAGATCAATTCCTTTTTCTTCGTAAAACTTCTTAGCTTCTTCTTTTGTTAATTTTGTAGAAATATCAGTTGATTCTTCTTTATTTTTGTCATTTCTAGATTCTGTTACTTCATTGTCACTTTCGCTGGATTCTACGTCCTCTTTTTTTTTAGAGCCCATTATTATGCAGCCTTCATTCGTTTAATTTTTTCTTGAAGTAGCATAGTTGCTTGTATAAGAGTTTCAGGTCTAGGTGGACACCCTGGGACATAAACATCCACAGGAAGTATTCCATCAATTCCTGGCAGGACGTTATATGAATCAAAGTAAAGTCCTCCAGTAATTGCACATGCCCCCATTGCAATAACATATTTGGGATCTGCCATCTGATCATACACCATTCTAAGTCTTGGAGCCATTTTTCTTGTAATTGTCCCCATTACTACAATCAAGTCACATTGCAGCTCCAAACTCTACACTACAACATGCTGTCTCTAAATGAACTGGCCAAAGTGACCAAAGTCTTCCCCAGTTGATAGCATAGTCAAGTGGTTTGCCTATGGCTCTGATAAGAACATCACCTAATTTTCCAACTAATACATTTGTGGAATGTGCCGCTGTTTCGGGTGTGATAAGTTCTTTCAGCAATTTTCTTCCCTACCTCCGATATATTGTGTATTTGATTTAAAAGTTACCAAATATTTTTCCTCCCTGATTGGTATAATGCAAAGGCAAATGATGCAAACATTATTGCCAAGAATCCTATAATTGGAAGTGTAGCTGATTTTGGGAGATTAATTACAGTACTTCCCCAAGCATATAGAAAAATCGACATGACATCAAAAACTACAAACATCAATACATATGCATAATATTGCATCATGAAATGAGTTCTACCCTCTCCTCCTGGAACTTGACCACATTCCATTGGTAGAAATTTGACAGGATTACTTGTTCGCCTTGGTGCAATCATTCTAGATATAATAAGAGCCGGACCAGTTGCTACGATTGCAAATCCAAACATCAGTAAAATTGGGCTAAAGCTACTTGCTACCTCTCCTACCAAGGTAGCTAACAAGCCAGTCGGAGAGTATAAAAAGCTATGCACTCTGCGATCGTTATTTTAAGATAAAATTATTTTTTATCAATTTTCTAAAAATTTTCAAATATCTATAATTAAATTTTCTAGTATTGAATTACAAAATTGATTCTAATGATGTGAATGTCCACAACCACAGGAATCATGACTTTCTGTCGTTTGATTTGATGTTTTTTCTGCACATCTTGAACACTTGTCAGATCCTGTTGCCGAAAAGAATCCAATTCCGCACGATACACATTTCATACTTGGCATGCTGATACACCATAATCCCACTATTTATTGATACGTATGTTTGGAAATAAGAAATCTTAATGATTGATATATAACAACGATAGATTTTCTAGTATGACTGTCAATACAGGAGAAAAAGCTCCAAGCTTTACCTTGGTAGATACTGACCTGAAGATGCGAAGTCTTGATGAGTTTAAGGGCAAAAAAGTGATATTATCATTTTTTGTTGCGGCAAGCTCACCAGTTTGTACAAAAGAAATGTGCACTTTCAGAGATTCATGGGATCAGATATCAAAACTAGGTGCACAAGTAATTGGCATTAGCAACGATGGACCATTTGCAAACAAAGCTTTTGCAGAAGCACACCATCTTAACTTTCCAATACTTGGAGACTATAAGAGCCAAACAATACGTGATTATGATGTATTGATGCCTGATCTCTTACACGTAAAAGGATATGATGCAGCGAAACGTTCAGTCTTCATTGTTGATGAAAAGGGCACGGTCATTTACAAGTGGATATCAGATAATCCTCTGATTGAACCAAACTACCAAGAGATAGTGGACTTCCTCAAAAAAGGAAATTAATTTCTTTATTTTATTTAACCTAAACTAATCCGAAATACGTTTTTTATTCTATCTCAACAAGAACATCATTCTTCGCAACTGAATTACCTTGTTTAATCTTCATAGTCTTAATAACACCATCTTTGTGTGATTTGATAGATATTTGCATTTTCATTGATTCTAAGACACAGATCATATCTCCTTTTTTTACATTGTCACCTACATCTACATTAATTGAAACAACTCTACCAGGAATCTGGCTTTTGAGAAAGACTTGAGAATCTACACCAGCTTCTACTCCAGAATTCTTGTAAACAATTTTATCCAATTCTGAATGTTTATCAAAAGTTACCTTTACACCATCCACAACTAGAGTCATCTTTGCAATTGTGTTCTCA
>VBPW01000014.1 GCA_005877305.1 Nitrososphaerota archaeon | reverse complement strand
CTTTATTATTTTATCAGTGGCCCCAAAAATCTCTTCAAATTTTTTCTTGTCAAAATCACGGATTGAGACAATATCTTTTTGGAAAAAAGAATTGCTCATTCTCGTTCAATAATATATATGAGTACTATACAAAGTATTCCAATGTCAGAATCTGACCTTATAGTAAGACGAATCAAAAATGGTACTGTGATTGATCATATTGAGGCAGGAAAAGGCCTTAAAGTTCTCAATGCACTTGAGATAGATGGTAAGGATGGTAACGTCATAACATTAGCACTAAATGTACCAAGTTCAAAAGTTGGAAAAAAAGACATCATCAAAGTTGAGAATAGATTTCTAAAAGATGGCGATACCAACAAGCTTGCACTTATTTCTCCAAAAGCTACTGTAAACATTATCAAAGACTATAAGCTGGTAGAAAAAAGGCGAGTTACTCTTCCAAATGAGATTGAACGAATTTTTAGATGCTCAAATCCAGATTGTATAACAAATAGCGGAGAAGATATTGAACCAATAATGGATGTAGTGGACAAGACGGGCCTTGTTCTTAGATGCAGATATTGTACAAGAATTCTGGATGTAAATGAGTTAAAGTATTATTAGTTTATTCAAACTAGATACAGAGCTATTTTATGACTTTTATTTTTTCTTTTATTTCCAATTCGTATTGGTCATAAGTAAACTTGCGTGTACTTCCAAATGGTTTGAATGCTCTGCCATTTCCATGATAAAATTTGGAAAAAAATTCTACGTAAACCAATCTTGCTCCTTGAATACCAGGCTCAAAAACTGCAATGATAATATTGAATATGTGACCAATGAAGAGAATCATAGTTCCAAGAACAATAAATGGAATTGAATGATGTAGGGTCTTTATGAAAATGAAATCTATTACATCAGCTAGTATTACTGAAGCCAAAAGAATTCCAATAATTCTTGTGTAAGAAAGTATGTGACTAACTATAGATGGTAATTCCATAATAGCTCTTGGACCTTCTCCAACGAACATTAAACCAATTCCCCCTAAAAGCAATCCAAAGTAACCAATTCCCTCTACATGGTGAATTGGATTGATGTGTCCATGGTGCATTAATGCCAATCCTGTCATCACAACACCCCAACCAAACAGTATCCAGCCTACTTTTCCAATTGCGTGTTTCTTTTCTCCCTCTCTTAAGCTATTGAGAATGCCAAGAATTAAGCCAAATGTCACCATACCTAGGCCAATATATCCACTAATTAGCAATAGTTTGCGCAATCCTACAATAGGACTAAAGATTGCGCCACTCTCAGGAAGATGCATACCAAATGCTGTGTTTAAATAATTAAACAGATAGCCATTAAGATGAAATCCAAAGTAGAGATTGAACAAAATTCCCAAAATTATTGCAATAATAGCACCTGGAGTCATTGCCTTTGCTAACTTGACCATCTGTCGTGGTTTCAATATTGTCAGTGCAAACTTTCTCAAAGGTTTTGGCATGATGTTGAGATTCCGTTTTCCACCCTCTACTCGCCTAATTACCCATCTGCAAACAAGAAGTATAACAAGACCATAGCCTGCATCTCCTACCATTATACCATAAAAGACGGGAAAGATAAAACCGAAAATTAATGTAGGATCAAATTCTTTGCCTTGTGGTAAAGAATAGAATCTAATGAAAGCCTCAAACAACTTGAACCTTTTAGGGTTTGCAAATAGAGTTGGTGGATTTTTTTCAGTTTCTAATTCATAGACAATTGTTCCTTTTGCATGTTTGTCTAGATTAGCCTTGATTGATTCTAGTTTTGATTTTGGAACCCAACCTTCTAGAGCAAAAGAATCAGATGTGACTCCAAGATTGTTAATGACCTCGAGTTTTCTGTTTTCTATTTCAAGCTGTTCCTCAATGCAGACAATATTTGCATAGTGTTCTTTTGAAATCTCGCCTAGTTGTCTATCAATCTCTTTTAATTTTTGAGTTAGTTCATTGAGAACAGCCCCTAACGATTGTTTTAATTGAACCGGTGTTCCATTGAGTTTTGGTACCGCTTCAAGTTTGACATTGTACTCTTGAACAGCAGTAGCAAGGGCATGAGGAGGAAAATTAGGAAAGGTAATAAGAACAATGCGTGTAATTTCTTTTTCTTCTTTAGAATAAAGGAAAACGTCTAGATTGTTTGGTTCTAAAGCTTTCTTAAAAGATGGGAATTGTTTTGAATCTAAACGTCCAAAGTAAGAGTGTCCTAATACTAACTGGAGTACATTGAAGTCTTCTGGAAAAAATGAAAACTCTTCAACAAGTTTGATATTATTTTCAGTTTCATTTATTTTAGTTAGGAGGCTTTCTTTTTCTCTTTCAAGAGAAGCGACCTTAGTATCAATATCAATTGCTTTTGCTGCTTGCATCAAGTTGTCAACTGTTGGAAAACGCTGACAGTGAGTAACTGGAATTGGAGGTAGAACGGTTTTGAATGCTTTAATTCTGAGGAGTTGATCTGAAACTTGCCTGTAAAGTTCATTATCACGTTCATTTTTTAGCATATTAGCCACATCTTTTGATAATGATTCCAATTGTACTATGCTCATATCATGTAAAACCGAAATTACCACTTGCCTGTCTTTTCTTAAACCAAGGATTGCCATCATTGTCATTGGAACAGGCTTGAGTACCATCATTCTACACCTTTTAACAAAATATCTAGGATTCCACTAATAGTTTTTTCATCCATTTGTGTCGATATGGTTTTTGATTTTGTTTTTGCTTCTTCGATAATCTTTTCTACTTCAATTTCAGCTTTTTTTCTGGTTTGATCAATACTTGTTTCGACTAATTTTTCACCTTGTATTTTTGCTAACTCGATTGCTTTGTCAGCATCAATTTGAAAAGATTTTATATCTTCTGCTACTTTTTTCTTGAAATTTTGAACTTCCTCCCATGCCTTTTCTTCAGCTTCCTTAATTTGTTTGAGTGAATGAACATATTTTTCTTGTGTTGACATGTTATACTCCTAAGAAATGTTTTCCTGCATACAGTACTAGAGCAATTGTGCCGAGAATATTGCCAATTTTAAATGCCCTCATAATCAGATAGAATTTTCTTTGTTGCGGATTTGCAAAATTAGCTGGCAAGTATTTCTTTCTCCCTTTGAATATTTTCTTGTTCTCGCTCACCCATCTTACGCTTTACTGTCTTTAACATGATGAATGTATCACGTTCCATCTCAGCTAGTCTGAATATGATGAATTTAACGGCACTTTGTAATCTTGGAATGAATACGTTTTCTATTGCATTGGATTTTCGTTTTGTTTTTTCTATTTCATAAAGAAGTTTTCTGAGTGTGGTTTCTTTTTCTGCAACATCAAGAACCATTTTGTGAACATTTTGAAATGCCTGTATTGCTTCATTAATTGAAGGAGGAAGTTCCAATATGTGCTCAATGATAGCAGTATTACTTTTTCCACCTTCTAATTTTGGTATACTAACTCCCATTACATTTTTTACTTGAATTTGTAATTTACTTATTTGTGGAATCTTCATTGCTTCATTTTCTAGTCTCATCGTACCTGCAAGTATCTCTGCTAATCTGATACTTTGGTAGCCTTTTACCAATTCAGATTGTAAACCGCTCCTTAATGCAGCAGCGGTTTTGCTTGCATTAAAAAATTCTAGAATTAATGCTTGACGTTTTAGTTTGAGTAACTTCAATCCTTTTTTAGCAACAACAATTCTTCGCTTGGTACGAATGTATTCAAGACGAGTTGGACGAATGTTAATTACTGATGGCAAAGTCTATGCACCACCCTGTGTGGTTCTTTTTCTGTACTTTGCAATGAACTCTGGTTTAATACGATTCATTTCTGAGTCAGATAGATCGCTAAGTAATTCCCAACCAATGTCTAGAGTTTGTTCAATTGAACGATTTTCATCCATTCCTTGATTGACAAATTTTCTCTCAAAGTTGTTAGCGACCTTAAGGAATTTCTTATCTAAATCACTTAGAGCTTCTTCACCAACTATAGCTGCAAGTGATCTTGCATCTTTACCTTGTGCATATGCTGCATAAAGTTGGTCTGCAAGACCTCTATGATCTTCTCTTGTATTTCCTTTTCCAATACCTTGATTCATCAAACGTGAAAGACTTGTTAGGACATCTACTGGTGGATGAATGTCTGCTCTATGCAAATCTCTACTCATTACTATCTGACCTTCCGTGATGTAACCAGTAAGATCTGGTATAGGATGTGTAATATCATCAGCGGGCATTGTGAGTATAGGAATTTGTGTTACGGAACCATGTCGGCCCTTTATCTTTCCGGCTCTTTCATAAAGAGATGATAGGTCAGTATACATGTATCCTGGATATCCTCTTCTTCCTGGAACTTCTTCACGTGCTGCAGCGATTTCTCTTAATGCTTCACAATAGTTTGTCATGTCAGTAATAATGACAAGAACATGCATATCTCGCTCATAAGCAAGAAATTCTGCTGTTGTTAGAGCAAGTCTAGGAGTGAGTATACGTTCCATCGAAGGATCAGATGACAGATTCAAAAATAGTGCTGTTCTTCCAAGAGCCCCACTTTCTTCAAATTGTTTTATAAAAAAGTTTGATTCTTCACTTGTAATTCCTATTGCAGCAAACACAACAGAAAAGTTTTCAGAACCACCAAGAACTTTGGCCTGTCTTGCGATCTGTGCAGCAAGTAAATTATGTGGAAGACCAGAACCAGAAAATATTGGAAGCTTTTGACCTCTTACAAGAGTATTCATTCCATCAATGTTTGACATTCCTGTTTGGATGAATTCTGAAGGTTCCTCTCTGGCGTATGGGTTGATACCAGAACCTACGAGATCAACTTTTTGTTTTGATACTATTTTTGGTCCATTGTCTCTAGGATTTCCTAGTCCATCAAATACTCTTCCAAGCATTTCATCAGAAACTGACATCATAGCAGTCTCACCAGTGAATTTTGTTGAAGTTCCATAGGTGGTCATGCCAAGGGTTGGACCAAAGACCTGAACCACTGCCAAACCTTGTCTAGTATCAAGAACCTGTCCTTGTCGTCGCTCACCGTTGGGAAGTTTTATCTCAACCATTTCGCCATAAGCTGCATTATCCACGCCTTCTACAAATATCAGCGGACCTGCAATTTTTGATAGTGTCTTGAATGCTACACCAGACATCTATGTAATCACCTCAATCATTAGAGTATTGAATTCTTTTTCTATGGTAGTCATGGTATTCTTAACCAGTTGCTCTACTTGATCTTCTTTAGTCCATTTTATTCTTGAAATCATTTTCCTTGATTCTAGCGCACCAATCTTTGATGATGTTGCACCTTTCTTTATTGCATCATTTTCTTTTCTACCAAAATCTAAAATTGTTCTAAGTAAAAGATATTGTTTTTTAATTGATGTATAAGTGTCAACTTCATCATAAGCACTTTGCTGTAGATAATCTTCTCTAATGGATCGTGCAGTATCCAAAACTCCTTTTTCTGGTTCTGGTAATGCATCATAACCTACCAATTGAACAATTTCTTGCAATTCTGATTCTCTTTGTAAAATTTCGAGGGCTTCTTTTCTTAGGGTAACCCAATCGCTTGCAACATTATTTTTGTACCATTCACCCATGTTATCAGCATACAATGAATAACTTGTAAGCCAGTTGATAGATGGAAAGTGTCTTCTTGATGCCAAGCTTGCATCCAAAGCCCAGAAAACTCTTGTAACTCTTAGTGTGTTTTGGGATACTGGTTCTGAAAAGTCTCCACCTGGAGGTGAAACTGCACCAACCAAAGTCAAGGAACCTACTCTTTCTTCTGGAGAGATCACAATAGCTTTCCCACCCCTTTCATAAAATTCTGCTAATCTTCTTCCAAGATATGCTGGATATCCTTCTTCACCTGGCATCTCTTCTAATCTTCCTGAAATTTCTCTGAGTGCTTCTGCCCATCTAGATGTACTATCTGCCATCAATGCTACACCATATCCCATATCACGATAGTATTCTCCCATTGTAATTCCGGTATAGATACTAGCTTCACGTGCAGCTACTGGCATGTTTGAAGTATTAGCAACAAGAATTGTGCGTTCCATTAATGGCCGCTTTGATTTAGGATCCTCTAGTTTTGGAAAAGTTGTAAGAACTTCAGTCATCTCGTTTCCTCTTTCTCCGCATCCTACATAGACAATGACGTTACTGTCTGCCCACTTGGCAAGTTGTTGTTGGGTGACTGTTTTCCCACTTCCAAATGGTCCTGGAATTGCAGCAGTTCCACCTTTTGCGACTGGAAAGAATGTATCCAAAACACGTTGACCTGTAAGCAATGGTTCTTCTGGTGGAAGTTTACGCAATACAGGTCTTGGTACACGAACAGTCCACCAACTTGACAGACCAATTTCTACTTTTGAGCTATTTGTTTGAACAAACCCTACAATTTCATTGACGCTGTATTTTCCTTCGGATATTTCTGTGAGTTCACCTTCAACATTATATGGAATCATTATTTTGTGCATTATCAATGGAGTTTCTTGGACTTCACCAATAATTTCACCTGGAAAAACATGATCACCTTTTTTCTTTAATGGAACAAAATCCCATTTTTTTGTCTGATCAAGAGCAGGGATGACATTTCCTCTGCTGATAAAGTCACCACTTTGTGCTCGTAATACATCAAGTGGTCTTTGAATACCATCATAAATTGAAGTTAAGAGTCCAGGGCCAAGCTGCAACGAAAGTGGACGTTTTGTGTTAATGACTTTCTCACCTGGTCTTAAACCAGTAGTATCTTCGTACACCTGAACTGTAGCCTTGTTACCTTCTAAACGAATTATTTCTCCTACTAGACCAAGTTCACCAATTCTTACTACATCAAACATTTGTGCGCCTTCAAGACCACTTGCTAAAACAACAGGTCCAGAGATTCTAGAAACTATACCATCTGTCATCTCATCATCAACTTCCTTGAATGTTAACCCCCAAGATCCTTTTTGCTAATACGGATATTGACTCTTCTTGAATGTTTCCCTGTAGTGATGGCATGAATAACACTAATGGTTCAATTGATGCCTCAATCTTTGTTCTAAATGTACTTGGGAGTAAGTTACGAACAAATTCGCTTACAATAATCAGACCAAACTTACCAGATGAAAAAAGTTCTTGTAATGTTTTGTTAGCATCATTCTTACTGACAATAAATGTATCGTCCATTCCAAGAAGTCGATATCCAATGACTAGCTCACGCTCTCCTATTACCGCTATCCTTCCACTTGATTCTGTTTTTTGTTTAGACATTTTTATTCACTTAGCAACATTGAGCTTATTTGTTCAGTTGATAAATTGTAACGTTTTCCATAGGCAATCCTTTTAATGTTTTCACGTTCATATTCTGCATTAAGTATAAAGTAAAACACTGTCCCAATAGAAAGTGCGATGTTTTTCAATTTTTTGACATACTGAATGTTTATGAATTTGCCAAGTGCCACTTCAAAATCAATTAAACTTTTTGTCTTCTTGTATTGTGTTAACGCATTGATTAGAGAAAAGCGATTTTCAACTCTTCCGGCAATTTCTGCAGAATCTTTTACTCCATAGATATCCAATAGTTCATTCATCGGGATTCTTCCCCCATTGATAAGATGTCTACCTACTAGTTCTTTATCCAAATTTGCTTCTTTGCCTTTCATAAGATTTAGTATGTTTTTCTTATCAATCTCTGCTCTGAAAAATTCCTTTATCATGCCTTCATCGCCTTGGAAGAATTTTAGAGATTCAAGTAATGTTTTATAATAAAATTTTTGTAATGCATACATCATAGGACCAAGATCACCACTTTTTTGGTATTCTTCCAAGTGTTGCATTAAGATTGGGCCATAGTTGTATTTCACAAGTTGATTTACTACACCATCTACACCTGTTTGTGAGAGGATGGTCTTCATCTCGTCATGAGTAATATTACCTGCAGAAATTCCTGCTGGTACGTTTCGGCTAGAGACTAGGAATGATTCTGTCTCAGTAATTGTTTTGTCCATACTTTTTGAAGAAAGTATCAATTCAATATTGTAGATATCCCATTTTGACAAATAGGCCCTAACTGCAGATTTTCCATTAAACGGTGTTGCATCTAATGCAATTTTATTGATTTGAACAAGGTATCGGTTCAATGCAACTTCTAAAATTTCTGAAGGTTGGTAAATAGATGCAGCTTTTTCAATCTCTGGTCCATACCATGTTGATTCTAGGATTTTTGCCATCTCAACGTCATCTTTTGCTTTTAGGAGATTTTGCATCATATCTTTAGTAAGAAAATTCATTGATATTGCTTGCAATCTACCAAAAGAAGATGAATATTGTGAGGTTCCCATTATGATGTTCTCTCCGTGAGAAAACCTTTCACTTCATCTTCACGAGTTCTTAAAAGTTCTTCAAATGTTAGATCTAGTTCTTTTGTTCCATCTTTATTTTCTGCAACTATTCCACCCAAAGTTTGAATTGAGGAACCAATGATTACTCCCATTTCTTTTAAAACTGTGCGGTCTTCTTCACGACAATGAACTGTAATGTTTTGATCTAATTTTTTTGTCGAAGTTTTCACCATAGTTTCTAATGTTTTTTTGTATTGAGGTGTTTTTGTATACTTCTCAATTTCTTGTTTGATGACATTAAAAGCAGATTCCATGTTTGCGTTAATTGCATCAAACAAAATCTTTTTCGCTTGTAATCTAGCTGACTCGATTATTCTTGCAAATTCTCTTTCAGATTTTAATTTTGCTTCGTTTGCGAAATCTTCCTTTATTTTTTTTATTTGTGCATCTCTTTCGTTTTGTATAGTAGTTCCTTTCTCATCGAGTTGCCTGTTGAGTTTTTCAAGATCCCTTTTTTTCCTATTCTCTATCTCAAGGAAAAAGGTCTCTATGCTCATTACGAATTCCACTAAAGTATGCCAAGTAACAGAATGATTCCTAGCACGAATCCGATGATCCAGAGTGTTTCAGGAATGACAAAGAAGAACAATACCTGACCAAATTTTTCTGGCTTTTCAGCAATGATACCCATGCCAGCAGCACCAATTCCTTGTTGTGCATTACCAGTACCAATCAAACCTCCAGCTATTGCAATTGCAGCAGCAATAGCTAACAATGGTTTTGTTAAACCTGTACTAGTAGCTGCGGATTGCGCAAATGCTGGAGTTGTAAAGAATGTAGAAAGTGCGATCGTTATACCTGCAACTATTATAATAAAGGATAACTTTGAACGCCTGTTCAGCATCATCACGTATGGCTCATTTGTAGAGGCTATATTAATCTAATTTTTATAATGGCAGATCTATTTTTTAAAAAAGTATGATTTTTTAATTAAAGAACGCATCTAAATTCTGAATAAAGATCTGAAAAATATTCCCAAAGACTTGGAATCCACAACAATGAAATCAGTTTGAAATTATTGTTCTACAGGAAGATCTAATCTATTTCCCCATTCTCCCCATGAACCAACATACACTTTGACATTTTTGAATCCAAGTTTTTTGAGAGCTAAAAATGAGTTTGCCGCCCTATATCCCCCTTGACAATATGTGACTATTTCATCATCTTTGGATAATTTGTAAAGCTTGGAAAGAGATTCATTTTTTTTCATGGTACCGTCTTCTTCTATGTTAAGAGTCCAATCGATGTTTATTGCGTTTGGAATGTGACCAAATCCAGCAAATACGCCTTTGTTAATTTTTCCCGAGAATTTGGCTGGTTTGAATCCATTTGTTTTAATTTCTAAAGGTAGACCAAGGCTCTTCCATTTTTTTATTCCACCATCAAGCATGAAGGCCTTCTTGTGCGAGAAATAAACCAAAAGCCATACTCCTCTAGATGCACTCATTCCAGAAACATCATCATAAAACACAACTGTTTTTTCTTTTGTAACTCCTAGAATAGAAAGAAGTTTTCTCATTTGCATGTTAAATGCTTTCATGCCTTCTTTACTAGTATCAAACCAATGATAGTAAAAAAAATCTAAATTAACTGCACCCGGTATATGTCCTTCAAAATAATCCTTGTAGGATCTTGCATCAACTAGAATCAAATTAGGATCATCAAGCATTTTGAAAAGGTCCCTTGCGCAAATGAACATAGATTATCTGTAAACTAGGTATGTAAATTCATTTCATATTGTATATAGTTCAAGATAATTGAAATGAAATTAGTTTTTGTTTCTTGTAACAGAAATCCTATATGTTCTGTTTTTGCAAAATTTCTTTATATGAAAAAACTAAACTTTGTGATACAACTAATACCACAATGTTTTTAACATATTATGAAAAATACAAAAAAGTATCAAATTATTATAATATTATGCAAAAGCGTATATTGTTATATTTGGGCATATCACGATAGTAACACAATATGAGCATTTCAAATCAATATTCTTGTATGCAAAATAATCGAATTTCATCCCTAACTAGTGCAGTAGGACAAAGTGATAGTCAATGAAACAAAAACTGCCAAATCCTCAATTATCAGTCTTTCAGACTTTCAAGACCAAAGGTAAAGAGCTTACAGGCGAGGCAATACGCCAAAGAGGAATCATCATGCATCTTGCCCTTGAAACTATTCCCACAAGAAAAACAAGAACTGCCCTAGCTCATAGACTTGCTGAAAAAAATGGTACGACTTGGCAAAACATCTATTCTGGAATTTTTAGAGATTTAGATGAGATTTTACTTCCTCTTGGAATTGTTGAAGAAGCAGGAAGATTACCAATTAAACGTGGTCCAAAAGCGTTACAAGAAGAAGGAGTACCATACTACCAACTAAACGAAGGCGGTTTACTTGTTGCAGCATCTCTTGAAGAAATGGAAAAAGAACGTCAAACATTAATGGAACAATTTTTCGAAAAAAATTCTAACTCAAAAGATAAAGATTTCAAAAAATCTATGCTATTACTTTTGAATGTTGCACCAATCTTTGTTTCTTCAATACTTAGAAAATATGTAGAAGCATATAGTATTGGAAAGATAGATCATCTAGTTCCATTTGATGCAAATAGCGTTAGAAATGCTCTTGATGAATCAATAATAATTCAAAGAGAACTTTTGGAAGGGTTTTCCACCTTATCAAATTCAGATAGAGAACCAGTAATTAATTTCATAAAGAGTATAGGCTAATCTCATAACATTAAAATCCTTTTCCAAAAGAGCTTGATAATATTGATAGATTTATCTAATACTATTATGGATGGTCATTTCCTATTGGTTAGATACTACAAGGTTGTGAGTAAATTAGATGTCTAGTAATCTAATCAGATCAGTTCTTTATTTGATTGAATCAAAAAAAGGAGATGTTGGGAGATTAAACTATATTTTAAATACACTTCAAGATGGAAAGTCCCTCTTTACATCTGATAAAAAATATTTAGATACATTAATTTCAACATATATCGATTCTGCTAAAAGGCGAGAGATTGGCATATCAACAGGCAATGATCCAATAGATGAATTACGAAGTGAATTAAAAAGAGTAAACGAGAAACTTGTCAAATTAGAGAAGGGAGGATATAAAAAACACATTGGTCAAAAAGCCATTTTCTTTTTTGTAACATTCTTTGTTAGCTGGCATGCTATTATTCAGATTATCAATAAGATATCAGATGTAACAATGATGGTCTATCAAAATACACAAGACCTTAATCCCTATGTTTTTCCCTTGTATCAATTAAAAGTCGTAATTCCCTCTCAATTTGGAGTAAATGTAGACCTTGGAATCCTGTATGTGTGGAGTGGCATGATGATTACCTGGGTTGTTTTGGGTTTCATTTACTTGGTTAAATTTATCAGATCAACATACAATCCAACAAAGTGATCATTTTTTGATTTTTTTAAATGATAAATTTCAAATATAATTAATTGAAAAAATTTTTTACAAAAATCTCGTTTTGTAAATTAGATTCTATTGAGTAAAATTAAAGTCGACTGAACCTGGATGACCAGTAAGAACAGTGTTTGTGTTATAAAATGCTTGACCCATAATGTTCCATTTTGTATCGTTCTTTTGTAATGCAGACCAAAGTTCAGGATTATTACCAGTGTTTTGTATGGTAACTTTACCATCCATTTGATTCGTATAATGTGCTACAAGTGTGTAATAGTTTGAACTTTCCAAAGCACCTTCAAGTCTTTGTCCTATTTGACCATGACCTACCAAGACACCATTTTCGTAAAGATCATAGGTTATTGCTTCTAGAATGACTGTAACATCATTTGGATTTAAAACATCAAACTTTGTAACTACGATTGCTTCTTTATCAGTAGAAGATAACACTGACGTTTCATTAACAGTGACAATAACCGGTTTTATTTCTGTAGATGCTGCCTTTAGTCCCCCTGGGGCTTGAGGATTTTCTTGGATAATGTTTTTCAAAAAACCAGAACTGGGTAATAACGCAACCACTACGATGATTGCTACAAGTACACCAACTGCTGCACCAACCAATAATTTTTTGTCCAAGGTTTACTTTTACGATTTGTTCTTTACATAAATGTTAAGTGGCAAAGACTTTTAGTCAAAGTTTGGAAGGTAATTTCATGCAGTACCATCAAGCTATTAGAATAGGGCAAGAAAGGGCAAGAAAATCTCAAATGAACCTATTCTCCCATGCAGGCTTTGCTATGCTTACACTCACAGTAAAAAAGTCAGAAGGAACGTTTGTACCGGTGGGTGAGCAGGAATTGGTGGCAATTGTTCAAAAACCAGAGGGTTGGATTACGGTAATAGTAGATGAGGAAGGATATGCCAAGGCTCAATCTAAAACTTTGAACGAAACTGAAGCAAAGGAAATTAAGAAAAAAGCAGTGGTTGCAGGAATTCCTGAATATGCAGGAAAAGTCAAGTTAGTATAATTTCAGTTCCTTCAGGAGATCCTTTGATTGCTTTTTCTAAAGTTTTGATGTCTGTTTTTATGATGCGTGTCTTGATTTTAGACCGTTCAATTACTTTTAGTGCAACAATGTCCATCAAGTCATAACCACCAGCAATAGATTCTTTATGTACAAGCATATTCCGAAGTTTTTTCAGCTCAATTCGCTTGAATTTTTTTGCGTTTTTATTCTTGTTTGGATCTGAATCATATACCCCATCAACATCAGTGGCATTAAAAAAGACAGATGCTCTTACTTTTTCTGCAATTAGTGCTGCTGTTGCATTGGTACTCTGACCTGGATGCAGACCGCCGGTTATTACTATTAATCCACTATCTGCTGCGTGTGTGACTTCTTTTAGATTGGTTGGAGGATGTAGATATGCTTTATCCTGTAAAGCATAGATCAAAAGTTTAGCATTAAGTCTTGATACTTCGATACCAAGTTCATCAAGAGTGGACTCGTCTGCCCCAGAGGATCTCGCATGTAAAATGTAGTGTCTTGCAATTTTGCCTCCTCCTGCTATAATAATTGGCTGACAAATCTTCGATATTCTAATGAAAAATGTTGCGTAATCCTTGAGTATTTTTGGATCATCTATGCCAAACAAACTTCCAGATAATTTTATGACAATCCGTTTTCTCATAATTTGTTTTCACCAAGGATGACCTCTGCTGCAATTTCAACCTTTTTTCTGTTTTTTTGAGATGTATAAACTCGTAAGATGTTCATAAATCCCGAGATTGCAGAAACAAGTGGTATCTCTGAGATTGAAAGTTCATAAACCTCTTTGGGAATAGTGTCTTTCTTTGATGTTAATATTATTGATTCAGATTCTTTTTTTGAAGGAGTAAGAGGAATAGATGGAGCCATAGATACATCAATAAAAATTTCTGAATCGTCTACTTTGGATTTTTTAGAAATTTCTTTTTGTATTTCAGATGTTTTTACCTTGCTTATTGAGTTATTACGTGAAAGAATTTTTTCAAAGACGCATTTGAGTAATCTACGTTCTTGATAGTCTTTTGCAAGTTGTTTTGCCCTTTTTAGATCTGAAGATTTTCCTGAAAGAGATATTAGTTTTGAAATTACAAGCTCATCAGTCAGTTTAATATAATTATCAAGATTGTTAGAAGTAAGCTCAAGTTCATTATCTGCAAGACTCATCGCTTCTAACAGCATGACTTCTGCAGATCGTACAGTTTTGTGGAAATAAACGGCCTTGAACATCTGATATCGTGAAATCATCATTGACTCAAAAGAATAAAGTGCTGATTTATCAAGAGAGAGTTTTTTTTCGTAAACGTCAAGGGATTGAATTATTCTTTTAAAATCAATTTTGGCGTGTTCTGCACCCGTAAAATATCCATCTCTTGGTAGATAGTCCATCATATCAGCACTAAGACCACCAGATATGATTTCATTCATAAATTGATATTTTGAATTTCCAAGGGTAAGATCAGCTAGAAATTTCTTATTAAAACCAGATTTTGATAACAAATCTCCAATCTCAGTTTGTAATATGAGTTTCTTGCCAATCTCTTCATGTGAAATTTTTTTTCTCTTTTGCAAAACTTCCTCAAATAGATGAGAGAAGGGCCCGTGACCTATATCATGTAAGAGACCACCCAATCTCAGATTTGCAACATCATCTGAATTCAAAAATCCTTTATCTTTGAGTACCGTTGCTGCTTGACCAGCAAGATGAGTTACTCCAAGTGAATGTTCAAATCTAGAATGTTGTGCACTTGGATAGACCAGATGAGCACCTGCAAGTTGTCTTATTCTGCGCAATCTCTGAAAGATTGGGCTATCTATGACTTTGATTTCAGGTTCATAAATTCTAATAAAGTCGTGAATTGGATCAACAATTTCTAGATATTTTTTTGTCATTTTTTATTTTAGATATCTTAAAGCTATCTCCTTGACAGATTTGTGGACTTGTTTTTGAGTTTGAGATGCATTTACTATTTTCCATCCAAACTTTTTTGCTAATGTTCGATAAGTATGAATTATTTTTTGTGCAAATTGTTTATTCTTTTCGAATTTATCACGCCGAGTTCTTTTACGCGTGAATGAATCTTTTGATCTTACATCCAGGAGAATCACAAGATCTTCTTTTGGAAGACCGGCATCAAGATTTGAGAGCCATTTTAAATCAAGGCCATTTGCTTTGCCATAAACTAGATTTGATTGGTAATACCGATTCATTATTAGAATATAGTTTTTTGAGAGAGCTTCTTGTATTTCCTTTAATTTTTCCCATCTGTTTGCAGCAAGTAAACAGTGTATTACTTGAGGAGGAAATTTTCGGCTTCCGCTTAGATAGTATTTGATTTCTTTTCCCAATGGAGTACTATAATCAGGGAAGCTAAAGATTTTGCATTTTAATTTTTTTGCTCTCAAAGCTTTGGCTAAAAGTTCTGACTGAGTTCTTTTTCCTGCTTGATCGAACCCTTCGATAACAATAATCATTTGATTGTAATTAAATTGGGAAGTAGATAAATTGTGAATCTACTATAAGGTTTATAACCAAAAAAGACTTTATTATATTATAATGGGCTTGGCACATTATATGGTAAAAGAAGTCATGAAAGAAATAGGCAACAAATCAAGAGAATTTTTCGAGTTTGTACTCCCACCAATAGACATACAAATTCAAAATGATAATCTTGTAGTAACTGTAGATCTTCCAGGTTTTGACAAAAAAGATATCAAATTAAGGATAAATGGAAACATCCTTTTGATAAGTGCAGAAAGAGAAACCAATCATGATGGAGCAGTTATCTGGCATCAAAGACCACATTCAATTGATAAAAAAATTTGTCTTCCAGTTGATGTAACGGAAGGCGAAGATCTAGAAGGTTCTGCAAAATATCATAATGGTGTTCTTACTCTAAAGATTCCTGTAAAACATGGAAAAGATATTGCAATAGAGTAGCTAGTGTTCTCTCATTAGAACTGCAGCCAACATTATAATCATAGAACCAATCATTCCCAGCTCGCCTCCGAGTTGATTACTTCCATATAGTACTGTTGAACCAATGAATACTGCTGCAGAAAGTATGCTTCCAGAAAGGAAAATGTTTCTAGATGATTTTTGTGGTTGATTTTGAAAAGATCTTTTTTCTTCAAGATATTGTTTAAGTTCTGGTGCAATAGCAAATATGTCATTAACTGATTTTGTAAACTTGTTAAGTGAAATTTTTAGCTCTTCAATATATGCATCTTTGATGAGATTTTCTTCTTCCAGAATATTTTGTAAAACGTTGATGAATCTAAAATTCACTTTATGTGTATGGTAAATTCCTTCCAGTATAGATGCCATCCTCATATAAAGTGACAAATGTTTTGGAAGCTTAAATGGAAACCTGCTCATTGTCTTATTTGCAAGCTCCATCAAAGCCTTGACTTCCATTTTGTCGACTTTGATTCCATGCATTGTCTGAATTGACATTGCAATTCCTTTTTCTATAATAGAACGGTTGAAACCAGGAAGTAACATGCCAAGCTCATCCATAGCATTAACTGTTCTTGGTGGGTCCTTTTCCACAAGCGAGAGATACAGCCTGATTAGTTTTAGGCGAGTTTCATGGTCTAGTTTGCCTACCATCCCAAAATCATAGAGAATCAAAGAACCATCGTTTGCGACCGAGATGTTACCAGGATGAGGGTCAGCATGAAATATGTTATGATGTAAAAGCATTGTAAAAAAGACCTTATGGACTCTAACTACAAGCTGTGCTCTATCTAGTCCAATGTCATCTAGTGCCTTGACATTGGTTATTTTTATTCCAGGTATGTACTCCATCGTAAGTACCTGTTCTGTAGAGTGGTCATCTATTACTGAAGGAATTATTACCTTGGGATAGGAACGTAGGTTTCTTTTAATTGTCTTAAGATTTTCCAATTCGATTCTATAGTCCATCTCTTCATGAATTGTTTCAATAAATTGAGCAAGCATTGCTTCTGCTGAGAAACGCAGATTTGGATCGACAAATTTCATTGCAACAGGAATAATTTTTTTAAGAATGCTAATGTCCTCTTCTACTATTTTGTCAATGTTTGGTCTTCTTACCTTTACAACTACATCTTTTTCTTTAATCTTGGCAAGATAGACCTGGCCAAGTGATGCGCCAGAAATAACATTAGTATTGATATAATCAAAGTTTTGTTCTAGTGGTCCAAGATCTTTTTCTATAATTGGTCTTACTTGATCAAAAGGAGCTGCAGGTACATCGTCTTGAAGTTTAGCAAGCTCTTCCATGTATGGTTGTGGTAAGATATCAGCTCTTGAAGAAAGCCACTGTCCTAGTTTTATGTAAACAGGACCTAATGATACAAAAGTATTGAGAACCTTGCGAGCATTTTTTTGATATCTTTCAACTTTGATATTTTTACCTTGTTTTCTAACCCACTCTCTTCTATCTTTTCTTAGTGTCAAGATAAGAGGTAAAAGTTTGAGAAGAATCCTAATAGTTCTTAATTTTGATATAACAAATTCCCCCTAAAAATTTTTAATTTTTTTAGTAAGTGAATATCCAAGATAACCAAGTGCTAGAGATGCCAAAAGGCCTCCAAGTAAAGAAGTGTCCTTTGCAAGCTTTGAATTTTTTTGCATTTTGTAGAGTTGTGATGCAACCTTCTTTCCACCAAAAAATGCTGATGCAAGACCAATTAATACTTCAGGAGCATCTCTTACAAGATGACCAAGTGGATCTTTGCGTGGATCAATCTTATCCATATGAACCATGTACTTGTCCTCATATTCTCGGATGTGTAAGTTACCATATCGATACTGTTTATCTGCACCATTTTTTTGTCCTAGTTTTGTTTCTTCGGCTTCTTCAAGCATAAAAGGTCTGATTTCTTTTGGGACCTCAATTTCATCCCAAGTCATGAACAAAAATAGTCTGTACTAAATATAACTTTAGCTTGGATTTTCAGTTACTTTCTTTACGATTGGAATTTTTGCCTTACGTATTTTGAATACAATTCCTCCTATTCCAGCAGCTACAGCCACAAGAATAATGAGTTGAATTTGGGAATTGTCATTTGTCTGAGGAGTTGGATTTGTTAGAGTTATGGTATCCTCTTGTGTTATTGTATGAGGTTGCAAAAGTGTATCCTTGTAGGTCACAGTAACAACTACCGTATGTTTCCCATATGTTGTGTCTCCTGTAAACTCGATTGGTATGTTAAATGGGGTTGGAGCATCAATATCGATATCTCCAATATACTGAAATGATTTTTTGATGTTTGAATTATCAACCGGTTCTATGGTTACAGTAGCAAATTGTCCCTTGATGTTTCCTTGATTCAGAATATTTCCTATAATGTTTTGTTTGCCTCCTATTTTCATTATATCCACACCATAAACTGAAACATCTATCACAGGTCTGATATAAGTGGCAAAGCTCTGCTTTTCTAACACTGTAGAACCATCCTTTGTATACTGGATGTTCACGTCAAAGTTGATGGCTTGATTACCTATACTTTGGTCAGCAAATATAGGAATATTCAACACAGCTCTCTCTAATGGATTTATTTCCTTTACAAACCACCTCGGATCGTCTAGAATTCTTAGATTGGAAGAGCTTGGTGCAAGTGTAATTGATATGTCAGAGATCTTTGATGGGGAAAGATTTTCGAGTCCAAGTGTAAGATTTTGCATAACTCCCATCATGAGAAAAGGAGGAGTTGAAAGCTTGACAATAAAAGTTGAGCTTGCAGCTCCCACGATAAGATCTACCATCCTAGAAGTTGTTACTTGATTTCCCTGCCCATCAAAGTATGTTACAGTAAATGGTAGGTGTAAAGTTTGACCTGCAAGGTCAGGTGGTACGAAAATATTAAATGAAAATGTTTGTGATGACTGGACATCAACAGTCCCTATGTTCCAGTGTTTTTGATCTATTACGATATTTTGTAAATTAGATGAACTAGAGTTAGATGGTTGCTGGTTGAGCGCTATGTCTATGTTGTTAATAGCCGCTGTACCATCGTTTGAGACTTTAATTGTAATCTTGTTGTTTGATGCAGGCTGTATGAATGGATTTTCTACTTTACTGTTTAGAACACTTTTTCCTGTGACTTTAAAGTTAAAGTCAAAGAAATTTGTGTGAATTCCATTCTCCCTTAATTTTGAATAGGTTACCTTGACTGTTCCCGAATAGGAATGGACGTTGGTATTTTTATCCACATTTACAAAGAAGGTCAGGAAAAATGATTGGCCACTTGGCGCAACACCGGTATTGTCAGCTTCTATTAGATCGGTATTGGCATTAGCAATAGCTGAAGAGAATCCAACAGGTAAACTAAGGAATCCTTTGATGCCATTAATATCCTCTGAGCCTACACTAGAGAACACAATAGTAAGTGGCACATTCTTGTCACCTGGTTGAACTTCAATTTTTCCTGAAGATGTTCCAAAATATGCATCAAGGAATTTTATGTCAGTAAAATTGTGAGTAAAAGGGGATACAGGTGGTGTAAGTATTTCTGTACTAACAGCATAGCTTGGAATTATTATTTGTCCCAATAAAAGTATGGTAGCTATAACTATTGTTTTGTAGATCATGTTATTGTTGGAATCTCCGTTATTTCATCTTCAATAATTTTTCCATCTCGTATTGTAATCACTTTGTCAACATCACCAAATTGCTGACGATCATGTGTTACTACGATGAAGGTGTGTCCAAGTTTTCTATTAAGAGATTTCATTAACTGAACTGTTGTTTCTGCTGAGACCGAATCCAAGTTTCCCGTTGGTTCGTCAGCCAAAACTATTGTAGGTTTATTGATAAGAGATCTGCAAATAGCTACCCTTTGTGCTTGACCACCAGAGACCTTGTTTGAATATTTATTCATCTGACTTTCCAAGCCCACCGTCTTTAGCAGTAATTTTGCTTCTTCAACTGCGTTTGTATCAGTTTTTTGAATTCGTCTTGGAAGAACAACATTTTCTAGTACCGTTAAATCTGCAAGTAGATTTGAAAATTGGAAAATGAATCCTAGTTTGGAATTTCTAAATGATGAAATCTGATTATCGTTTAAAGTAGAGGTATCTAATCCATCAATGAAGACTTTGCCATTGGTGGGCCTATCCAAAAGACCAATCATGTTAAGTAATGTAGATTTGCCAGAACCTGAGCTGCCCACAATTAAAATGAATTCGCCCTTTTTTACAGAAAATGACACGTTTTTTAATGCGTAAATAGCTGTTTCTGCTTCACCGTATATCTTGTCTACTCCACGTACTTCAAGAACCAAATCAGGCAAATCTCATAGCCTCCACTGGTTGCAGTTTCGTTGCCTTGTAGGCAGGATAAATTGATGCTACTACTGCAAGCAAAAATGCTAGAATGTCTGTCTGCAATATTCCAAGCCAGTTATATGTTACCTCTAAGGCCAAGCTACCTTGGAACGTCATGTGTGTTTCTTTGGCATAGGCTGTATATGATACTCCAAAAATTGTTCCAAGGCCTGCCCCGATAGCACCTATGACCATTCCTTGGAAGATGAATATTATCAGAATATCTTTTCTTCTTGAACCAATTGCTCTCATGATTCCAATCTCACGTGTCTTACTTGTGACTTGCATCATTTGTATGGTTACCACAGCAAAGGCAGAAGACATCATACCAAAATATCCAACTAAATTAATTAACGCAATACCTGATCTGAATCCACTAAGTGTTGTCTCTGCAGATTCTTCAATTGTTTGCGCTTTAAAGTTGTCTGAACGAGTTGGAAATGCTCTAAGAAAAAGATCTTTAACTTCTTGATCTTTTGTTGGATCATTTAGCTTAACCATAATCGATTGTGTTTCGTGGGGTCTTCCCAATATTTCTCGCAAAGTATCAATGTTCATTATAACACTATTATCAAGACCTACAGAACCAGCAGTTTCGGTGATTCCTACTACAGTGAATCGTCTTAGTTCATCAACACCATTTCTATCTTTGAATTTTAATTTTACACTATCACCAACATGTGAGTTTCCAAGATCTCGTGCAACTATCGCACCAAGAACAATGGAATTTCTTGAAGAAACATACTGCCCATCTCCAACTGTTTTATACATTGTTGATGCTTTAGTATCTAAAACTGGATCTACACCTATGACTGGAACAGAATAATCTCTAATTGTCTGACCAGATCCTGTTGCATTAATTGATGCAACAGCATCAAGCCGCGGTGCAGCAGCATCTACATAAGGAATTCTTTCAAGCCAGTTTACTAACATTTTATCTGATTTTGTTATAAAATTTTCTTGCCTTGTGATATAGACATGCCCAAATCTGTAGTTTATCTGGTCACGAACAATGGCATTATACAGACCTTGGAAAATCACGACATTAACCTGTACCACCAAAATAGCGATGGCAACTGCTAGACTTGCTGCAATCAGACTACCCCTACGTCTAGTAATAAAGCGCAAGCCTACTTTAGCTCTATAATCCATAAGAATACTAGAAAAGTCTGATATTTAATGCTTTAAGGTAATCTTTGTTATAAATACGACAATTATATATCTAAGATGTATGCTTTATACTAAATATATGGATATGAAGAGCAAATATGGACAAAACTGACATACAGATTCTCTCACATTTATTGAACAATTGTAGGACACCAGACAGGCAAATTGGAAATAGTATTGGTATCTCTGGTGGAGCAGTAAAATCAAGAATCCAAAAAATGATGGATAAGAAAATTATCGAAGAGTTTGCTCTAAAAATAGAACCGCCTGTTTTGGGATACAGTGTTCTTTATTTTGTTGTAACAGGAACTGATTTGCAATACATCTTAGATCAAGTCAAGCTTATAGGAGAACCATTTTTTGTAGTACCATGTATTGGAAGCGTAACTGTTTGTAGTATAGTTGTAAAAGGTGATCCGAATCAAAAGATGGAACTTGCAAAAAAAATATTGCAAGGTGTAAGAGTATTAGCAATTTTTGAAGCAAAAAACCCTGGAATAAGATCTGACTTGACAAAGACTGATCTTGAAATAATAGAAATTTTACTAAAAGATCCCAGATTAAAAATTGAAGAAATTGCAAAACTTGCTGCCCTTTCTACAAAAACTGTAGCACGATCACTTGACAAGTTACAAAACGATGAAGCAATACAGTTTACTCTTGTATACAACCCTAATGAAATGAAAGGATACATTCCATTTGCAATACTTGTGGGGGTAGAAGGTAATGTTAAAAAAACTCTGCAAATATTAGAAAAGGAATTTATAGGATCATTTTTACAAAAACCCTTTGTAAATATGAATCAGATCGTTTTATTTTTTTATAGCGACAATATTTTTAAGCTCGATGAACTAACTCAAATGGTACAAAAAATTACAGGTGTACGTTCCGTCGATCTTTTCATACCAAAGAAAATTTCATTTCCACAACAATGGGTAAAAAATAGTATTAGAGAAGTAAAAGCTTCAAAAAGACTTCATCTTTCATATCAGATACATTCATAATTGTTTTTAAACTCATGAGATAACGCCCTTTATGAAGAAAAAAATCTACGAAGGTAAAGTTCTCTCATTAAGTCTCTACGATATCTCAGTAAACAAGCGAAAGGTCAGACGTGAGGTCATTGAACATAGAGGTGCAGCAGCAATGCTTGCAATTGAGAATGGTAAGGTGATTTTGGTAAAACAGCACCGTTTTCCGTACGGTTATGCTCTTGAGATTCCTGCTGGAACCTGTAATAAGAGAGAAAATCCACGAACGTGTGCATTCAGAGAACTAAAAGAGGAGACTGGTTATGAGGCAAAAAAGATGACTCCTTTGATAAAGTACTATCCTTCAATTGGATACAATACTGAGGTAATTCACTGCTTTGTTGCATCTGGAATTAAAAAGTCAGGCAATCTGAAATTGGATGATGATGAAATACTATCTGTAGTGAAGATTGATTTTAAAAAAGTAGTAAAAATGATCTTGTCTGGAAAAATTGTTGATTCAAAAACAATTTGTACTGTTTTGGCTTATGATATGAAGAAAAAATTAGTTTAAAGTTATTTGTCTAGAGCAATTCAAATGCTTTTACTTGATTTTATTTGAAGATTACTTACTAATCGTTCTAATCAAAGATCCAATTTCATTTCTCAGCTCACTTCAGCCAATCCCACTATAGCCCTAGGAAATATATCCTTGTGTTGTTCTTCTACTTTCAAATATTGTTCATAACCTTTGATGGTTTGTAACGAGTTTTCATCCATTATCTTGTAATTAGATATCTTTGCCTTTTTGAATAGTTGTTCTAAATCATGCTTTGAAAACCATTTTGAATAAATACCTTTTTTTGTTCTAAGTATGGAATTATCTTCATCTTGTTTTGAATTTATTATTTCTCCAACAGTTTGTCTTACTTCTCTGCCATAGAAGGTTTTCAATCCAAAATCTTTGAAAAGTTTTTTGTTAAAAACTGAAACTATTATTGTGCCATGTGGCAAGGCTAACCTTTTCATTGATTCTAATAATTGCACTTGCAAATCAGCGTTTTCCTGATTACCTAATGTTTGAAAGGTACATACTATTACTTTGTAGGTTCGATCAAGTTGTTGGTTAAGATGAAAGTTCTGAACAATACCTGTTATTGGGAATATTCTATCGTATAGATATTGACCAAGTCCATATTTTTTTAGTAGCCGTGTAGAATGAGAAACCATTTCTTCTGAATAATCAATTCCAATGATATTGTGCAGATTCTTGTCATACATCTTATCATACTTGTAAAGAGTGCTAGTTTCTGAATTTCTTTTCAATTCTTTACATGAATTAATACCAATCTTAGATCCCAATAATATCAGATATCTGCCTGGACCAGAACCAGCATCTATGAAAGTGACTTCTTTATTCTTCAACAGATTATCTAGATAACTTATAATGAATATGTCTTCAAATCGTTCGTAAGAACGAGCTGACCATGCAGCTTGTGTTGGATGAACAACATTTTTGAAATATTGTTTTGCCATGTATTTACTGGCTATGATTCCTTTTACTAGATCTTGCTCATTTTTGGAAAGCTGGTTCACGTGAAATTTATCTTTGATTTTTCGCTCTAAAATTCCTCGTGTACAAATTTCCTTTCTTATTTTAGGTGGCAACATGTTCAGATAACCATTCTTAAAAGAATATATCGAATTACATCTAGTGCATCTAAGATCTAATTCTTCATGTTCCAATGACGAATTTTCATTTTTGAATTTCAAAGAAGAACTGCACGTTGGGCACTTTACTATTAAATTTTTTTGAAGTTGTGATGTCATCATTTTGTGGCTCGAGTGACATCATCATCAAAGTTTTCATTGTCTTTTTTTCTAGTGATTTTTTGTTTTGAAGAGCTTTCTTCTTTTATGTAAGTGTCGTAAGTACGAAATACTTGTCTTATATTCTTCAAATATTTTTCAAAGTCAGGAATTTTTATCGGATCATAGAAATAGTTCGTGTGCACCTTGGTCAGATTATTTTTGGATAACCCTACACCCTCAAGTACATGAATGGGTTTGCTATCAACTGAATGAACCCATCCAAGTGACCTGATTTTTTCTACCAATTCTTCGAAAAGATTTAGCTCATTTGTAACTATTCTTAGGATAAAATCATAGTTTTGACCTTCTCCCTGAACAAGGTCTATTGCTGTCACGATGCCGTATTCTCTACTTATTTCAACTAAATTACTATACATCTCAGAGTATGGAATTACTCTTCGTTCAAAAAGCGGATTCTGTGATTTTATGAAAGTATACCATTGATTATCAAATAATTTGCTTGGATCTACTAGAATCCACTTTATTTTGTCATCTTTCTTACTGTCTTCAGTGTTGTTATGTTCTAGTATAACACCTTTTTTTATGAGATCATCTATTCTGTTTTTGACATTATCCCGAGAAAGAACATATCCATATTTTTCAAGATCCTTGTTTGCTGTATCTGGAGTGGCGCCACTTTGTAATACGTGAAGAATGAGTAAATCCAGAGGGTCAATACCATTCTTAGTCAGGTTTTTCACAGGCACCACATTATCGGGACTATCTGTACTCCTACCTACCATGCTCATAAGCTGGCCTACTATTGTTAAAAATATTTACTACACTTTTGTCGCAAAAATGTTGAACTGTGGTTTTTAGGCACCCTAGTCTTGCTCACAAAAGCGAAATTTCGGATTTTTTGTTGCAAAAAGTGTTCAAATGGATTAATAATTTTTCAGCCAAGTGTGATCATGACATCAATACCAACAATTGAACGCATTGAGGAATCGCAATGCAGTACATGTTCACAAAACTGCACAAGACTGTGTGTGACATGCGGATGTGCCTTTTGTAGTAGGCATTTACTCTCACACTCTGGCGGATGTAGTAACGAATATCATAAAATCATCTGCACAATCCTTCGAGACGATGTAAAAGATGGTTTAACACGTGTGCTGGAAGTAGTGTTGCGGTCCATATGATAACAGTAGAACAATACAAAGAATCCCCTGATGAGTCCGTGAAACTCGGACGAAACAACGTATCTGTTGTCGGGAGAAATCAAGGGGGTGAAAATAGAGAATGATTGGAAACATGGAAAAGAGAGAATTTCAAACTACTGACAAAGGTAAGAAAATAAATAAGAGATCTCAAATCTGCGTTTTTGCAGGCGTTTTAGCAGCGCTAATCGTTGTAACTAATTTTGGCTTTGCGTGGGCAGAAACAGGAACAAGTGATACCAATACAATATTGGCAAGCGATAACATAAAGAATGACCCCACAGCAATGAAAATTCTTCAAAACATAGAAATATTCAAGCAACGATATGCTGCAATGCAACTCAAACAACAGTTGGTAGATCAACAAAACAAGTTCATAGAAGAACAACGCAGAATTGCAAGCGAACACTTGCAAGTGGACCTTGCCGGCATGAACAACGGAAATAATCTAGCTACACCCAAAAATGCATACGCAGTATTTGTAACGCATGTAGATAATTCTGCGCAGAATCTTTTCTGGGAGCAATTTAACTTCATGCAAGCAAAAGTTCAGAATGGGAAAGATGCGATGAACAGGGTGCTTAAAAATGGTGGCACTATGGAAGAAGCTTTGCAGGCATACAATAACGAAGCTTCGATCCACAAAAATCAACTAGTAAGCATCAACAGTAACCTGAACGTCAAATACCATCTTGCAGATGCAAAAGTTCAGGGCTTATTCAACAAAGATGGAAAGCTGAACAGAAACGCATGAAAACCCAATTTTTTTTAATTTTTACTAATTTCACATATTTCTAGCCATGAGCCATGTCATCAAGCTGGACCTTTTTTAATACTTTCTTGCCGCTCTTAACACTAATCAACGAATTATTTTCATATCCGTCAGGCAACCTTACAACCGAAATACTACCCTCATAGGCGTGTCTTGGTTTATCTATTTTTGTATCAGTCCAAACACATGCCACTTCCCCACATAAGATAATACAGTCTTCTATTGTTTGACCGCTGTTTCTAATTCTTATATGCAGAATCTCATCCTCAATGAACTTTTCCAATGTAAAATAGTACTCTTTTGCTATTTTTTTTGCAATTTTTGTTCTAACAAACCAAGTGATTATAGATATTGCTCCTGATGCTACTACTGCTGTAATCACACCGTCTACTAGTTTATTATCTAAACCAGCGGTGTTTTTTGGAGCTGGCGGAGTGTAGTTGGATGTCTGTTGTGGAGGTATAGTTTCTTTAGAATGAATTGTCTGATATCTAAGAAGACCAGACAGATCATTGTTTATAGTATTTGTTGTTTGTGTGACATTAGAAATTATACTTCTAGGATCTTTAATGACTATAAGTTGCTGATAATCACTTTGTGTTAAGATGGCAGCTGTTAATGTGGTTCCATCAGACGGTGTAAAGTCAAATTTTATATTTGTCACAGGTTGCTGTGTTGTAGTTGATGGTGGAGATGTTGATGGTGGTACAGTCTGTGATGGAGTTGTGGGTTGTGCTGGCTGTGATGGTAGAATGATGGCAGAAGCTTCGTTTGATGGATTACTAGTAGTATGATCAGAGTAAATTGTTGAGACCCTGTAAGTATAAGTGCCAGTTGTCAGTCCTACGATTGAATATTTTTTTGTATCATTATGAGTGTTATCATCTATTATTACATAATCACCTGGGGCTCGTTTCCATTCAATTTTGTAACCAACTATATTTTGCAGGTAGTTCTCTATTGGTGGAAGCCAAGAGAGTGTGATCTGAGTAGGAGAGACTGCTTTTGCAACAAGTGGTCCAGGTATTGTTGGTGGGCTTAAATGATTATTCTGGTATGCAATAACACCATTTAGATCATTAGTTATTGTTTCTGTGGTTGGTACTGCATTAGAAATTATACTTCTAGAATCTTTTTTGTATTGTAATATTTGATAATCGTTTTGTGTTATTATTACAGCTGTTAATGTGGTTCCATCTGATGGTGTAAAGTCAAATTTTACATTTGTGATTGGTGAGGAAGGTGATGGTGTTGGTGGAGGTACTGATGTTGGAGTTGGAGTTGCAGATGCTGCGTTTGATGGATCAGTGGTGGCATAATCAGAGTAGACTGCTGAAACTCTATAAGCGTAGGTAGTGCCAGTCATTAATCCTGTCATAGAATGTATCGTAATTATACTGCCAGTGTTTTCTATTATTGTATAAAATGCACCAGTGCTTAACATCTGTTCGATTTTGTAACCAATAATTGTTTTTCCATAGTTTTGTGTTGGTGCATTCCATGAAAGATTGATCTGAGTCGGAGAGACTGCTGTTGCAGTTAGCTCTGTTGGCGTAATTGTTGGTATTGGTGTTTTTGCTTGTGCAGAACTTGGTGCAATTGCCCAAATTCCAATTATAACAATAGACACAGCTACAAGAACAAGAAATTGATTAAATTTCATTATCATGTATTTTAGGAGGTTTTAAATAAATTGATCATATCTTTTGTTCTTAATACATATTCTTTTGATAAATTTTGAAAAAATCCATTAGAACTAGATGTAAAGTAGAATCAACTGAAATATGTCCAATATTGTAGATACACAAAATACATACTACAACTTTAAAGATGTCTTATGCACAAAGCATCCTATGCTAAAATTAAAGTGCAAAGATGCTGGATTTGACTGCAAATTTGTCGCAAAAGGTAAGACAGAAGATGAGATTATGCAAAAGGCTGCTGAACATGCCATGAAAGACCATGGAATGAAACCAGAAGACATGACTCCAGAGATGAAGGAGAAGATCAGATCTCATATTCACAAGTCTTTGTTTTGAGAATTTGTTTTATCAAAACAAAGCTACTACATTTATTCTAGATTAGCGTATAAATATTAATGAAACTAGGTTTTCTTTTAATCGTTTTAGTAATAGGAATCATGCTGACGATATCGTTACCCGCTGCATATTCTAAAATCCAGTCTAGCAGCAATCACAAATTACAAGGAGATAGTACATTTATACAAAAACAGACTCAGTACCATAAGAATCAAGCATTAGCTACTGGTAAAACAGTTGGCATTACAAAAAATGTACCTGTTACAAAAATAATTCTAGTAACAAAATACTCGGATCATGTCAGAATTGGATATTCATTTTTCATAAATGCCAAAGTTTACTACGCTAATCAGAATCCTTCTGGTAATTTTGATCAATACTATGGATTTATTCCTAATGCCAAAGTAGCCGTTCAGATTTTAGATCCCAACGGGGTTTTAGTAAAGTCGTTTACAGGAGTTACAGATGATCACGGTTATTATTATCAAGAATTTAGAATTCCTGATAACTCTCTTATAGGTACGTACTCTGTTCTGGTTTCTGCACAAATGGGTAATGCCATAGATAGTAAGAATCTCACACTGTTTATACAACCTCGCCCAGAGCGTTAATCAATAAATACCAGTTTGTTCTAGTAAGAAAATCTATTCAACTCGTTAGTGTTATCATACAGTCCTCACAAATCCAAATTTTCTTTCCTGTATTTTTGAAATCATATGCAGTAAGATATCGATGTAATTTGCATAATGGGCATAGTCCAAAGATCATACTATCACAAACATTTCTTTGCTTGTATAGTTTTTTAGGAATTTAATTTCATCAATATTTTAGCTACACTTGCACCAATATTTTTTACTTGTTCTTCTTGTGTTTTATTTTTCAGTGTTCCATCAGAGTTAAAGGCCTCATGAGCTTTTGCTATGGCTACCTGACCAAGCCTCTAAGACCGCCCAATCCACCAGGAGAAGCACTCATCAAACCTGATATCTTACCTTTGTAACAAGCTAAAGGACTTTCGCCCTCGGTTTGTCTTGTTGTCCAATCAATCGTGTTTTTGAGAACTCCAGAAATAGAGCTATTGTATTCTGGTGAAGAAATGAGAAATCCTTGATGTGTTAACATTAGATCCTTAAGCTTGCGTGTATTAGCAGGAAGTCCTTCCCGTTGTTCTAAATCACCATCATAAAGTGGCATCGGAAAATCACGAAGATCAGTGAAGGTAACCTCTACACCTACATCTATTGCTCCATCAACAGCAATTTTGATTAATTTTTTATTAAACGAGTCACTACGAGTACTACCTGCAAATGCCAGAATTTTTGGTTTTGTCAACGTCTGAGAATCTTTCTACAATTTTGTTGATATAAGTTTTGGTTTCATTATTATAAGATTCGCTACCATTTTTGTTTAATTTCAGACCCATTGTTGAAATAGTTTTCAATTACGTGTAGACTGGCTTTACAAGATCAGCTATATCGTTCCAACAGCGTGCAATCCTATCAAAGGAGTAAACAACATCAAATAGGTCAATTGACGTCTGTTTTTTTGTTTCAAGTAAGGTACGTATATCTGAAATTTTTTTATGATAGTTTCTATGTAGTGTTATGGCCTCAATAGCAAGTGACCTGTTATGGTTTATGAATGCCTCAATTGATTTTTCATGAATCTTCTCAATATCTTTTGAGACATCATAAATCTTTTTGAAATCAGCTGGCATTAGAGAGAGATCTGTAAGTGAATTTGCAAGCTCTACTATTGTATCCCCTGCAGCCTCAAGTAAGTTTGCGGCAATTCTGTAATCTAAAATATCAATGTTTTCAAGATTTAGTGCGTTTGCAAGTTTTTTGTCAACCATTGTGCTTCGAATCAATCTTACAAGCAAAAAATATTGTCTATCTATTTCGTCATCTCGGTTTGGCATTGTTTGCAGTACAGTTTTGTCAACAGATGTCAGTGTGTTTAGTGTGTCACGAAACATTCCAAGTGCAATTGAGCTCATGCGTTTTAGAATTTTTTCTGGACTAAGTGTTGTTGCATCCAATAAAAAATGCACATTTATATTTGATGAATCTTCGTCAACAATTTCCATGCCAACCAATCTGCGCATTGATGTTCGGATCTTTTCTCTATCTTCAATTGATATGGTTGATTTACCTTTGATCTTGATTATATCATATCCAAGAAGATAGGCACCTGTGATATCCGCGATAATATTTTCTCCTTTTGAAACAGGATATGATATGGTTACTTCTTTTGGTGGTCTGCTATCTTCAGAAGGAGTAATTGACAGACTGTTTGAACCGGTTTCTATCTCAACTTCGTCACTTTTTTCTAGCTTGTTTGCCTCGATCCATTCTTTTGGTAATGAAACCAGAATACTACTGCCAATTTTTTGCAGGCGCCGAATGAATTTAGTCAGTTTAAATCAATTTAAATAATTTAATCGTCATTTTTATATTTTACTCGAGTTTAAATTTCTTTATGCAGGCAGTAGCCTTCTGTCCAGGTCACATCACTGGTTTTTTCAAAGCCGAGATACAGGAGAAAAGGCCTGAGCTTCAAGGTTCTATTGGGGCTGGATTTTGTATAAAGGAAGGTGTTACTACACGTGTCCAAGTTTCAAGCTCTGAAAAACCTAGTTTTAAGATCAAAGTAATTGGTTATCAATCAGACAATACGCAAGTCTCTGAATTTGTAATTGAAGAATTTTTCAAGATTATAAAAGAAAATTACTTTGTAGATGTAGAGCATCACATAGAGATTCCAGTTGGTTATGGGCTTGGCTCAAGTGGTGCTGTTGCACTAAGTTTGGCGTTTGCATTAAACAAGGCATTGCAGACAAATCTTTCTAGAACCCAGATTGGACAGGTAGCTCACAGAGCAGAAATTTTTTGCAAGACTGGTCTTGGAACTGTTCTGTCCTCATATCATGGCGGTTTTGAAATTAGAACAAAGTACGGTGCTCCCGGCATTGGATCATTAAGAAAGATTCGCACAGATTCTTCAGCTATTGTTATTTGTTTTTCACCTATTTCAACTAAAAAAATTCTCAAAAATGATTTATCAAAAATAAATGGTCTTGGTGGCAAGATGGTAGACAAGCTAATCAAATCAAGAGACTATCAGGAATTTTTAGACATGTCTTTGGAATTTGCAAAGTATGTTAGTGTTATAACACCAAAGATGTATGCGGTAATTGAAGATCTTCAAAACAATGGTTTCAAGTGCGGTGTTGCCATGTTTGGAGAAACTATCTTTACTCTGGTTCCAAAATCAAAAGAAGATCAAGTGATGGAAATTTTGAAAAAATATGACGACGGTATTGTGATAAAATCAAGTATTGATACTAGTGGGGCCAGAGTTTCCTAGTGTTAATTCCAAAATCACATCCTAGGGCTGCATCCCTACATATCAGAGAAAAGCTAGTTTCTGGTTACAAATCAGGTCTTTTAGTAGAAGAGGGTCTTTTGGCTCATGGAAGAGGTGAGACATTTGATTATCTCATAGGTGAAAAGACCTCAAAATACGCTCTTAGGGCCATAAAAGCTGCTTCTGTGGCTCTCATTTTAGCAAAAGCACCTGTCATATCAGTAAATGGGAATTTTGCTGCCCTCTGTCCAAAAGAAATTGTTCAGCTTGCAAAGATAGTTAATGCAAAAATCGAAGTTAATTTGTTCTATACAAATGAAAAAAGAAAGAGAAACATTGCAAAAACATTGAAAAAAAATGGCGCAAAGGAGATCTTAGGACTTGAATCCAAGTATTACAAAACAATTCCAAAGCTAGATAGTGCAAGAAGAGTTGCTGACAAACGTGGAATATTTTCTGCCGATGTTGTTTTAGTACCACTTGAAGATGGAGACAGAACAATTGCATTAAAAAAATTTGGAAAAAAAGTAATCACGTTTGATCTAAATCCACTTTCGAGAACTGCACAGACAGCTGACATTACCATTGTAGATAATGTAATACGTGGAATGAAAATTCTAGTTGATATTTCTAAAAAATTTGCAAAGAAAAAAAATCTTTCAAAAATTAAATTTGACAACAAGAAAAACTTGGCACATTCAATTAATCTAGTGAAAAAAAATCTTCGGAGAATGGCTCATGTCTAAATCTGTAAGAGATATTCTGTCAATGAAAAATTCTAAAAAAATAACTGTACTTACTTCATATGATTATACCACAGCACAACTTTGTGACAAGGCAGGTGTTGACATTTTACTTGTTGGAGACAGTGGTGGAATGGTGATGCTAGGTTATGAAAATACAATTCCAGTCACAATGGAGCAGATGTGTTTTTTTACAGAAGCTGTTGCAAGAGGAAGACAAAATGCAATGGTTGTAGCGGATCTTCCTTTCATGTCATACCAAGCAAGTAAATCTCAGGCAATAGAAAACTCTGGTAGGTTAATCAAGGCAGGAGCAGATGCTGTCAAGCTAGAAGGTGGTCTTGAGGTAAAAGATACTGTAAGAGCGATAGTCGAAGTCGGTATACCTGTAATGGGCCATATTGGATTTCAGCCTCAAACTACCACCCTGCAGGAAGGCTACAGAGTTCAGGCAAAGACAAGAGATGCTGCACTAAAGCTAATCGAGTCTGCAAAAGCACTAGAAGAGGCTGGAGCCTTTAGCATTGCTTTGGAGATGGTTACAAAAGAAGTATCAAAGATTATTTCAAATTCTATCAACATTCCAACAATAGGGATCGGTTCTGGACCAGATTGTGATGGTCAGGTCCTTGTGATTCATGATGTGTTAGGATTGTATGAAAAAATAAAACCAAAGTTTGCTAAAAGATATCTTGAGCTTTCTGGCGAAATTGTAAATGCTGTTGAATCTTACAAAAATGATGTAGTTTCAGGCAAGTTTCCTACAAATGAACACTCTTTTTCTATGGATAAA
>VBPW01000074.1 GCA_005877305.1 Nitrososphaerota archaeon | reverse complement strand
ATTGCTTTATGATCCAAAAACATCCTCGACTGAAACTAAACAGCATATTGCAGAAGTAATTTCTCATGAAATCGCCCATCAGTGGTTTGGCAATCTTGTTACCATGAAATGGTGGAATGACCTTTGGCTCAATGAAAGCTTTGCTACTTTTATGGCTACAAAAGCCGTAGACAAATATTATCCAGAGTGGGATTTCTGGGATCAATTCTTAATCTCAGAGATGACTGGTGGTCTGAGTCTTGACTCGCTTAAAACTTCTCACCCAATTGATGTTAAAGTAAAAAGTCCTGCCGAAGTAAGACAAATTTTTGATGAAATAAGCTATAACAAAGGAGGATGTGTACTTATGATGCTAGAAAACTTTCTTGGAGAAAAAAATTTCCGCATTGGGTTACACAATTACCTTTTAAAACACAGGTATAACAATGCCAAAGGCGAAGACCTCTGGAATTCACTAGCATTAGTATCAAGAAAACCTGTAAAGCAGATGATGAACAGCTGGATAAGGCAAGTAGGATATCCGTTAATTCAGGCAACTGTGAATGATTCTAAAATAAGACTACAACAAAAAAGATTCTTGCTTGAGAACGGAAAATCAAGAAATGGAAATTGGATAATACCAGTGTCTGTAAAAACAGGAGACAAACTTGTTTCCAAGTTGATGACCAAGCCCATAACAATTCCAATCGATACTGAGTTTGGTTGGTTTAAGATAAATTCAGGCCAGAAAGGTTTCTACAGAGTAAAATATGATGACTTGACACTAGAGAAACTTGGAGAGCTTGTGCATGAAAAGAAACTAAGCAATGTAGACCGTTGGAGTCTCCAACATGATCTGTTTGCTCTTTGTCTTTCCAATCAAATTTCCCTAAAGAAATATCTTGAGTTTGTGAAATTCTACCTTGAAGAAGATGATTATCTTGTTTCGGCAGACATTGTAAGCAACTTGAATTTCATTTACGGTCTGTTATCTAAGGAAAGATTTGGAGATGAGATCAAGGAATACAACAAGGAATACTTTAGGAGAATATTTGAGAGATTAGAATGGGAACCAAGAAAGGGAGAAAAATCTACAGATGCCCTTCTTAGAAATTCTATAATTGGCTCTATTGGCAAGCTTGGCGATGATGAGATTTTAGAAGAGGCTCAAAAAAGATTTGCTAATTTCTTAAAATCTGGCTCACTTAATCCAGACTTGCGCAGTGCTGTGTATTCTCTTGTGGCTTGGAATGGCAATAAGAAAACCTACCAACTTTTAAGAAAACTGTACAAAAAGGCGGCAACCCAAGAAGAAAAAGTAAGATTCCTTGGCACCTTGTCTAACTTTCAAGATAAAACGCTGCTTTCAAAATCATTACAGTTCGCTTTATCAAAGGAGGTGCGTTCTCAAAACTTGTTTGTACCGATTTCAAAAATGACTTCCAATCCCTATGGAAGGGAATTGGTATGGCCATGGATAAAAAAGAATTGGAGAAAAATAGTAATAAGGTTTGGAGTAGGCAATCCATTACTGAACAAAATCATCGGTACCATGTCTACAGAATCTGATATCAAAAAAGAACAAGAAATGAAGCGTTTCTTCAAGAAACACAAAACAGCGGGAACCGAGATGAAGCTTGCTCAGACTTTAGAGCGAATTAGAATTAATTCAAATTTTCTAGAAACTACAAGGCAAGAATTCGACGCATAAATTTTCAGATAATTTAGTTTCAATCCTTGTACAAATTAAAATTCAAGACAAAAGACAACTTGGAACCCTTTTTATAACTTGGAGACTTGAAAAGTATAATCATTATGGCTGATGTGGTTTTCACACAACTTTTGAGAATAGAGTATTTGATTCCAATTTTTCTTGGAACAATATTTATTGCATCATTGATCTCCTCCAAAATAAAAATTCCATATACGATGGTTCTTGTTGGAGTAGGAATTGCAATATCTCTGTCTCATTTTACAGGATTTAACCTTGCCAATATTGCCCAGTTTAAGGTTGATCCAAAGCTAATTCTGTATTTCATAGTACCACCGTTAATTTTTGAAGCTATGATGAAAATCAAACATGAAGAATTCAAGCAGATTCAAATATCAGCACTTTTGTTATCGACTGTTGGAATCCTTCTTGCTACCTTGGTGGGAGGATTTCTTTTAGTCTATGTGGCAGGTTTACCATTTCTCGTATCTTTTGCTTTTGCAGCTTTAATTGCACCGACAGATGCAGCTATCGTAATTGAGGTATTCAAGAGAGTGAGGGTTCCAAAATTGCTCGCCACGTTAATGGAGTCTGAAGCAAGTTTCAACGATGCTACTGGTGTCATAATATTTTCATCAATAATTGCTATTGCCGCAGCTCAGGGTTCCTCACTTGGAACAGAAAATCTTGTTGACAAGATTAATGTAAACATAATTGAAGAAATAGAACATTTTGCACTAGTATTTTTTGGTGGAATAGCGATCGGATTAGCTATTTCTGCAGCAGCACATAGATTGCACAAGTTATTAGATGATCCATTTTCGGATACAGCTCTTTCAGTGGCAGTAATGTTCGGTTCAGTAGTAGTTGCAAATTCATTAGGGGTATCAGGTCTAATAGCAGCAGCTGTGGCTGGGTTATACTTTGGAAATATAACCATGAGATTTGAAAAAATCATCAGCCCAAAGGTGAGGACATTTACTTCTAATTTTTGGGAAATGATTGCCTTTTTTGCCAATTCCCTAGCCTTTCTCTACCTAGGATTAAGTATGGACTTGATAAGGATTGGTCAAAATCTACCATTGATAGCCTTAGCATTTGTTGTTGTGTTGGCTGCAAGAGCTGCGTCCACATATCCAATACTTGGTTTAACTAACAAATTTACTAAAGAAAACACTCCAAAGACATGGAGAAATGTTGTGATGATGGGTGGCATGAGAGGAGCCCTCTCGGTAGCATTAGTAGCAACACTTCCAGAAAGTGAGTTTAAGGAAACTTTACAGACAATAACTTTTGGTGTGGTTCTCGCATCTTTGATAATCCAGTATTCAGTGCTAGCAAGGTACATCAAAAAAGCATTTCCAGAGAAAATGTCAGAAGAACAGCCATAATCGGAAGAATATATCGCAATATTAATCTCAAGCACAAGATAAATTGATTTTAATGAAGTTTTCTGGGCCAACAAAGAGCATTGACGTATTAATCTCTGAAGGAATTTCACTTATCAAGCTTAGTAAACATAAAGACGCGATTTCGTTTTTTGATAAAGTCCTAAAAACAGATTCTCAAAATGTTGATGCGTTATACAACAAAGGACTTGCGTTAACTAATCTTGGTAAAAACAGAGACGCAATATCATGCTTTGAAAAGATTTTAGAGGTAGATCCAAAACATGTTGCGGCTCTCAATAACATAGGAAACTCACTTGCAGATCTTGGGCATTATGAACAGGCCATAACATCATATGACAAAGCTTTACAAATCAAACCAGATTATGCTGCAGCATTGTACAATAAAGCAATTGCAAAAAATAAGCTTGATCAGTATGAAGAAGCAATAGCTTGTCTTGACCGTTCACTAGAATTAGAACCCGAAAATATTGATACATTGTTTTACAAAGGATTAGTTCTTGGCAAACAGAAAAAACATGAAGAGTCACTTGCCTGTTTTAACAGAGTTCTAAGCATTGAACCTTACCATTATGAAGTCTTATTTTACAAAGGGACTGAACTAGCTGAGCTTGGAAGACATTTAGATGCTATATCTACATTTGATTTAGTTTTAAAAGAGCATCCAAAAAATGGCAACGTGATATATGCCAAATCTCGCAGCAAGGCAGAGATTGGTGAAATTGACGACTCGTTGATCCTACTTGCAGAAGCTATATCACATCATGGCAAGACTATTAAGAATTGGGCAATAAAGGACAAATCATTTAAGAACCTAAAAGATGATTTACGATTTAGAGCTCTTGTAAGATAGGTGAAAAAATTGTCTGAAGATTTAATAAAAACTGTTCAAAAACTAATAGATTCAGGAAAAGGCGACAGTAAAAGACTGCATGAGATTTTCAATGTCTTAAAACAAGGAACGCCCCTCTACATATCGGATTACAAATATCTACAGAGTCTGACCAAGGCAATTGAGGAACAGAAGCAAATTTCAGAGTTTGAAAAAGATAAGTCAAAAAATAAAAAACAAAATAAAAAATCTGAAACGATCAAAAAATCAGAAAAAATTCAATCAAAAGGCGACAGCGCTCTTAAAATTTTAAAAAATCGACTTGCTGCAGGAGAGATAACCATCGAGGAATTCCAAGCTCTAAAGAAGGTCTTAAAAGAAACCTAATGAGTTTTGGTTCTAGATGAATCATTTCTTCTTAAATCTTAAATGTAATCATATCAAAATTGTCGTAGGCCGACCAGTATTGCAATTATCACAGTTTAATGTCTATAACAGTCAAGTTGACACTTTACATTGTTGCACTTGTTGGTTAAAGAGACAAACCATTCTTCATAATGGTGATTAGGTTTGTCAAAGGTTACTCCACTACCCCCAGCCCCAGTGCTTATGACATGTTTTGGGCATTGTGGTATAGGATTGGGTGCAGAGGCGTACAGAAGATTACTGCTTGATGTTGGGGCAGATCCGCTCAGACCTACTCTTAAAGGTGAAAAAGAAGAGTCACGAGTACTGAAAAGATATGGCAGTACCATTCTGAGATTCCCACCTTCTTATGGAAGTAGTGAGATACCGCTTATCCCAAGGGCATTGCTAATAGATTTGGATCCAAGAGCTGCCAATCTCATTTTACAATCGTATCCTGATCTTTTTGCTTTACGAGACAAACACGTCATACATGGTTCAGGAGGGGCAGCAAGAAATTGGGCAGAAGGCAGAACGCGATTCATAAAAGAAGTCAGTACCAAGTTTGATATGCAAAAACAAATCGCGGCTCTTTCACCAGAACCAGTTAGGGGATTCTGTATTCCGTTTGCAATGGGAGGTGGTACTGGCAGTTCTTTTGCAAGTGGATTCATTCAATACATAAAAAAAGATACCAAAGAGCATGCAACAATTGCAACGCTAGGACTTTTACCAGAGTTTGGTTGGGATCCTATCATCTTTGAAGCTGCAGCAATAAACATTGTAATGAATCTGGAACACCAAATAAAATATAGTGATTGTTCCATTCTCTTTTCAAATAAAACTCTAAGACAGCTAGCTCACAAATTTGAAAAAAAGTTAGAAAAGATTCCATCAATAATTGATGATCTTCCAAAAGAGCAAGAAGTAGGCTGGAAGGACTACCGTGGTATGAATCTGATTGCAGCAAGTGCTATTGCGATGTTTGTTTCATCATTTGCAAGGGATACCGAGTGGGACATGTCAAGCTACAGGACATGGCTTGCAACGAAACGCCCAAAATTTGCCATTCCCTGGGCCATTCCAATCATATCAGAAGAAAAGATATGGAGTACAGATCTAATGTCTGGTGGAAAAAGCAACACCATGGAAAGAATAGTTGAGCACATTCACAAAAAAGAAGATGCGCTCTTGTTCGATATTGATGAAAATGATGTAAGAGATAAGGGAGGTCCCAAAGACTCGTGTTGTGCTCTTGTTAAGGTAAAAGGAGAGTTTGATGTAAAAGAAAGAGATACCCTAAAGGCACTCATCAAGGATAAATTTAACATTGAAGACTCTAGAATGATTTTTGTTAAGATACCAATACTTGAAAGCGAGCAAGCAAACGTCACGATTTTAGTCAACACAAAGGCCATAGGGCCAAAGATACTTGAAATTGCAAGTGAAGCTGAAGCGTCCTGGGATGCTTACAAGGAAGAGTATGGTAAATGGGGCTTGACTACTGAAGAATTCAAGCAGAGTTTGATGGACGTAGTTCATCAATTTAGTTAGGTTTTGAAAGATGGTTGATTTTCACTATCTTGAAGAAGTAGCTGGAAGGATAAAGTCCAACAGACAACAATTAACCAATGTCGAATCTGAACTTGTCAGAGTTAATTTTAGGATTCATGAGGTTCCGTTAAAGGGTGTAACAGAATCCACTTTCGCAAAGATGGTAGGAGATCAATATCATGATGAATTGGCAGAACTTCAAAAGATAAAAAATGAACTTGTATCTGAAAAAGAAAAACTAGGTGAGACAATAAAAACTGATACCAATACTTTTGTTACAGAAATAACTTCTCCAGATTTGGTTATTCCATTAGAATTACCACCAAAGTTCCAAGAGGGTAATACGATCTTCAAATACAAAAATGGTGTCAAATTTAACAGCATTTTTGATATATTAAGCGAGCTCCTGGGGCTTAGTGCTCCAATCTTAGTCAAAGATGTCATGTTTTCATCATCTGAAATTGTAGTCAAAGTCTCAGATGAATATGAAGCAAAGCAGAAATTCATCAGTAGTATGAATGAAGTTCAAAAAACTTTATCCATAA
>VBPW01000001.1 GCA_005877305.1 Nitrososphaerota archaeon | reverse complement strand
CCTTTTCCTTATCTTTAGGAGTCTGAGAAGCCTCTATAGCTTCGTCTACCTCTTGCTGAGCTTTCTTCAAATCTTCATAGACTTCTGCCTTACGTGCATCTATACTTTCAAGAACAGGTTTAAAGGCTGCATCCTCAAAAGCCGAGAGAGGTATTCCAGTATCAACAGCTTCCTTGAAGGTTGCTTGAGCAACCAATTCAGGTGCTCCTCTTTCCTTCTGGAAGGCTTCAACAGTCGGCTTCTTAACAAAATCCAAATACTCCTTAATCATGGGTTCATCTTCAGGCAATACCTGTAGATTAACACGGCCTATAGGGATGAAATCGCCCATCTGGATGCTGGCATTGGTTTTAACCCATAGTTCTAAATTGATGCTACGAGTCTTTCTTGAGTCCGCAGGGTCTATTTCCCTCTTTTTAGTCATTAAAATATAGCTGATTACAGATGAAGGAATATCACCCTGAAGTAATTCAACTCCTATACCTATAAAGTGAATTTGCCTATATCTGCAAATAGTCTTAAGGAGATTGGCATGGGTATAGCCCATAGTTCTAGAACCCGTTCCAAATCTCTTAACCTGCTCATCCTGAATAATTAGAGTATTAGGTTCTGCCTTTGAAAGCATTGTAACGGTATCGGGTAGGAATCCTGTAACGTGCCTTCTAATATCCAGTTTGGTTCCTGCCATTTGAGTAATTCTTTTACCTGCAATAAGACCTGAAAGAGATTTGGCCGAACCCGCTTGTCCAATAATCACAATATTTATTGCCTCCCAACTTTGTATTTTATTCTCTATTTCAGCAAAAAACTTCTTAGTTACATCCATTCTGCTCCGTTGTTCCCAAACCTGTTCTGGAACCTTATGCCTTGTAAATCTTATAGTCTCAACCATATCCTGTAGAGGTCTATAGTATTTAACAGGTTTAGATTCTATTTCTATTGACATCTATCTCTACCATATTGGAGTATCCTCATCCTTTTCTATCTGGGTCTTTGTAGTTATTTTCTCTCCACTTTCTTCTCTTTGCCTTCTTTCTTCTTCCAATCTTTCTGCTGTTTTCCGTATATTAGTTCTAATTTTCTCTCTAACCCAAACTTCAACCTCATTAGTAGCCAAGGCTGCCCTTGCTCCCTTACCCGATTTCTTATCAGTTTCAGTCTGATTTATTCTTTGCCTAATAATTTCAAAAGCTTGTTCTATACTCTGTATTTTTGAAAGGTCTACTTGATTATCCACCCATGTTAGGAATTCACTATAATTAGATTGAGTTGATTCGCTCATTATAGATTAGACTCCTTCAGGGTTATTATCCTTTTTAACCTTGCTGTCTGGATTCTGTTGCTGCTTCATTAATCTCTCAATTTTAGAGACTACTTGAGGACTTGGACGAATAACTAGATTATCCAATCTTGCACTTTCGCCTATAGGTGAAAGGTCTACAGGACAAAGGTATCTTATTGTAGTAATTCCCTCTTTAGTTATGGGTAAAATTCCAAGTTCAGTTTCCTTGAACTTCTTACCGCACTTAGAACATTCTACGGTTAGGCTATTTGTGGCTTGTAGGGGCAGGGTATCAAGCTGTAATAGTCACATCGTGTTTAAGTGCGGTTTCAATTGTTCTATTAGGTTCTAATTTTTTAAGTTCGACTTGAACATCTTCATAGGTTAAAGGTTTTTCCTTCTGTTCTACCGACTTTAGGTGAATTAGACCTGATAAAGTTATTCCACCAATAGCTAAAATTAACCCTAATAGAAGAGCTTCCAAGATAAAGGAACTTAAAGCTGCACCATTAGTATAAACTACATAACTTGCTTCCCATGAAACAATAGGTGCTAAGTAAAGAGTAGAAAATCCACATATGAATACAACAAGAAGATTAAGCCACTTCATTAAGCCCAATCCTCAATCGAACTTGTTTCCTTAGATTTACGCTTAGGCTCCTCTTCTAGATTACCCAAACCGGGTATCTGGCTAATATTAGTATTCATGGCTCCGATATTAAATCTATCAACTGTAGCTCTATGGGCACTATGTGTTCTAGGAGAATTAGACATAACCCTCGTAGCCAATTCATCTATCATATAAGAAAAATTAATAAGAGCCTTTTGTTCCCAAGGAAGGAGTTTTTTAAAGTCTAAAGTAATAATGGGTTGACCATTAACAATAGTAATTACCTTGGCCTTCATTATATACTTAAGATAATGATTAAGAAGCAAATGCCATGCCTTACTTCCCTTCTGAATTCCTGCATTTATAATAGCAATATTTCGATGGGGTTTCTCATAGAGTTCAGAATAGAAGTTATAAAACTCATTTGCAGGTGAAATTTCTCTATGTTCACTACTCATGGTCTACTAGGGGCCTCCTGTCTTTGTAGTTGTAGTTATTGAAATTGAGGTTGAAGTTGAAGTAGTAGAAGAAGTCGTTGAACTTCCTCCTATTTGTTGAAATATTGCTACAAGTATCAGATTTTGATTCACTTGAATCTGAACATTTGGCTGCTGATATTCTGCAAGACAAGCCTGACTTTGTAGGTTTGCAACTGCACACCACTTTACAAATTGCCAGCCCGTAGCTGCTGTAGCTGTTAATCCTACATTAGAATTAGGTGTAAATTGCGTACTACCTGCAACTGGAATTGTAGTTCCTTGTCCTCTAATGGATATTGTCAGATTGTAGGAAGTAACTCCCGTCGAAGGAGGATGATAAGCATTCTGTTGCTGTTGTTGATAATAGGCCATATTTGCAGAATTGTTTGAAAGACTACTTAAGAACCAAATTCCAAGTCCGATAACTGCCAAAACTATAGCTATCTTTACAATCTTTCCTAGTGAATCGTTTCTCTTTTCTGATGGGGTAGTTACAGTGGGTTCACTTGTTTCGAAGGCAAAGGGTAGCTTCTCTTCATCTATTACCCTATTAAGTTGCTCAATATGGTCTGTATATGCTCTTTCTCTTTGTTCATAAGGAGTAGACATTGTTACTACAGCAGCCTTATTAACAGCCTCAAGAATCTTCTGTGCCTCCACTGGGTCTTTAGCAAAGTTTGGAATTCCAAATAACTGTGACTTCATTATATCTGGAGTTATATCACTATCATAAATGAAAACAATCGGAATACTATCCCATTCCATCATTTTATGACCTGAAAGAGGTCTTCCTAGTCTAGTCATTAATTTTTCCATGAAGGTTAATTGTCTTCGAACTGGCTTAAGAATATGAGTTAATTCCAGTCCTGTTAGTTCAGCAACCTTAGTCTTAACAATCCATCCACCTAGAAGCATTTCTACAGGTTGAGGGTCTGATATAGCCCTTGGACTATCAGAACATAGAAGAATGACATCACCCTCGATAGTGTATTGATGATGAGCAATAAATACCTGATATTCCTTAAAAAAGGTATTAGCAAAGGAAGGAACAGCCTCAGTAATTTGAGAAAGAAGTTCCTTATCATCTATTCTATTTATATCGGCAATAGAAAAGGTCAAAAAATATTTCTTTCCATAGGTAATTCTGACCAGCAGATTATAGAAGTCCTGCATGGCGAACTTGACAAGTCGAATATAGAATGCAATATAACCAAAGGTTCCAAATCCTCCCAAAATAAAGATTCCACCAATTCCAAGTAATAGAGGACTTGCTGCCGATAATCCTGCAGAACCAACAACAACACCAATCATTGCAAAAAACATACTCATAAGCATCAACATCATGGCCTTTCCGTAACCCGCTAACAAGGTTAGGTACTATCTCCTTTAAGGTAAATTAGAAACATTATTCTAGAATGTCTCCTTCTTTTTCTTCTGGTCTTCCATTTTCTTCTGATTCTCCTGAAGAATTCTCTCCACTTCCACCTGATAGTCCTCGTCTGTCCCTAATGTTTCTAATGAGAGTTCCCTCAATGCTCCCGACAAGACCCGTAAAAAACTGGATTGAAGCTCCGCGTCTCCCAATTCATATATATAACGAGTACTATTTAGTACAGCCTTCGGAATGACGGCTAGAGCCTGAATTGTCTTTTTATCTCTTATCAACATTTGTTCTTGAAGTAGGGTTATCTTAACATCAGAATAAGCTATACTCATCTTACCATTTCCTAATTCTGCTAGGGCTGAAATAGGAATAGCCATAATAGGTTTATTAGGAATATTCTTCCTAAAAACAATAATTTCAGTATTAAAAGGTGCTTCCCTTAGTTCCATAAGCTCGCCGGGAGTGAGAAAAATCTCATTTACTCCATATACAAGCTTTGGCTCGAAGGCACGAGAAATCTGACCATTCTTAAGTAGATAGAAGGATGGACTCTTACCATATTTCCTTACAATCTCATTTTCAACATTGCCTTGGCTAAGAAGATAATTTTTAGTAAATTGCTCGGCTGTCGTGATGCTTGGAACGCTCGCCCACTTCTCCTATGGGACACCATGAGGGGCCCACTATATAAATCTTTATAAGAATTTCTATTTACCTATTTAATCTTTATAAATAATATATTTAATGGCCTCTGGTACTTCCACCAGTATGTTTAAGAATTATAAAAAGGGCTCCAAAGATAAGAAGAACTATTCCTGCTTCAATGGCGGGAAGATTAAGAGTAGTTACTTCGCAAATAGTTTGTTGTGGTGCACCTACAGGTGTAACTGTGAAGCATGGAAGAGAGAAAATATTACCTAAGAAGATAATTATTAGGGCTCCAAAGGAAATCAGAAGTTCTCCTACAAAGCTACTGCTACCGCTACCGTTAGGCAAATTTTGTCAAATTCTCCTTTAGAAGTGCCTAAATTTACCTTTAGCAGGAGCAATGAACATCATTATAGCTCCGAATGCTATCAAAACAAGTGCTCCTAACAGCCCTATCTGTGCAAGGAAGGACAGAAGGAACAATGCTACGACTAGCAAGCCTAGAACTACAAAGACGAACCCAAGAGTATTGAGCCAGTTCATAGGAGTTGAAGATATGTATAACTATTTAAGTCTTCTCTATATAGGCTGGTTCGGTTCTTACAGTCGTTGAGGAATAAGTGAAAATCCAAACCAATACGGCTGCTACTATGGCAAATATGAACATAATTAATAGGACAAAGGATAGAGGTAAATTAGCAATCTGAGGATAAACTCCCAAGTAGGGTAGTACATAAAGTAGAACTCCAGAGCTTAAAGCTGCTGAAAGAGCTGCTGTTAAGACCATTCTAAGACCAGTAGGGCCTCCAGTTCTCGTGATTACAACCTTATTTACAGGCTCCATCGGCTTTGGTCTTGAACCCGTATGAGAATGAACTACAAAAAAGACAGCAAGAATAGATGCAAGAACAATGAGAATTCCTATATTAACTCCATAAATATTTACACTACTAATCCAAGTTGAAATCTGTTGAAACTGAGAGCCTAGAAGAGTGAAAAAATCAGGAAAGGGAGGAGGCGGAATTATCCATGATGGGGTTGAGGTTGCTGTGGTTGAGGTTGAAGTCGAAGACGTTGTAGTTGTAGTAGATGTTGTTTGAATTTCATTTACTGTAGGGTCAATATACCCACTTGAGGCCGTTATAGTAATTGTAAGTGCAGAACTAGAGCCACTTAAGGTTGCCCCCGACATTGAAGCACCACACCATGAATATTTAATGGTATTGGCAATAATTTCGCAACCTGAACTTCCTAATGTTAAGACATAACCCTTAAGGTCAACGATGTTAAAAATCCAAGTCGCACTGGGGCAACCCGACCATTTAATCTTATGTGTTAGCTGAGTTATAGTAGGATTCGTAAAGTAATAGGTTATTGAACAACCATTACTTGTGTCCGAATATTGAAAATAGGTAGAATTATAACTAAAAATGGGAATAAAACCTGCTATATTTGGACTTAGAGAAATGTTATCATTATAATTATTTGAGACATATATTCCTCCACTTGGAGTAAAACGATAGGTTGGACAAACATTGCCTGTAAATCCACTACAATTAGCTTGCGGCTGGACTACCTGAGTTGAACTATCAGTTGTAAGTGGTGCGGAAGCAGCCTGAACTACAATAGGTATAAATGACAACAAAAGAACTAGGAGAAACAATCCCTTTATTATGAATCGTAATTTCAAGACCATCTTTAGGTAAGGGACTATCTATTTAAAGGTTTTATTTCTTACGAAACATGAATAGACCGAAGAGTGTAATGGCTCCAAGAGCTGCAAATATTCCGCCTGCTAATGTGGTTGATGTTCCACCTGTAGGAGTTGCTATAGTAGTGGTTACAACCGCAGTTGTTGTTGACCCTGTAATTACCGCACTTACCGTATAGGTCGTAGATTGTATCGTAGCTTGAGTTGATGTTACAGTTGAAGTAATTGTAGATACTGATGTAGAAACAGAAGTTGATGTTGATGTCGTTCCAGAAGAAGTTACAACAGAATTAATGGTTGAAGATGTAGTAGAAGCAGTAGTTACTGTATTAATAGTGACGGGAAGATAATAATAATCTGTCAGATAAAGGTAATAATTTCCATTTATAGGCTGTGGTGAAACTGCAAAATGAAGAGGAGTGCTAGTAGCAGAATTAACCAACACTATTGGTCCGGATGAACTTGTAATTGAAGATGAAGGAACTAATACTATAAGTTGAGAAGAAGCAGCCGCATTACCATATAATGCTTGTACTTGAGCATAGGTTAATATGGACCCTCCAGTTGTTACTCCATTAGCTGTAGTATAAAAGATAGTTCCAGTAATAGGTAACTGGAAACTTACATTAGGAGAAGTATAATAACAAGTTTGAGCAGCACCATTTGTAGAAGTACAAACAGTTGCAAAGGGAAGAGAAACTACTCCAGCAATCATGCCTGCTCCAACTGCAATGGCTGCTACACCTATAAATGCCAATGTAGCCATCATATAAAATCCAGACTTTGCAGAACCTCCTAATCGCATCATGTTAATTCTTTAACGAAGTGAGACTATTTAAGCCTTTCTTCCAATCCCTGTAGATG
>VBPW01000013.1 GCA_005877305.1 Nitrososphaerota archaeon | reverse complement strand
TGAATTTTTCGGAATCTGAAGTTGTTGATAGGTTAATTGAGATTTTTGGAAATGTACAGATAATCCCTGGCATTAGTTCTATTCAAGTTGCTGCATCAAAAGCTAGAGTACCTCTTGATAAAAGCAAAGTAATTACCATGCACGTAACTACAAGTATTGAAGAAAAAAAGATTGAACTGCAAAAGGCGTTATTAGATGGGTATAGTGTGGTACTCGTACCAAGGCCTTGGCCTAAAGATCCTTCAAAAAATTTTATGCAATCTGAGATTGCTTTCTATTTGAAAGAACATGGATTTGATACCTCAAAAATGAAAGTTCATGTTTTTGAATTTTTGACTACAGAAAAAGAAACCTCATTTGTTGGTACAGTTAAGGACTTGGAAGGAAAACAGTTTTCAGATCTTTCAGTAATGGTTTTTGATCAAACAAAACTCGAATCATATATTAATTTCAAGTGAAATAATTGTTTTTGATTTAATTTAGTGAAGTCCAGTATTATGAGATGGTGCACCTATTATGTGTGAAGATGAAAGGGGAATTGAAACTATGACTCCGTTCATCCAAGTATATGTGGGATCATAATATCTTATGATGCCTACATCATTTATTGTAAATTGAAATGTTTGTCCTGGTACAATAGCACCACTGTCAATTTTTCCATCTGGCATGAAAGGATTCTGTGGTTTTTGTGTACTTATTCCACTAAGAATCCTATGAGGTACTGAATCATTATTTGTCCAGACAATAGTAGTACCAGGAACAATTTGTAGATCAGCTGGCAAGTAATAATGATTATAGTAATTTTGGTTTTGTTGTGAGGCACCGCCTTGAGATTGGGACGCACCTGGCAGAATGGTTACTTGAATAGGTTTAGTTTGTGCTGACGTTTGTGAAATTGATGATATTACACCATTAATCCATGTATATGATGGATCATAGAATGATGTAGTGCCCGTACCACTTATTGTAAATTGAAATGTTTGTCCTGGTACAATAGCACCACTGTCAATTTTTCCATCAGGTTGAAATGATGGTGTGTTGGATTGTGGGGTAGCTGAACCTTTCTGTCCTTGTGTTGTTGTAGATAAATATCCACTTAGGATTCTATGGGGTACAGAGTCATTGTTTGTCCATACAACAGTGGAACCTGGGTTCACTTGTACAGAAGAGGGGGAAAGAAATTGTCCCGTCTTAAAGTCAGAAGCTCCTTGTAGTATTGAAATTTGAGCGGTCTTTACTTGTATTGGTGGAGTTTGTGTCGGTGGAGTTTGTGTCGGTGGAGGAGTAATATTAGAAACCGTTGTAGAAGCTATTTTTGCACTATAAATGACTTTCAAAGATTCAGTTGTACCAGTTATCTTTCCTGTAAAGTAATAAACTGAGCCGTCTTCGCTGTTTCCAACCAGCCTTCCAAATAAGTTAAGCTGAATTGTGTCACCAATCGAATTTTGGGCATCACCTGTAACCACTAGAAACATTCCGTCACGCAATATTGTCGAAGTCCAAATTCCAGAATTAAGATAGTTGTTGCCAGAAATAGAAACTAGGCCATTTTCCAATGTTACTGGTGTATTGCCATTATTGGAACTCCCTGTTGAAAACTGTAAATCAATTTCAGAATTTTGAATGGTTTGCGTTCCTGCAACAAAACCAGTTGCTTGTAATAGGTATTTGTTACCAGATACAAGTTCTGAATAGGCATGTGGTAATGAGATTGAAAGTAATATTCCTGTAATTGAGATTAGTAAAATTAATCCAAGTTTCATTATTAAATTAAAGTTTAAAGTCGTATTTAATTAATAGGTATAATTTATCAACACAATTAGGCAATTCCTGGCTGCTTGTCCTTCCGAGCCAGACCGTCCATGTAGTTCATTTGTTGTTCCATGAACTTTTTCCTTTTTTCTTCTTCATTCAAGTCTTTCATATCTAAAGGTTTTATTTTTAATAATTCTAAAAGCTTGACAAGGATCATCTGAGCTGCTTTTGGTTGGATGATGTTTGGATTATCTATTTCCATTAAAATACAGATACTATCCAGATTTTTTTCTTTTGCAATGCCAAGAACTAACCCGTTAAAGCCAGTTATCTGTCCCTTACCACTTAGCAGTTCAATTTTTTGTTTTTTTAGTAAATTAACAAGGTCAATAGATGATGCAACACCAAATAATTTTGGTTCGACAGGATTTGGGGGTCTTAAAGCAGCCCCAATTGAATATAGTGTTTTAACATTTAGTTTTTTTGCCATGTTAACTACTTCATAACACAACTCATACAGTCTTCTTGGATCTGATGGATTAAATTCTCCTGAAAAAATTACAAGGTTTTCCTTTTTACAATAATGAAATTTGTAGCTTGATTGGTTGTATTTTATCATGCCTTTTTCATAAGATACGGCAGGAGGCCAGAATGCATGGATCTCAGCAAAAAGTTTTGCTTTTAAATTTTTTACAAGAAAATCCACACCTATTCCTGCTACATTACCCATGTCTGGGAGGGCAGCAATCATGTTTGGTTTTTTTAATTTTGGAAGAGTATGGATTTTTAGGCCAAGCATTATTATGTTGTATTTTATGTTAAAATAAAAATGAATCTAAGATGTTAAATGAACACTAGATCCGAATTGTTGTATCATGGTATATTCGATAAATCCTCCTGCAAGTAGGAGGGCAATTACAACTCCTATTTCGATAATGGTTGGTCTTATTTCTTGTTTTATTGGATTTTTTTTAATTATGACCCAGATGAGGATGAAGCTTCTTGACATCCCTATGGAATAAGCTGCTAGCTCCATTACACCAAACGGAGATGCCACTAGAATTGCTATTGGTGGTATGTTGGCAAGAATTGGAGTTGTGGATGCAAGGGCGCTAAAGGCAAGACCAGTTGAAGCTGACGCAAATAAACCCCAAACAACACCAAAACCTGGAATAAACATTGGTAACCCAATTGAACTATTATGTACAAATATTCCAATTGCGTCTATTCCTTCCACTGCAGTTTGAAATTCTTTGAGAAATGTTTTAGCATCTTCGTTTGATATTTTGATTTGAGCACCTATGGAAAATGATGTAATAAAAATGCCAACAAAAATGAAACCAATTAAAATTCTTTTTTTCCTTAACATGGTTTAGATTAAGATGAACTATATTTGAGGTTGATGGTTTGAAACAGATTTAACTAAAAGTATTATTATGAGTCTTTGATGAAAGAAGATGTCTCATCTGCGTTGACTTATGCGTTAAGTAGAGGATTTCAGATTCATCCTGATGCATTTAAAATCCTTGAAAAAATAGATGTAAAGGAGCTTGAAAAAATAATCAAGCAGGTAGTAAGGGAAAAAGCAAAACAAAATCTGTTTTTGATAAATCAGAGTGATTTGAAAATGTTTGTTGATTCAGAAATTGATGAGGGTCTAGAAAATCATCATATAATTTTATCAGATCCTACAAAAAAAATAACATCTGCCGAAGGAATTGATGGTTTTAGTGCACTTTTTGTAAATCGATATTCAAAATTATTAAAAATAATCTTACAGAGATCTCAATCTAAAAAACTAATTCCTATTGACATTGTCAAGAGCGGAAAAATAAAAGAAGAAGTCTTTGTGGGTGGGCTTTTAATGAATAGAAAAATAGAACGAGATGTAACAAAGCTTGTTGTAGATGACCCTACGGGTTCCCTTGAGATGTTAGTATTCAATAAGGAATTGCAGGAGACAGCAAATTCCCTTTTAATAGACCAGTTTGTAATGCTTACAATCACTCCAGGAAAAAATGGAGGTTTTATTGTAAAAGATTTGGTTGTACCAGATGTTCCAGACCACATCACAAATCGTTCAAAAACTGATACCTATGCTGTTTTGATCTCCGACTTGCATGTAGGAAGTAAGTATTTCATGGAAAGAGAGTTTACAGAGTTCGTCGAATGGCTTTCTAGCCCAGATCCAATAGCAAGAAAAGTTCGTTTCGTTCTTGTTGGTGGTGATATCATAGATGGTATTGGTATTTTCCCAAACCAAGACAAGGAATTACTTTTAGTTGATGTCAATGAGCAGATGTTAAAAGCAGCTCAATTACTTGATAAAATTCCAAAACACATCAAAGTGTTCATAATTCCTGGAAATCATGATCCTGGCCGTCGAGCACTACCACAACCTGCAATTCCAGAAAAACATAATCTGAGTTTGTGGAATAGGGAAAATTTTTTCATGTTAGGTAATCCTTCTATGATAGAGCTAAATGGTGTGAAGATTTTGATGTTTCATGGACAAAGTTTAGATGATGTTGTTGGGACTACTCCTGGCCTAAGTTACATGCAACCTGCAAAGGCAATGCGGGTTTTACTAAAAGCAAGACACCTCAGCCCTGTTTACGGAAAACGAACCCCAATTGCACCTGAAGTAGAAGACTTGATGGTGATAAACGACGTTCCTGATATTTTTCATTCAGGACATATTCATGTTGTTGATCTAGACATGTACAAGGGCACACTTATTGTAAACTCTGGAGCTTGGCAAACACAAACAGGGTATCAGGCAAGTGTTGGAATAACCCCCACGCCTGGAATTGCAGTGATTATAAATTTAGCTACAATGAAGGTTTTTACAAAAGACTTTACTGAAAAAACTTGAAATTTTAATTTCTATAAAAGGTCTTCAAGTGTCAAGTCTTCTTTAAATGCTTTTTTTATCGTTTCGGGGTGTAGTGTTAGGCTGAATTTTTTTGTTCTTCCATGCATTCCTTGATGAATGATTTTGCCTGAAATTAGGCCAGTCATCTCTATTTCACTAAGGATTTGGGTGATACGTCTTTGAGTAAGCTCTTTTTGCCTAACGGTTTTACACAGGTTTTTGTAAGATTGGTAAATTTCTCCTGTTGTTGTTCCATTTGCTTTCATTACAGCCAGGATTAGCAGTTTTTCATGAAGTGGGTAAGAATTGAGCGCTGTAGTTTCCTTGTCTTCTTCCATTTTTAGTGAGGCTTTTCTGATATGTTCTTCTTGAATCAGGTCTGCTTGTTCACGTTCTGCGATTTCTCCAGCCACACGTAATAGATCAATGGCTCTTCTTGCATCTCCATGCTCTTGGCCTGCCATTGCAGAACAGAGGTTTATTGCAGCTTGTTCAATGGTTTTGGGAATAAATGCGGTTTTGATTCTTTCCTCAAGAATTTCTTTGATTTGCCCAACGGTATAGTTTGTAAATACAATTTCCTCTTCACTTAGACTACTTAACACCCTAGGATCTAATCTTTCTTTGAATGTAAGGTCGTTTGAAATTCCCACTAGTGTAAGAGAGCCCTTCTTTAATCTCTCGTTTGCTCTTGTAATGGAATAGAAAACATCTTTTCCTGTTTTTGAAACAAGTTCTGCAAGATAATCAATCTCATCTACAACAAAGACTGTGTTAAGTGTGTTTTTTTCTATTGTAGAAATAATTCTATTAAATACTTCGCTAATTGACAAGCCTGTACTAGGTAGTTCTTTTTGGGATTTGAGTCCTAATTGCCTTCCAAACTTTACTAGTAAGCCATAAAGTGTTGTTTCTTCTTTGGAGTTTGCATATACCAGCTCTATTGGAAATGATTGTTCTTTTACTCTTTCTTGTATTTTGTTTAGTACCTTTTTTACAACTAGTGTTTTCCCAGTACCCGGCTTTCCATAAACAAGCAAGTTAGACGGACGTGATTTTTTTAACAGTGGAAGAAGCGATTGTGTGACTTTCTTTTGTTCTTCATCCCTATGAAGAATAGTTTCTGGAATGAAAGTAAAATGTAGTACCTCTCTGTTTTTAAATAATGATTTGCCGCTTGCTGCATCATTAAGTAATTTATCTATTGGGTCGATGTATGCTAAAGCCATTGAGATCGATCCGATCGCGTTTTGGAATTTGAATAGATCATAGAACAATTGTTAACAATTAAGTGCGATCATATACACCAGTTTCTGAAAAACCCACACACCAGTGTTTCTTCTTAATCCATATGTGGGACTCTAGATATTATGATTAGAATAGGATAATTAAATTTAGTTTATTATTATTTTATTTTCTTAAAAAAAATTTTTTTTAATAGAGCTAGAATGGAAGTATTGGTGTGTGGGCCTGCCTGGAACAAAGTTAACATCTGGTGAACTGACTGTTAAACTGGAGACAACAAAGCCCAATTTGACCCCTTTATTTCTACTCTAGACGCGAAGACAGGTCTTAACATTGTTAAGGTCATAGAATAGACCCCTATATTTCCAGTCCAGGTATGGAATTTTGGTACTAATATTATTAAAGGAAAGGACATAGTTAAGATGCCAGAATAGCTCAGGCGTGGGTTAGGCAGTGAATGTTAACAAACACATTGGTTAACAAATCTTCTTTGATCTCTTCAAGTGTTAAGGTGTTAACCCAATCGATCACTATGACAAGAAAAAAGATTAGGATTGACCTAGAAGACGCAGACGGGGCCAAATATAACTTGAGCCTAGAAGGCAATGTAACTAGGAATAAGATGTTGAAGATATTCGAATTAATGGACTTAATAAACATAGAAGAACAGGAAGCGTCACCTCAACTAGACTCGGTAGGTTCCAAGATCTGGTATATAGTAGATAGGAACTTCCCAATGGGCAAATTTACCTCCTCTCAAATCCTTGAAAAGTATGAAGATGAGTATGGGGAACCCATCAAACTTAGTATTGTATCCACCTATTTGGCTAGGTTTGCTACAAAAGGTAAGATAGTTAGAGAAAGACAAGGAAGAGAGTGGGCATACCAAATAATCAAACTTGCCCAAAAGCAACCAAACCTAGAAACTTAGGAAATTATAAAGTCAAAACCAATTATTGTTGGAGAACAATTTTGGCAATGCCTAGCTTAGTCTTACCCTTATCGGTAATGTAATAGGTAAAAGGCTTGGTTTGCATGTTTCTTTCCACCAAACCCTCTTCGAAAAGCTTCTTCATCATGCGTGATGTGTGTTCTCTTGTTCGTCCTATTGTGATTTGTATATCACGTGACGTCATTGGTTTTTCTATGATTAATCTCAAAACATAATCAGCAGCATTTCCAAAATTCATATTGTGCATTCGTTCCTTAGGTTTCTCTTCTCGCGTATCTGATGTGGCTTCTTGTTTTTCTACCATTATCTCCTTTGGCCTTGGGATAGGTATTTCTAACTCTTTAGGTTCTTTCAATAATTCAACAGAATCTAGGCGTATTTTCATATCAATTAACTGACTTTCATAATATTGTAGGCGTTCTGTATAAGAATTTAGATCCGATTCTGTCTTTATAAGAGGCTTTATTCTATTGTATATGATTATTGCAAAGATACCTAACACAAATGCGATAAAAACACCTATTGTTGTGCCTACATTAGGTATGTCAACTAACATCATTTGATTTTGTCTATTTATGTGATTTATCATATTTGAGTAAAATTTTTTCACATATTAGATATCAATCACAATCATACATTATCACAAACTCCACAAGCACTTTATACTAAAATGAGTAAAAATCACACTCTACAGGCACGATTTACTAACTCGCCAATCACAAACATGATTTCTTCTTCTTTTTCAGGAAAGACATCACTATTTTGTATCACAGAAACTTGTTCAGAAAGCTTTGAAATCACATCAACATCCTCAGGAACAAGTATGCCCAGACCCTTGAGCAGAATTAGGGAATAGTATAACCCAACCAACTTATCACGTGACTGCTTTACCTGCCTAAAATAAGCCCCTTTACTTATAGTAAACTGCGTTTTGTGTAGGTTCAGCTGATTTAAAATAATTTCAACTTGTCTTTCTGTAAATAATGATTTTTTTATAATTTGTCTTATTATATTACCAGAAATTGGATTTGGAGATTCAGCCATAGCTATACAGATCTGTATACTTAATTTAAATTAAACTTTAAATGAACACTCAATAACCACACTTATGCCGAATGTAGAAAGCTATCTCAAAGCTACTCTCAAGAAAAAAAAAGCCTTGCTCTTTGTATTAATTGATTCTGAGATATCTGAGATAAAATCAGCTGCCAATCTTGCAAAAGAAGTTGAGAAGATAGGTGCTTCCGCAATCCTGGTGGGTGGTTCATCTGCGATTGATCAGTTTGGTATGGCTCAAACAGTGAAGATACTAAAAAAATCCATCAAGATCCCAATCATCCTATTTCCAGGAAATGTTACAGGTGTTGTACCTGGTGCTGATGCAATCTTGTTTAGTTCTCTTTTGAACTCTGATAACCCATATTTCATATCACAGGCTCAAGCACTAGGAGCCCCCAGTGTTCTCAAATTTGGTTTAGAACCACTCCCCACAGCATATATCATAATTGGTGAGGGAACATCAGCTTGGTTCATAGGCTCTGCAAGGACCATACCATTTGAGAAATCAAATCTGGCAGCAATGTACGCCCTTTCTGCCCAATTCCTTGGGATGAGATTTGTCTATCTTGAGGCAGGTTCTGGGGCAAAATCTAATGTAAAACCAGAGATGGTTGCAGCAGTAAGGAAGGTTTTCAGGGGCTTTTTGATAGTAGGTGGAGGAATAAAAAATGCCCAGACTGCAGCTGAGCTAGTCAAAGCAGGTGCTGATGGCATCGTCATTGGTACAATGCTTGAAAAGGGTGGCAGTCTGAAGACTCTGGCCGATATTGTAAAAACCATCCAGAACATAAGGAAGTAAGATGTCTGAAAACGTAGCACAAAGACTCAAAGAAGTCCCAATGCCTGATTATTACTTTGACTATTACACCAAGCTTTCTGAAGAGGTCTTTACAACATTTGAAAGGGCTGCTGCAGCAAAATCAACCTTAGCAGACTCGTCTGGGATGGTAGAACCCAAGATTGCATTTGACCTTGCAGATCGTGTATCCAAAATGCATGATATCGATGTAACTGAACGACTTAGGGCCTTGATTCAAAGCACAACAAAAGAGCTTGCTGCCTTGAACCTTTCTGAGGAGATTGCTTTAGGCAAGTATTCTGGGCCAGAGTCCACATTAGAAGAGAGGCTTGATCTGGCAGTAAGGGTTGGTCTTGCCATAGTAACAGAAGGCGTCACAGTAGCTCCACTTCAGGGAATTAATGAGGTAAAGATTAAGAAAAATCATGATGGCTCTGACTACCTTTCCATATCATTTGCTGGACCCATAAGATCCGCTGGTGGAACCGAAGCTGCATCTACAATGTTAATTGCAGACCACATCAGAAAGATTGCAGGCCTTTTTAAATACCAAGCAAACTCATTTGATGATGAAACTGGACGATTTGTAGAGGAATTAAGACTCTATGAGAGAGAAGCTGGGAATTTCCAATACCACGTTCCAGATGAGGATGTTGTAACTGTCATATCAAATCTCCCAGTTGAGCTAAACGGTGTTGATACAGATCCAGTCGAAATTGTAAGCCACAGAAACATGACAAGAATCAGTACAAACAGAGTAAGAGGTGGTGCACTTAGAGTTCTAAATGATGGTCTAATAGGAAAGTCAAGGAAACTACTAAAACTCGTAGAGTTATTCAAACTAGACGGTTGGGACTGGCTAAAGAACCTAAAAGGCGCAATTCAAACCGGTGATGAAGATGATGCATCCCATAGGATGAGAGAGGTCATAACTGGCAGATCAGTTCTTTCCATGCCAAAGAAATTAGGTGGTTTTAGGTTAAGATACGGCCGAGCATGTAACACTGGCTTTTCCTCAGTAGGAATCCATCCCGTCATTGCAGAAATTCTAGATCATACCGTTGTCGTTGGCACGCAGATTAAAATTGACATTCCAGGAAAGGCTTCAACTATTGCTTTTGTAGACTCTTTAGATACACCGATTGTTAGACTAAAAAATGGTAATGTTATAAAAATTAAGGATACTCACCACGGAATACAACTCAAACCACAAATAGAAAAAATCCTTCACCTTGGTGACATTCTAATCAGCTATGGTGACTTTTTAGAAAACAATGCAGAGCTTGTTCCAACAGGTTATGTGGAAGAATATTGGGCTGAGGAACTCAAAGCCAAGCTTGCAAAATATGAGCCAGGAGATCCGCGTCTACAACATCTTTCTAAAATACCAAACCTAGATGAAGCATTCAACCTCTCACTTGACTTTGATATCCCATTACATCCACACTATCTGTATTATTGGGACCAGCTCTCGGTTCAAGAATTTGAACAAATCTTACACCCAAAAAAAGTAGACCCTGACTTGATAATTTACCAAAAAAGTAGTAAAGAGATTCTTGAAAAACTCGGGGTGCCCCATGAGGTAGCAGGGGACTCAATTTTACTTAAAGACTTGGAGGCAAAGATTTTCTTTTATTTGCTTTTCAGAAAAATAATCAAACTTGATGATACCATGACGGTTCCTCAACTAATTACTGAGGCCTCTGGAATAAAAATAAAAGAAAAATTTTCAACAGCCATCGGCGCCAGAGTTGGCAGACCAGAAAAGGCCGCAGAAAGAAAGATGAAACCTCCGGTGCACATATTATTTCCAGTAGGTAGTAAAGGAGGGGCATCACGTGACTTGGTTAAAGCGTCAAAGGAACCCAACTTTTATTGTAACATCAGTAATAGATTTTGTAAAAACTGTAATGAACCATCAATTAGTATAGCATGCCCAAAATGCAAAAACAAAACAACTACAGTTTTTATCTGTCCCACTTGTCGGGCTGAGCTAGAATCCAATTATTGTGAAAAATGTAAAAGAAAGACGTCATCATATGGATACCGACCATTTCCACTCAAAGAAAGGCTTTATTCCGCACAAGAAAGGACAGGCATTCGCGTTCAGGAACCATTCAAAGGTGTAAAGGAACTCATTAACCAAGACAAAATAGCAGAACCTCTTGAAAAAGGACTCGTAAGACAAAGTCTTGGCCTTAATGTCTTCAAGGACGGAACCATACGATTTGATGCGACAAACGCACCACTAACCCACTTTAAACCTGCATGGATTGGAACCAGTCCCGAGAAACTTGTACAGCTAGGATATACACGTGATATCAACGGCAAGCCTCTCATCAATTCTGATCAACTTTTAGAACTTAGAATTCAAGATGTCATCATACCACATGAATGTGGAGAATACTTGGTACAGACATCGAAATACATCGATACAGAACTGGCAAAGCTATTTGGTCATCCACAATTTTACAAAGTAAAAACTACAGAAGATCTAATTGGACATTTAATGATTGGATTAGCTCCACACACATCAGTTGGAATTGTAGGACGAATAATTGGTTATACAAACACACATGTTTGTTATGGTACACCAGTATGGCACTCTGCAAAAAGGCGTGATGCTGATGGAGACGCTGACTCTATAATGCTATTGATGGATAGTCTGCTTAATTTTTCAAGACTATTCTTGTCAGACAGAATTGGAGGTTTGATGGATGCGCCATTATTGGTTCAACCAATTGTCATACCACAAGAAGTCCAAAGGCAAGCCCATAACTTTGAGGTAGCAAATGTTTTGCCCCTCTCATTTTTTGAAGCAACACTTGCAAAAGAAAAGGCAAGTGAGATAAAAGACGTCGAAATCCTAAAGTCAAGACTTGAGACAGAAAGGCAATTTTATGGATATGGTTTTACACATCATACTTCTACTCTAACTAGCTCAAGATCTAGAAGTGCATATTCTACACTAGGATCCGTTTTAGAAAAGCTTGACATGCAAATCAGAACTGCTGATATTATCAACGTCGTAGATCCAAACGAAGTTGTTTCTATGGTTATGACAACCCATCTTTTACCCGATATCATGGGAAACCTTAGGGCATATTCTGGTCAATCATTTAGATGTACAACTTGTGGCTCAAGCTACAGAAGGATTCCACTTGCTGGCAATTGTTTAGAATGTAATAGCAAACTAATCCAGACTATGACACGTCCATCAGTACAGAAATATCTCAAGCTAGCAAAAAGGCTACTTGATAAATACAGAATTGATCCATACTTGAAAGGAAGAGTGATGTCTCTTTTAGATGAGCTAGAATTGGTTTTTGGAAAAGAGGAAAGTAATCAATCGCTTCTTACTGATTATGCCTAGCGAAGCTTAACATACTCATAGCCACCAAGCTTGTTCTCAAAACAATAATGAACCTTTTGAAAGTCCTTTCTGAATTTCTTCACATCAGCTGCTATTTTTTTCTTATCCTTTTTATCAACAACAACTTTTTTGATAAACCCTGCAACCTCTTTCATTTCAGACTCTTTCATTCCAAGTCATGTAATCTCAGCAACACCTAACCTTATTCCACCTGGATGAAAATAGTTTCTTCCCGCCTTGATATCTCCTGGTATGAGCTGTCTGTTTACAATTATGTTTGCTTTTTCTAGTTCTGCCTCAATTGTTCCACCATCGCTAAATGAAAGAACGTTTACTACAATTTGATGCGATTTTGTAAATCCGCGTTTTTCTCCAAGAACTCCAAATCCATAAGAACTTAAAGTCTCTGCAAGTGCCTTTGCGTTTTTTACAACTTGAATTGCATACTTTTGACCAAACTCTATCATCTCTGCAAATGCTATTGCCTTTCCAGCCATGTGATGCAAGTGATGATTACTTGTCATTCCTGGGAAAGTTGCCTTTTTGATCTCTTCACCATATTTCTCAAAAGAGGCAATCATACCTCCCTGTGGACCAAAAAGAGTCTTGTGTGTACTCATCGTCATTGCATCAGCACCTTCCCGTAATGGATCTTGAAACTGTCCTCCGGCTATCAACCCTGCAACGTGAGCCCCATCATAATTGACAAACATTTTGTATCCTTTTAAAAAATCGGCAAGTTCCTTGACAGGATGAGGAAACAAAAAGACAGAACCTCCAAACATAGCCATCTTTGGGGTTCTACCAGCTTTGTCAAGCTCGGCTACCTTTTCTTTTGTTTTATCGACATCAATTGACATCTCCTCTACATCAAACGGGTAAAATTCAATATCTAATCCATGAACTAAACCCGCAGTTCCTGAATGTTCTTTTTTACCATGAGAGATATGACCTCCGGAGGGAATTGATGGTGCAAGCATTACATCACCTGGATTTGTAAAAGCCGAATAAATGGAAAGATTAGCGACAACTCCAGAAATTGGTCTTACATCAACAAACTCTGCTTTGAAGAGCTTTTTTCCCAATTCAATGCATTTGAACTCTACTTTATCAATATAGGTACAACCGGCATAAACACGCTCGCCAGGCCACCCCTCTGCATATCTATTTGCAAAGTCTGAGATCGTTGCCTCTCTAACAGCCGGACTTGGGACATTCTCGCTTGCAATAAGCGGTATTAAATTTGCAAACCATTCATTGTGAACTTTGAGCAGAGAAAGTATCTCTTTGTAAGAATCTCTAAGTGAGGATTTTGTCATTGACCTGTTCGGCCAGCTTTCCTAATTTAAAAACATCGATTAAAATTTTAAAAAATAGTTTAATTTTTGAAATTTCACAGTTTTAGAGGTTTTTTAAGATAAAGACATAAAAAGGGAAAATTAGGCTTCAATAAAACATGTCAATGCAAAATGCACAAGGTGGAATCCCCGTTATTATACTAAAGGATGGTGCGCAACAGACCAAAGGCCGTGATGCACAAAAAAATAATATTACTGCTGCAAAACTAATTGCAGAGATCATTCACACAAGCTTAGGTCCAAGAGGAATGGACAAGATGCTTGTTGACTCTTTAGGCGATGTCACAATTACAAACGATGGCGCAACAATTCTAAAAGAAATCGACGTTCAGCATCCGGCTGCAAAAATGCTAGTAGAAATTGCAAAAGCAACTGACAACGAGGTCGGAGACGGAACCACATCCGCAGTGGTTCTTGCAGGTGCATTACTAGATAATGCTGAATCTCTCATACTACAAGAGGTTCACCCAACAATTATTGTAGATGGATATCGAAAAGCTGCACAAAAGACAAAGGAACTCTTGACAAAAATTGCAGACAAGGTAGCTCCAACTGACAAAGAGATTCTTGACAAAATTGCAAGGACCGCAATGCAAACAAAACTTGTCAGAAAAGACTCTAGTAATCTTTCAGAACTTGTAGTAAAAGCTGTACTTGCTGTAGCAGAGAAGACAGAAGATGGCTATACCATTGATATTGATGATATCAAAGTGGAAAAGAAAGCAGGCGGTTCAATAAAAGATACTTATCTTACAAAAGGAATCATACTTGATAAAGAGGTAGTTCACAGCGGCATGCCAAAAAAGATTGTCAATGCAAAGATTGCCCTCGTTAATTCTGCATTAGAGATTGATAAAACTGAGTTTGATGCAAAGATCAACATATCAAATCCACAACAGATGAAATCATTCCTAGATGAAGAAAACAAGATGATCAAAAATATGGTAGACAAGGTAGTTGCATCTGGAGCAAACGTCTTGGTCTGCCAAAAAGGAATTGATGACATTGCACAACACTATCTTGCAAAGGCAGGCATACTTACAGTAAGAAGAGTAAAAGAAAGCGATCTTTCTAAACTTGCAAAGGCTACTGGTGCGAGAATGGTAACAAATCTAGATGATCTCTTTGAAAAGGACTTGGGATCAGCAGAAAACGTGGAAGAAAGAAAAATAGAGACAGACAGATGGGTTTTCGTTGAAGGGTGTAAACATCCAAAGGCTGTAACCATTCTAGTTAGAGGAGGATCACAAAGAGTTGTTGATGAAGTAGAAAGATCAGTTCATGATTCACTTATGGTTGTAAAAGACGTAATGGAAAATCCTCTGATTGTAGCTGGTGGCGGTGCACCGGAGACCTATGCCGCAACAAAGCTTAGAGAATGGGCAAAAACACTTGAAGGGCGTGAACAACTTGCGGTAGAAAAATTTGCAGATTCACTTGAGGTAATTCCTCTTACACTTGCTGAAAACGCGGGTATGGATCCAATAGATACCCTAACATCACTTCGATCAAAACAACTCAAAGGAAGCAAGTGGACTGGAATTGATGTGATGAAAGGTGTGGTAGCAAGCATGCATTCTACTGACATCTTTGAGCCACTTTCTGTAAAAATTCAGATTGTCTCATCTGCTAGTGAGGCAGCATGTATGATCTTAAGAATTGATGATGTAATTGCAATTGTAAAATCCTCAGGCCCTCCACCGGGTGCAGAAGGAGGAATGGGTGGAATGGGCGGCATGCCAGGAATGGGAGGCATGGGCGGTATGGGTGGTATGCCACCTATGGACATGTAAAGTTCATAAAAGATTAATTCTCTTCATCAAAGGTTTATTTGCCGACTATTATTACAAATTTTTATGGAACTTGGCGGCGGCTCAAAAATTCTTGCTGGTGCCAAGTATGTCTATCTAATATTTTTCTTTGCACTACTATCTGGCATGTTTTATCCTATAATTACACATAGCAGTAGCAGTAATGTCGTTGAAGGTGTATTGATCCTCTTGATTGGTCTTGCAGGTGCAGTATTACTATACAAGGCAGGTACATCTGACAAACACCCAAAAGCCTATCTTATTGCAGGCTTTGCGATTTTATCTATATCTTTACTACTTGTGTATGCAGCACTTGGAAAATTAGACTAAATATCGAAATATAGATAGAATTCATGTGGATGTGGTCTAATTGAGACCTCACGTTCATCCTTTCTTTCTAATTCAATAATTTTGTCAAGCACGTCATTTGAAAAGATTGGATTGAGAAACTTTCTATCACTCTCTAGTGAATCAAGCGCCTCACCAAGAGTTGCTGGTAAAGATTTGATTCCCCTTGCATCCCGATCTTTTTTACTCATTTTGAAAATATCCTCATGAACAGGATCTCCTGGTTCGATTTTCTTTTTAATTCCATCAAGACCAGCTGCTAGTACTGCAGAAAATACAAGATATGGGTTTGATGAAGGATCAGGGGCTCTGAACTCTAGTCTTTTTAACTTTGCATATTTTTCTCCTTTAAAATGTGCTGGAACTCTAACTATTGCAGACCTGTTGCTCGCACTCCATGCTACATAAACTGGAGCCTCATATCCTGGAACTAATCTGTGATACGAGTTTGTTGTTGGTGCTACAATTGCAGCTAGAGCTCTTGCATGATTCATTATTCCACCACAAAAGTATCTTGCAGATTGGCTAATCTCTTCTTTATCATCTTTATCAAAAAATACATTCTTGTCATCTTTCCAGAGACTCACGTTTGTGTGCATGCCAGAACCTGCATCCATAGAAATTGGTTTTGGCATCATAGTTGCAACCTTGCTATACTTTACTGCAACATTTCTTACCACATACTTGTAGGTTTGTGCGCCATCAGCGGCATTTGTTAAATGATCATATCTAATATCAATTTCACACTGACCTGCAGTTGCAACTTCATGGTGATGGTTATCACATAAAATACCGAAATTTTCATTCAAAATATCAACGCACTCATTTCTATATTCTGTTAATGTATCAGATGGGGTGCTTGGATAGTATCCCTTTTGCAAGGCCATAGGATAGCCTTTTCCTTCTTGACTCCACGGTGCTTCTTTTGATTCTATGGAATATGACTGGCCTTTGTATGGTGTCAAGACATCCCACGAGATCTTGTCAAAGACAAAAAACTCTACCTCTGGTCCCCAAAAACTAAAATCGAATCCCTGAGTTTTGAGATGTTTTTCTGCCCTTTGCGCCATGCCTCTGGGGTCTTGCTCAAGCCTACCCTTATCCCATCCCCAATAAACATCACAAATCAATCTAGCGGTTTTACCGTTTACCATCCATGGAATGATGGAATATGTATTTGGATCCGGCTTGAGTACCATATCAGAATCATCCACGCTTGCAAATCCAACAATTGAGGAACCATCAAGCTTTGGCAAACCATCTTGCATTTGTTGGGGAGTAAACAAGCTAGCGGAAATTGTAGTGTGATGGAATCGACCTAATAATCCTGTAAACTGTAGATCGATAAATTTTATTTGATCGTGTTTTATCTTAGCAAAAACTTCATCAGCTGAATAGGAAATTAATACTGGCTCTCCACCAATCACTTTATATGGCAATTTGGTTCCTTGATCATAACACAAGGAGTCCATGATTTAAGTATGTTGGGTGTGGAAATGTCAGAAACAAAAAAAATTGATGTAAATTTATTGTACTCCATCTTACAGCTTGAAATAGAAAATGATACTGTCCAAGAAATTAATCCACATCTTTATTCAAGTATAGGCGAGTTAATTGGTAATCTAAAAAATCAAGGATATGACGGAATAGAATCGAAAATCAAAGACTCACTTGTAAAGATAATAACAGACATGGTAACACTTCTTTTAAAAATAAGAATTGAAAAAGCAATTAAATCAAATGAACTTGATTATACAAATTTACTTGACGAAGAAAGATTCATCTTGGATTCTGAAGATGAATTGCGTCAAAGAAAAGAAACAATTCTGGAAGCTACACTAAACGGCAGATTAAAACTACTTGGGACAGTAGCCAACAACCACAGGTCACGCAGTATTGTAATGCGTTTCTTAAAACCAATAGACCAGATAGTAGGCTCTGATCTTCAAAAATATGGCCCATTTGAAGCAGAAGATGTGGCAACCCTTCCTTTTGAGAACGCACTTGCTCTCATCAAGAAGAAAATTGCCGTAAAAGTAAACTGGGAAGACTAGAAATTACACTTGATATTTCTTTAGGGTAAATGGATAATGGGATTCATCTAGGTACCTATTTTCTGATTATACTATATCCGGTTGCAGGCCTTTTTATTATAGAGATGATCTGCAGAGTAGCAAAAATTCCATCATGGATAAAACTTTTAACTCAAGCAACAATGTGTGTGGCTTTTGGCATAGTTTATCTTACTATGCAAGTTGCTTACTGGCTTACTGGAGGAGTTTTGTTGGCTTTGGCATTTGCATTGTTTTATCAGGCAAAGATTTCCAAACTAAATCCAGAAAGGGCACTTTACTAATCACGGAATTTATTGAGAAATTTTTTGAAAATGCTTTGTCTTCCTATTCCTTTATCTCGTTTTACACTATTTTGGCCAAATCTTTTTGCTCTAATCTGATGGAGTTTAACGCATCTATGGTCTTCTGGCAGTCTGTGGTCTGCGCAGAACTTGTCTTTACAGTAATTGCATTCAAAAGGCAAGTCTTGCTTTTCTCCACAATATGCACAATCAAACTCCATACAATAATTAAAAATTCAGACTAAATTAATGTTAAGTTACAAAGTTATGCATAATATGATATAAGATCAACAAAACATATTTACGCAATATATCGTGATAAAAAACAGATTTTCAGATGTTAAAAGACAAAGTTGCAATTGTAACTGGTGCAAGTAGTGGAATAGGTCGTGCTACCGCGTTATCTCTTGCAAAGGCAGGCGCAAAGGTAGCAATTGCTGCTAGAAGAACGCAACGGTTAGAGGAATTACAAAAAGAAATTACAAAAATTGGCACTGAATGCATCGTGGTACCATGTGATGTAACAAATCGCAAAGACTGCCAAGCACTGATTGATGCTGCAATAAAAAAATGGAATCACATAGACATCTTGATTAATAATGCTGGAATCATGCCTCTGAGTTTTGTAAAAAATCTAAAAGTTGACGAGTGGGAACAAATGGTTGATGTCAACATCAAAGGCGTGCTTTTCTGTACTGCCTCTGTCATTACTCATATGATTAACCAGAATTCTGGACATATTGTAAACATCTCATCAATTGCAGGAAGAATAGTATTTCCATCAGGTAGTGTTTATTGCGCAACAAAATATGCGGTAAGAGCTTTTAGCGAAGGGTTGAGACAGGAACTAAGCACAAGATACAAAATAAGAGTTACAACAATTGAACCTGGCATTGTGGCCACTGAGCTTACCAACACCATCACAGATAAATCACTAGAATCATTTGTAAAACAATCAAAGGAAATTGAAGCACTACAAGCAGAAGACATTGCAAACTCGATAATGTTTGCATTAGAATCCCCGTTGCGCATGAACGTTAATGAAATTACAGTAAGACCGACTACACAAGAAAGATAGTGTTAGGTGGTAGATAATAAAACCAACAAATATTCTGATTCTGGGAGGAGGATTTGGTGGTCTTGCTGCAGCAAATGAGCTAAGACAAAATCTTCCATCAGAAATAAAAATTACTATAATTGATAAAAAAGACTATTTCATGATGGATCTAGTAAAGCTCTGGATCCTTAATGGAACTAGAGAATTTGAGCATTCAAAAAGACCTTTACAAACAATAACAAAAAAGGGAATTGATTTTATCAACGAGGAGATTATCAAAATCGATCCAAAAAACAAAACTGTTACAACGAAATCAAAAGAACTATCATATGATTATTTGATAATTGCACTTGGAGTTGACCTTGCACCAGAACAAATTCCCGGTCTTTCAAATAACGGATTAATCTTGTATGAACTCAAAGACGTTCCAAAGATGCGTGATGCAATAAAGAGAATAAAATCAGGCAAGATAGCAATGGCAATAATGGACCTGCCTTACAAATGCCCGCCAGCTCCCTATGAAGCAGCTCTTCTCATTAGATCTATGCTAAAAGACACAGGCGCCAGCGATTCTGTAAAAATTGACTTTTACAGCCCCACCCCAATAACACTTCCAGCAGGTGGCCCTCAGGTAAGCGAGGAACTGTTACAACTTTTAAAATCACAAAACATAGAGTTTCATGGTTTACATAAAACAATCTCTGTTGGACCAAAGACACTCAAGTTTGAAGAATCTGTAGCTGGCTTTGATCTTCTTATTGCAGTTCCGCCACACAAGGCTCCTTCAGTTGTAGTTGACGCTGGTTTTGCAGAAAAAGACAAATTCATATCAGTTGATAGAACCTGTAAAACAAATTTTGAAAACGTATACGCAATAGGAGATGTAAATCAAATTATGGTTACAGATAAAATTGCTGTTCCAAAAGCAGGAATCTTTGCAGAAGGAGAAGGTGTTACTGTGGCTAAAAATATAATATCAAAAATAAAAAGCGAACAGGAAAAAGAGATCTTTGATGGCAAAGGAGGTTGTTTTGTAGAAGTTGGCAAAAAGACTGCAGGATATCTACAAGTAGAGATGTTTGCAACTCCTAATCCTATTACCTTACTAAAGCAGCCATCAGAAGAATACTTTGTAGAAAAGGAAAAATTTGAAAAAGACAGACTAGCAAAGTGGCTGTAACAGCTAACAAAAAATTTTCTTTTTGATTTAACAAAATCCTACGATTTAATAATTTCACCATTGTCAGCAACTTGAGGGGCCGTAGTCTAGCTTGGTCATGATGCTAGCCTGGGGTGCTAGAGGTCGCCGGTTCAAGTCCGGCCGGCCCCATTACATTCATCCTATCTTATCAAATTTTTGCAGACTTTTCCACAAATACCAAGTAGCTATGCTTCGATAAGGTTTCCATCTTGCTCCTATCTTCTCTACCTCTTTTGGTTTTGGTAGTTCCGACATGGAAAATGCCATCTGAACTCCCTTTCTTAATCCAAGATCACCTATAGGTAACACATCTAATCTCCCAAGAGAAAATATCAAAAACATCTCAGCAGTCCATTGACCAATTCCTTTTACTTGGGTAAGATGTTCAATTATTTCATCATCAGTCATCTTTGATAGGGATTTCATCTTTAATTTTCCATCCTCGATTTTTTGTGCTAAATCCTTAAGGTATTCAATTTTCATACCCGATAGACCAGCAGATCGTAGTTTGGTATTCTTCGTATTTAGTATCTGTGTCGCTGTTGGAAATTTTGGATAGAGTTTTTTGAATCTAGCAAATATTGCTTCTGCTGCAGCGCTTGCAAGCTGTTGAGATATGATTGATTCAATTAAAACAGCAAAGTGATTGTTTCTTTTCTTAATTTGGTAATCTCCAATACGCTCAATAATTCTTGTTAGATTTGGATCCTGTTTTAGTAATTCAACTGCTTTATGATTTATCATACTAGCTTGGTTCTGGATGTATTGTAATTACTGCATTTTTAATTTGGTTTTTTATTTTATATTCAATTTCAGATACTATATCATGTACCCTTTCTATTGATAGTTTTCCATCAAAGGAACAATCAATATCTATCTTGAAAATGTTTTGAAGCTGAAATGTTATGACTCTACCAATTTTTTTTACTGCTGGATATTCCTTGATAATTTTTGTAATTTGTTCCTCTATTGATAAATCCTCTACAGGTAAACTCTTTGGTATTGAGACGTGTGGTTCAAGATGAATTGTGATATGATTGATGTTGAGAACCGCATTTCGGATCTGGGACTCTATTTCATCTGAAATTTTATGAGCCTCTTCAAGAGACATGTTTCTATCCACCATGACGTGCAAACTTATGAAGAGACCCTCATTTGAAGATGAAGAATTAACTTTGTGTATTCCTTCGACTCCTTTTACTGTAGAGGCAATGTTGCTTACCTTGTAATCAAGCGGTACATCTTTCCACGTTGGTTCAAAATGAACTGTAACGTTGGAGTTTGCAATAGAATTCTTGATGTTTTTTTCTACATCACTACTGATCTTATGCGCTTCTTCAAAACTTGCCGCACCGCTCAATGATATTTTTACTTCTGCAAAAATTTCATTACCGGATCTGCGCATTTGAACAGACTCTGTGTTCATTACCCCATCTGTTTTGCTCACAATATCCTGAACTTGTCTTACCATGCCTGCGGGAATTGCATCAGTTAACTCTAGAGCCGTTTTATGAATCAGCTTTATGCTAAGAGCAGCAAGAAATACTCCCAAAATTAATGCCGCAATAAAATCTCCTTGGTAATAGCCCAATGTTACAAACAAAATTCCAACAAGCGCTACTGATGTAGAGCCCATATCCATAAATGCATGATAAAAGTCAACCCGTAAAGTAGAGCCATCTGTTTTTTTCAATGCTCTTCTAAGAAAAACGAAAAAGAATGCTACAAGAAGGATAATTATAGCACCGGTAAAACTTCCCATCGTCTCAATCTTACCATGGCCATAGGTATGCTCACGGTCTGGTGGTTTTGTTGCCCATCTTGCTGCAACAAGCAAAATGGCAGTAACAATTGCATCCAAGACAGCATGAACACTGTCTGTGACTAGTGCAAGACTGTTTGAAAACACTCCTATTGTAAATTCTACTACAAATGCAGAAATTATTACAGCTAGTGAAAGCCTGAGTGTATTTGTTTTAAGATTTTGCAAACTCATACTTTTTACAATCCCAATACTTGTAGTACGTCTTCAAAGTTTTCACGTGACTGATCATTTTTGTATTTTCTTAATGAAGAAATCAGTTTTTTTCTATTAGGTTCTTTGATTATTTTTTTTACAAAGTTGGCAATACCTGAACCAATGAATATGCTTTGGGTTGCTGATGTGACATTTGAGGTTCTCCTATTTACACTGGCACTCTCAAAATCAATTATGCAGATTTTGTTGCCAACAATCACATGTTTGTGAATATGACTTAGCTCACCATGATCAAGGCGAATTTTATCCAAGTTGTAACAATCTTCAAGCACTTTTCTTATGGTAGCTCTAAGTTTTGCAACACTACCCTTACCCTTGAGATCCCGTATCCAATCAATTATCTTTTTGCCTTCCAGATACTCCATTATTATGAAATTTTTACTATAATCTAATAGCTTTGGGCCAACATCTACTTCGTTTGCCAGCCTTAGAAGTTTTGCTTCGTTTCCCATCTCAGACCTACTAGAATCAATCCTGCGAATCTTCAAGGCTACAGTCTTTTTTCCTTGATTTGACAAGACCACAACGCCAACATAACCCTTACCTAAAACAGGGATGTTGTTTAGTGTAGTGGTACCCGTAAATGATATTCCATTGATTCCAATCTTTTTGAGTTCTGTAACTCGTTTTGAAAGCTCGTTTCTTGTTGCTTTTGGATAACCTAGAATTGAAGAGTAGGGTTCTTTTGTAAGCTTGTCAAGGGGAACTAAAGATGAGTCCATCAGTAGTGGTAAGCTCTGTCAGAGCCTTTTTAATGGATTTGCTTGCAGCTTGCTTTCCATCTGATATCCTAAATCCTCGTTTGATATCAGATACCAGACCACTTGGTACGCCAGAGGTTGAAAGATTTTTTTTCAAGAGATGTCTCAAAAAAAGTTTGGCATGATATAGTGGTCTATCTTGCAAAGATAAAATTCTTCCAGACTCGTCAACCCAAAGTAATTTATTTTTGTAATTTTTTGCAATATAACTTTCTGACTCTTTTTTTCTTAAAACTGGGGGACCATTTTTTATCATGAACTTTTCAATTTTTGGTAAACGCAACAAGAAAATCATTGCTGCCTCTGATTTTTCATCTGTGACAGAAGACTTGCGCAGTACATCAAAGCCTGCAAGCTCAAGCTGACCTGAGATGGCTGTAGTTGCTCGCTTTACCTGACCCCAAATTATATCAGGACTGCGAGCCTTGTAATTAAATCTAATAATTATGGTACTGTCAAGGTTTTTTATATTTGGTTTAAGTGGTTTTGGTTTGAAAAATAACAGTGAAGGTTTTTTCAAAAATGACCTTGCCGCTAAAACAAACTTACCTACACTCTCTGCAGAAATTGCTGTCCCAAGGTTTCTGTTGCTATCTATTGGATCTATTATTACAAGAGGTGTATAGAATTTTTTAGTTGGATTTCCTATGATTTGGTTTAGTGCAAAATTTGAGGCTGCCTCTAGTACTCCAAGAAAACTTCCAAAGTGTAATACCAGAACCTCAGCTACATAACCACCAAAACCTTCCTTGGCTATCTCTGCCCCATAGATGCCCATGGCAGTCAGGAATTTTTTTAGAATCCTTACCTCGTCTTTTTTTGTCTGGTCAAGTGATTCAAGTATGAATTTTGTATGAAAGGAGGATCTGTCTGCAGCACTCCTCCATTGTCCTGCCTCTGCATCATAACAAGGCACCACATTTACTAGGGTTCCTTTCACCGATGCTTCCACGTAGGGATGGTCTGAATACCTGACATATGGTTTGAATTTTTTTAGAGCATCAAAACCAATTTTTTTTCCAACTGACTCGAAAGTTTTTTCATCTGTTTCTTTTCTTAGCTTGACAAATATGTCCAAGTCAACCTCACCTTGCAGCCAGGTTCCTTTGGCATAGGAACCGCCAAGCTCTACTTGTACCACATCAGGAAATTTTGTAGCTTGTTCTTTTACTAGTTGTAAAGAAAATTCTGCTAGCCTTTTCATTGTTTCCTGTTCTTTTGCAGTGGGTATTGTGAATTTTTTAACTTGATCTAAAATTTTCATTATCTTGCTTTTACCACCTGTAAATCAGAGTATATAGGCCCGTTAGGAGTTAAGATACTTTTCTTAAACTTTAGCTCAGAAATGGTATCGTGACCTAGCTGAATGGTCTTTAATTTGTCCAATTCCTTTGAAATATCACCAATCTTGTTTTTGATTCTAAAGATAGTTAGATGCGGCTTGAATGGTTTGTCACTTTTGAACCCCAGTGGTCCAAGTTTTTCTTCTACCTGGGTCGCAAGCTTGACAAGATTTTGTGATGCAATATCATCTACACCAATCCAAATAACGCGTGGAAATCTGGGATTTGGAAAGGCCCCAGCTCCAATAAAACTTACTTGAATAGGACTAAATGCAATTGACTGCAATGCCTCCATTATCTTTGGTACAAGTTCCTCTGTTACCTCGCCCAAAAAAAGTAAGGTAAAGTGCATGTGTTCTTTACCTACTGGTTTTGCTTTGATCTTCAAATCCGATTGTAGCTTTGCAATGGAATCTAGTACCTCATCATTTTGAATTTCTGCAGCTACAAAAGTTCGCATTACAAGTTTTTTGGCAATCTGTTTATAATGATTTCCGGTAGCTTCATAGACTGGAAATTCTCAGCTATAGCTGGTGTGGCAAAGCTTATTGTCTGTCTTACTGGCATGCCAGGAGCTGGTAAATCTACCATTGCTGACGCTCTAAAATCAAAAGGGTTTGATAAGATAACAATGGGAGATGCTGTGCGTGCAGAGGCTGTACTAAGAAAAATAGAGCCTACAAGTGCAAATTTGGGCAAGCTTATGCTTGATCTTCGAGAAAAAAAGGGGCCTGGTGCGGTTGCTGAATTAATAAAAGACCAGATTGCAAACTCAAAATCAAATGTCATTTTAATCGATGGAGTACGCTCTATAGCAGAAGTTGAGGTGCTAAAAAAATTTGGGACAGTAAAGATTCTTGCAGTTCATGCATCTGGCGATACAAGATTTGGATTCTTAACTAATAGGAAAAGATCTGATGATCCGGAAAACCGTGAGGAACTTGTAATTCGAGACTCTAGAGAAATTAAGGTTGGAATGAGTGAACCAATAGCACTTGCAGATGAAACATTATCTAACAACAACCTAACAATTCAACAGCTGGTTGATTCTGCATATAACATCATAAAAGGTTGGATAAAGTGAAAATTCCAGATGTTGTATGTAAAATAGAAGCATATGCAGCTGTAAAACCTTCCGAAGATCCAGAAAAAGTTAGAGTAGCTGTATCACATGTGCTTTTGGATTCAAATTACAAATACGAAGATGGAAGCATCAAAGCAACCTCAAAGGGTCTCCAGTCACTAGCAAAAATTTACGATACCATTAGATCTCGCAGGGTCACAAGAACATACAGAAGACAAATGAGATATCACGCTCATGGTGACACTACCTGGTTTTATCTGAACAAGCAAGCTGCATTTGCTGACGTGATAGCAATCTGTGAAGAAGCAGAAGAATCACCGCTGGGGCCAATCAAGATAATATTACACTCAACAGAGATTCAAAAAGTAATAGACTGGCTAGTTCCTGAATTTACTGAATAGACAGATTTTACAATGAACCCTGACATACTGGAAAAAGAAAAGCAAGCGAAAGATACCAAAATGCATTAAAAGCAAAAAAATAGGAAAAAGCTACTTTCCATCGTCGTTTGTTTCAGGATCTGCTTTTGTATTATGGTCATCTGCTGTCTGTGCTTTAGCATTTACATCATCGTTGGTTTCAGCGTCAGCCTTTGTATTGTGATCATCTGTTGTTTGAGATTGTGGTGGTGTGACATGACTAGTACTCGATGCAGCAAACGATTCGTACGAAGGAATCAATCCAATCACAAGTGAAACGATTGCGGCTCCTATCATAACAAAGTATATTGTTTTTATCTTTCTTTCACCTTCGATAGTTGATTAATTGAATCAAGTATAATACATCTTAGGTGCATTCAGCTAAATATTCTGTTGCATATCATCGAAAAATCTTTTATTGTACACTTAGAGGAATGCACCAAAATCATCAAATCTTTCATAGGGTTGATTATTGCTTGGTAAATGTGTGGAAGGACATAAAGTCGGTGATGATGGATAATTGCGTGATACCGAAGATCAAAATGCAACAGAAATTAGAACCATCATTTATCAGCACATTCAAAATGCCCCTGGAATTCATCTCAGAAAGATCAGTACAGATTTGGGATTAGCCATGGGCCAAGTTCAATATCATCTGAGAATATTGGAAGACTCGGGCAAAATTAAATCAAGAAAAATTAATTTGCACAGACATTATTACCCTGCAGAAATACTGGACAAACAAAGCGAACTTATTCTAGCATTCCTTACACAAGAAACAGCTAGGGATATTTTGATTTACTTGATTGAACATCCAAATTCAACCCAGACTGAAATTGCAAATTACAAGCACTTTTCTGCTCCTACCATTAATTGGCACATGTCAAGACTGATTGAAACACAAATAGTTACCAGCAAAAAAGAAGGAAAGACAGTCAGATATTCCATCAAAGGTGATGTTAAGATCCTGACCTTATTGTTGAAAAACTATCATCCAAATGTTTGGAACAAATTAACAAGTAGATTTGCAGATTTGTTCTTTGATCTTTCCTCAGTGAAAAAGGAGGAAACCGATAAACCATGACAGAGATCTCTGATGCCGTTTCATTTGCAAGCGGGATATTTGCAGCAGTTTTGCTAGTAATATCATTATTTGCATACAAAAACACCAAAGCAAGAAGGCTGATTTTTGTTTCTGCAGCTTTCGGTCTTTTCTCTTTGAGGGAAATAGTAGCTAGATTAGACACCTATATTCCAGAATCACAATCGATAACTATAGAGACTGTACTTGCATTTTCTGGATTTGCAATATTGGGATTATTTTTTATTGCAATAGTAATGAAACCAAGTAAAAACAAAGTCGGTTAAACCAAAATAAAAAATTTGGAAAGGGATTTTGATTTTTACCCCGAGATGAATCGATAACATTTGAAGTAAGACATATTTCGAACAATATGCTTTTGAAATAATATTATTGATAGTTTATTGTAACATATGCTCAACAGAAACAGATGAAAAATAGCAGGTAATTCTTTTCTTACTTTGTAATACATGATATGATTTTGGCAAAGTTCTGACAACTTGTTATCGGCTAGGAGTGCTGAGAAGAGAGAAAAGGCACCGATAACTTAACAGATATCATTTTAGATAGATCTTGTCAATATAACACCATCTCCAATCCTCACCAGGTTCAAACGACTGTATGATAGAGTGTCCAGTTTTATTGAAATGTTTTGTTGCATGCTTGTGTAGTGAGGAATCACAACATCCGATATGGCCACACATCAAGCATCTCCGCAAATGGACCCAAGAAGAATCTATCTTTTCGCACTCTTCACATCCCTTAGTACTAGGATTAGCATGTTCGTTAATGTCTTTCAAATGAACGCATCCTTGGGGCTGTTATCGTTTGCATAGTAATGATGGGCCAGCCACAATTGTTCTTCCGAATCTTACCAATTCCAAACCTTCAATTTATCAGCAAGCTCTAAAAGTACAACATCTTTAGGTAAAATAATGAAAGAAAATCAAGATGGTTCAGAGCCAAGTAAGAATACTGGTTCTGTGATCTCAGTTTCGTCTTCTGCATGGCTTGCTCTTGCTATCATATGTGGGCTTGCTCTTGCAACAATGTATGGGGAAACGATGGTCCTGCCAGCTATTCCTGATTTTATCAAAGATTTTGGCATCTCATATAACACATCGTCTTGGATTCTTTCTTCGTATTTGATAGCAGGTGCAGTAATGACACCTATTGCAGGCAAGCTTTCAGACGTCTATGGCAAAAAGAAGATACTTCTAATTGTGATGATGATATATTCTGCAGGAATTTTGGCTGGAGGATTTGCAAATTCGTTGCCTTTCTTGTTGGCTGCAAGGATTGCCCAAGGTGTAGGGATATCTATGTTCCCAATTGCATTTGGTATCGTACGTGATATCTTTCCAATCCAAAAGCTTGGAATGGCTCAAGGAATATTTACTTCGACATTTTTTGGCGGCTCTGTAATAGGTTTGATAGCTGGTGCAAAAATAATTTCTGATTATGGCTGGCATGCAACTTTTTTTTCTGTATTTCCTGTAGCGATAGTATTAGCCTTTATAATGAACAGATTCATTAAAGTGAAAAAAACAGAACAAGAAGGTACCCAAACAATAGGAATAGATGTCAAGGGTGCTCTGGCGTTATCTTCTACGGTAATTTTGTTTTTGATGGGCCTGTCCTTTCTTCAAGACATCAGTTCGGGGAATCTGGACTCTCTGGGCTTTTTTGCAGGATCTGCCATATCGTTGATAATTTTTGCAAGTCTTGAAAAAAGAGTAGCTCATCCTCTAATTGATCTCAAAGTGCTTTCAGACAAGGTGCTCCTGCCATCAAATATTATCCTGATTATAGTTGGAGTTTCTACATTCATGGTATACCAGACAATTCCTGTACTGATACGCAGCCCAAAACCTCTTGGCTTTGGTGGCGATGTAATAACAATAGCTGCAGTTCAGCTGCCGTTCATGATTGTCTCCCTTGTAGTATCTGCAGCAGGGGGCTTTTTCCTCTCGCGAGTAGGCAATTTCAACCTCACAGCACTTGGAACAATAATTTGTGCAGTTGGATTTTTTAGTATACTGGCATTTCACTTTACCGAATCTATGATATCTGTTACTTTGGCAATAATTTCTGTTGGGCTGTCATTTGCAATTGTAGGATGCTTTAACATAATTCTAATGTCATCACCGCAAAAGGTACAGGGGATATCTCTTGGCATGACTGTACTGTTGATGCTTGTAGGTAACTCGCTTGGGCCTTCGCTTGCTGGCATGTATCAGCAAATGTATCAGGAGACAATACCTAAAATTTCTGGCAGCTTTCCGTCTGCACAAGCATATGATCAGATATTTCTAACCGCTGCATTATTATCTGTAGTTTCAGTTTTTCTTGCAATTGCTTTGCGAAAAAAGATGGGAGCAAAAACCAGTATAATACCAGGTTGAAACTCTACATCTAGGTATTTTAATTAAAGATCCATGCCAAACTCTGCGTCAAACCTTCTGAATAATTAACTGTAAGATTTTACTTGACAAAAATTACTGTCTCTTTAAAAACGATGTATCCTATACTCTATTGAATTGCAATCTACAGTAAACCCGCCAAAAAACCAACAAAGAGCAACAGACGAGGAAATTAACTCACTTTATGATGAGGGTAATTTTCTCTTATGTTCAGGCAAATATGAGGAAGCAATAAAATGCTATGATAGAATTTTAAAACTAAACCCATATTCTAAAACTGCTTTAGGTTACAAGGGATTTGCCCTTCTAAAATTAAATAGACGTAGTGAAGCCACACGCTGTTATGAGAAGGCTTTGAATTGTTAAAAAAATGAAGGAACAAACAAAACATCACATAATAGTTTTTGATGAAGATTTATTCAGTCCAAATTATGGCTGTATTATCAAGCTTATCTGTCTTG
>VBPW01000040.1 GCA_005877305.1 Nitrososphaerota archaeon | reverse complement strand
TCATAGGGAATAAAAAGTGGTTCTTGTTGAGAGGGCCATCTCAGCAAGTTACCCACGTACCTGTGTCTGGTATGAAATAATTTGTCCAGATACATTAAAAAATAGTTGTCTATTTTATTTGAGACAAAAACCCTTTTGAAGATTTCAAACTTTGATTATACCACCTTTTAGAAGGAATGGAATCATGGAATCATTAGGTATGGAAATTACCTCAGTTTGAACGACTTGATAATTTTTTGAACTAGACACTTTTTGTTTTTTAGTAAAGTTTACAATTTTTTCACGCATCATACGGAAGATGGCATGACGTGCGCCTTCACTGAATCTTGCTATAACGCTAATGTCATTTTTTATTATATTAATTTCTAAATTCTCAAATAACGCAACATATTTTGTAACCTTTTTCCCAAATTTTCTTGGAATTTGACCGTCTGGAATTAACAAACCATTTTTTATAAGCGAATTAATTTTCCTATAAGAAGAAGTTTGAGGCAATTTGCATGCATTTATGATATCTAAAATTATACGGGGTTTGTTTGCTGTAATATTTAGAATTTTTTTCTTGTCGTCATCGGCATAGGAATGGAGAATTAATGAAATTATCGGTTTGGCTTTAATTGTTACTAATCTCGTATTACCATAAACCAATTTTCCCAATTACGATCTTTAATTATTTAAAATCTATAATATAAGGACTTTTTCATCCAAATTTGGAATTTACAGCAAGAATTCATTCATGTAGGTCCAAGATTAGATTTATCAAATTGATTTAATTGATGTGGTGTTCTCTTTTATTTCCAACTCCTACATGGAACTTTCATAAAGAGCCGTTTGTAAGGAAAATTATCGAAGAAAAATGACTACAATTACTACTCTTGGGTCTCATTGTGCGTTACAGGTCTTAAAAGGAGCAAAAGATGAAGGTTTCAAGACCATACTCATATGTGAAAAAAAACGCGAAAAACTTTATCGCAGATTTAGATTCATAGATGAATTAATACTAGTCGATTCATTTTTAGAATTAACAGAACAAAAACGTACTTCAAAGCTAAAAGATGAAGATGCTGTACTAATTCCACACGGAACTCTTATTTCCCAAATGGATTCATCGCAGATAGAATCAATTAAAATTCCAATCTTTGGCAACAAATGGATCCTCAGATGGGAATCAGATAGAAAGATGAAAGAAAAATTAATGATTGAATCAAAGCTCAACATTCCTAAAACCATTCCAAGCCCAAAAGAGATCAAGACATTAGTAATAGCAAAGAGATACGGAGCAGCTGGAGGTAAAGGATATTTTTTGACTACAAGTGAGAAAGACTATAACAAAAAACGTGACAAGTTAATTTCTCAAGGGATTATCAAAGGAGATAATGATCTATACCTGCAAGAATATGCATTTGGGGTATCAGCATATCTTCAATACTTTTTTTCACCGTTAACTGGCGAATTAGAGTTTTTTGGAGTAGATAGAAGATATGAATCCGATATTGATGGCCTTGGAAGAATTCCCGCACCACAACAAATAGACGTTGATTTGATTCCATCCTTTAACGTAATTGGAAACATCCCAATAGTTTTGAGGGAATCACTTCTTGATGAAGTCTATTCTATGGGTGAAAGGTTTGTTGACGCCTCAAAAAGACTCGTTGCTCCTGGAATGAATGGACCATTTTGTTTAGAAGGAGTTTATGATGATAATGGAAAATTCACTACATTTGAGTTCTCTGCAAGAATAGTTGCAGGAACCAATCTATATGTTGACGGTTCACCTTATTCGACATTCCTATATGATGAACCCATGAGCATGGGAAGAAGGATTGCAAGAGAGATTAAGAAGGCAAAAACAGAGAATCAACTTGCAAAAATTACTACTTGACAAGTATGATGTATTTAGGCACCACTTAATGAAATTATTAAATCAGTAAGGAAACCAGCAACTAATCCAAAAAATATTCCTGTCATCATAACCGCATTCGTGGCCTGTTTTCTGCCCGAATTGTACATGAGCATTGAAACATAGATCAACGCTCCTCCGGCAATTGATAAGAACAATATATATGCCAATTGAGAATCCCACAAACTACCCAATATTGTGCCAACAAATGTTGGGCCTCCTCCAATCAAACCTACTAAAATTATAAAACGGATTTTGGGTTTGTTAATAAGACCAGTCAAAGGCCCAGCAATTCCAAAACCTTCCGTAGTATTATGAGCACCAAATCCAATTATCAAAAGTATTGCCAATCCAATCTCTCCTGCAATATATGATTGACCTATTGCTAACCCTTCGCTAAAATTATGGGCACCTATTCCTATTGCAATCATCATAGCAAGTTTGTAAGCATTTGCTTCATAGAATAGTTGGTGAAGATGATCGTCACCTACTTTGATGTTTTCTAAAGAAAGAATTTGTGGAAAAGATTTTTTCATCGTTTTGGTTTCATACAAAACTAATCCTAAAAGGCCAATTGCCACGCCCCCAAACAAAGCGAAAAGATTAAGAATAACATTTTCTATTGTGGATTTTCCTTCTAGCATAGCAGATGCAGAACCTTGAGCTGATTCCCATGCATGACTAAAAACATCGATAATAAGGAATACCAAAATTCCTAGTGCAAAGGCGTTAAGAAATCCTTTCTTTTTGGCACTAAGATTCTGAAGAGCAGCTATTGGCAGTCCTAGAAAAATTGTGAATCCTGCTATTGAACCCAACAATACGAGCTGCCAATAATCAATCACTGATCATCACTTTATCATCAATTAGGACAAGCTAACTTTATTTAAATGAGAAACTCATTCTAAATTTTTAGAATGAGTTGCATCGCATTTAAATAGTTAGGCTATCCTAATTGAGAAAATATTGAGAAAGAGGCTTTCACTAGCACAACTAAAAAAGTATGACGTAAATCAAAAAGTCATAGAAGCTTTAGCTGATGCTCAATCAAGATCCATATTATTTTCCATAATCAAACAAGGAAAGACTGCGATGGAGCTTTCTGAAGAACATAGAATCCCACTGAGTTCAGTTTACAAAAAGATTTCGGATCTTGAAGAGATTGCACTTGTTAAAGTTGATAAATGGGTTTTGTCAGACAATGGAAAAAAATTCAAGCTTTACAAAAGTAGAATAAGTAAAGCAGATGTACGTATAAGAAAACCCGAACCAGTAATTATCCTGACCCCAAATGATCAAAATGGGTAGACATGTAGCCATTCAAACTAATTGTCGAGTAGACTAGTATTACAATTATTCATTATCCAATTTTGCAATCTAAATTCCAAAATATTGTTTTATGACATTAGAATTTAGCTAATCTCTTGTTGCCTAGTTGTATGAGGTTGAAATTTTTGCCAAAGAAAACCAAGAATTATTGCGTTGACAACCCAATACATTGTCATTGTAGCTGCAGATACAATTCGAAATCCATTTACCAAATCTATTGGTGCTGTTATCTTATCAGGATTTTCCGGCATAATTAGAAAAATTATGCTTATGTATATAGCGTACCCAATTGGTGCAACAAACCTCTTACTTTGCATCCTTTTGTAGATTCTTGAAAAACCAAGCGCCCCAAGGCCAGACAGTGCTATTAATATAACATACAGCGACACTCGGAAAAGTATCGTATTAGGATCACCAACTGTGGGTGGGTTTGCGGGATATTTCAAAAACGGAATAAAAAAGATTGTAAACCACATTATTCCTGCAAGCACGAGAGCTTTCTTTATATGATTTTGACTTGGAAGCGCGTTCCTTGAATAAGCAAATATCAATCCAAATAGCGCTCCTGTGGCAAGTCCTAGCATTCCTCCTGCAAGTAATGAACTATCCTTTTGCCACATTCTATAGTTATTGAATTCTTGCCAAAATTGTGGTGTGTCATGTGCTTCGCCAGAGGCAAACATGTTACGATTCTCTATTCCTATAGCTGTGTCTAGATATGGTTCGACTACAGCAAGATTAACAAGACCATGAATTATTCCAGCAGAAAAACCAGAGATTAGAACAATACCAAGAAAAAGAAATGTTTTCATTCCAGATTTCTAGTGACAAGGAAAACCAGAAGCATGTCGTGTATCATGAGAGAACTCGTGTAGATACATATCATGGAATGCTTGTGGGCCTTCAATGAGACTAAAGAGTTGTCCTTGATCGAATCCTACTGCAAATACGCCAAGCCCAAACAGAACCAGAAGAATTGCCGCAGCAATTGTTGGAACTGTGTTATCAGATTTTGTGATTTGAAAAGCGTTTGCCATTTTCATTACTGTTTTCAATGATAGATATTTAAATTCTTGGATAATTTACCTAAATATTTATAGGACGTTGACAGATCCATGGCACATATTGCAGAATTTTTTACAGCGATCTGTCCCCAAAGTTTGGCTAAACAATCTTATATTCAATTCAAAATGCAATTGAGTTGTGAAAAAATACTATGTCATTGCAATACCAATAATTATCACGCTTATTGCGTTATCATACATGCTTATCCCACATAGTGACCAAAAGAATTCCAAGATAACCATTCAGATGCTAAGTCAGAACGGATCTCCTATTCTTGGAAATCCCAGTGCTCCAATTACGATAGTGGAATGGGGTGATTACCAATGTACGTATTGTCATGCATTTCATCAAACTGGCTTGAATTCACTTATCCAAGAATATATCAACACAGGCAAAGCAAATCTTGTATTTCGAGACTTTCCGTTAAACGGGCCAGATTCAGTTCTAGCTGCAGAAGCATCATACTGTGCCAACGACCAAGACAAGTATTGGAGCTATCACGATGAGTTATACAAGAACTGGGCTGGCGAAAGAACAGGATGGGTAAACGCAAAGTCATTGGATCAGTTTGCATCAACAGTGGGATTAGACCTTGTGCAATTTGACAAATGTCTTAACGATAAAAAATACGAACAAAAGGTTCTTGACAATCAACAATTTGGAGAAAAAATAGGAATTGATGCTACACCATCATTTTTGATATTTGGTAGTGAAAAAGTCACAAAAATAACTGGAAATCAACCATTTTCAGTTTTCAAGCAAGTTCTTGATACAATCTGACCAAACTTAATATTCATAATCTCAAGAGGTCATGTTAATGGGTAAGCCTACAATTGAAAAACAAGATTCCGTAAAAATGTACAAATTACGAAAAACATTAGAGGAACTTTCAGACAAATCTGGTCGTGGGACTGAGCTTATCTCTTTATACATACCACCAAAGAAAGCCTTACACGAAGTAATAAACGGGTTACGGGAAGAGCAAGGAACTGCAGATAACATCAAATCAGATCTCACAAGAACTCATGTTGTAGATGCACTCTCACGTGTCATTCAAAGATTAAAGCTTTACAAAAAACCTCCAGACAAAGGACTAGTAGTCTTTTGCGGGGCACTCCCAGCAGAAGGAGGGGGACCCATTGGTAGTGAAGTGATTAAACTTTACGAAATAGAACCACCAAAAGAACTGCAGACATTTCTGTATAGATGCGATGATCATTTTCATGTTGAATTGCTAAAAGACATGCTAAAAGATGAAAACATGATTGGGTTTTTGGCAATTGATGCAAAAGACGCAGGATGGGGTCTTTTACATGGTGACAAGCTAGAAGTGTTATCAGAAACTTCCTCTGGCGTAGCAGGAAAACACAGACAAGGTGGTCAATCAGCAAGAAGATTTGAAAGGTTAAGAGAAATGGAACTTGGCGAATATTATCACAGAGTCGCACATACCACAAGAGAGTATTTTATAGACATTTATCCAATAAAGGGGCTAATAATTTCCGGTCCTGGCCCAACAAAAGAGAATTTTATAAAAGAAGAATATCTCGAATATAGACTTCAAAACATGATCATAGCAACTCTTGATACTTCATATGCTGGTTCGGAGGGAGTTCGTGAAGCATTTGCTAGAGCACAAGAAGTATTATCTGATTATAGAATGGTAGAAGAAAAGAAGCTTGTCGAGAAACTATTTCATGAGATTCATTTTTCAAGAGGACTTGCAGTTTATGGTTTGAAGGATATTATTGATCTTTTAAAAAAAAATGTTGTAAGTTTGGTTCTTATCACTGATGACACCAATCTACGAAAACTTGATGTTACATGTAAAAGATGTCAAAATGTACAAACTGAAATTTTAGAACGACCTAAACTAATACAAAGAACTCAGGAACTTTTAAGCACGCCTTGCCCTAATTGTAAAAGCATGGATTCTGAGGCAGCAGAACGTGATATAGTAGACTATTTGGCCTTAGTTGCTGGAGAAACGGGTGCAAAAGTAGAGGTAATATCAGGCTCAACAGAACATGGTACAATGTTATCTAGTATTGGAAAAGTCGGGGCATTTTTGAGATACAATCCGAACCAATAAGTTGACTTGTATTTAATTTATTTTTGTAATAAAAATTCATTTTAGGTAGCTCTAAATATTTTACAAGATCAGTTCAACCTATGGAACATGTCTTGCCTGAGGAATTTGATTCCAAGGTGTTAAACAGTGGACAGAAAACATTGGTACTGTTTTATGCTGACTGGTGTCCTTATTGTGCAAATTTTAAACCAACTTTTGAAGAAATGAATTCAGGAAATGCTCAGAAAAAAGCTGCATTAGTAAATGAAGATGAAAATCCACTCTGGGATAGATTCAACATACAGACGGTACCAACGATGATTGCCTTTCAAGAGGGAAAAATCATTGCAAGAAGAGATGCAAAGAAACATCTCGGTTTGACAAGAGTAGACGTGGAATCCATAATAAAGGAATTTAATGCAACATAACATATCTTGACCAAAGGAAATTTATTGTAATAATTCTATTGTGGGTTTTGAGCGCAATATTGCTTCTTTAGCTTCTTGTGGCATAGATCTTGCGAATAGTATTTCAAATCCAATTATCTTTCCATTCTTGTCAAGATCCAGAAATCTATCATTTCCTAAAGGTATTGTCTTTGCAGTTTTCTTGTTAGACTTGGCTAATCTAAAATAAAGTGCATTAGATTCCTGATCATAACTTATTGAAGCCAATTTTCTTTAATCCTCCTTTGTTCATCCACATTACTGTAATAATGGTAACATGAGTATTAAACTTGCTATGCACAATCAAGAGGTATTCTTGTGTTTTT
>VBPW01000039.1 GCA_005877305.1 Nitrososphaerota archaeon | reverse complement strand
GACAGACAAGACAGAATATACTACTACTCAAACCGTCAAGATTTTTGGTCAAGTAATTCCACAAGTTAACCCTGCAGCACTAGAACAAAACACAATGCCAGACCTTGTAGTATATACCAATACTGGACAGGAAGCCTTTAGAACATCAGTTCATGTAAACGCCGGAGGTCAATTCCAAGCTTCAATTAATTTGCGTCCTGGAATCTATAAAACAGGAGAGTACAAGATATACGGAAATTATCTTGGTGCAGTTTCAGACTAGCTTCAAGGTAACTGACATATTTACTACTTCATCAAACAAACTGTCTTTGTTATTGACAACAGATAATGACAAATATCTCCCAGGACAAACTGTCCTAATTACAGGAAGAACAAGTTACATCATATCAATTAATTCTGTTAATATTTCAGTAGGACTAGCAAATGAAACTATAATAAGTGAAGGACAAGTGGTATCTAAAAAAGGCAACGTATTCCCAAGAGCAATTGTGCCATTTGATCAAACAAATTCTTTTAGTTATGATTATACAATTCCTAAAAATGCAAAACTTGGTAACTATACGGTGATGGCCCAAGTTCCCTTTGGTGTATTTAGTATTTCATTCCAAGTGGTAAATCAATTACCACAAACTATAGAAACACCACCTCAAGTAAACGCTACTCAAGGAAATGCAACACAAGGGGCTCTCACTACCCAATCTGCAGTGCCAAGCACCATTGGACCTACACAGAAACCAATTATCTCAAATGTCATAACAGCTGACAAAGTAAACAGAATAACAGATTCGTTTATTCCAATAACCATTAAGGAAAAAACTATTGGAAATAGTACATTCTATCCAAGAATGATTGACGGCTTGATACGTGTAAATACTGGAGATGAATCTAATGTTAACCTTAAAGTGACTTTGGAAGATGGAACATGTTTGATTGGTAAAGATGCTGATTGTAAGGTTTCAGGTTCTACACAAAACTCTGGCTCACTATACCAAACAATCCAAATAGGCAACCAAAACTTTTTGATTGGATACAGTGGTCCAGGTGCTAGATTAGAGAAATTTACAATCCTTCCTGCTGATGCAAACGGTGTGATTCCAGACGGACAATGGAATGTACAAATTCTTAAGAAAGACCAACCATCTAGATTCTACTATCAGATTACCTACACATCTACAAAATAACCAGATTATAGTAGCAAAAAATACGAACTTCGTTGGTAGTTTATTATACCTCTTTTATTACATAAAAACAATAATGCAAATTCAAGTTTTAATGTTCAAACAAGATGATCCAAAAAAATGTACTGCTGCAAAGCTAGTCAAATTTGGAATAGCAACAAGCGTGAGAAACACTTCATCAAAAACTTTGATTTTAGATCCATTCGCAGATAAAGTAATTTTAAGAAATGACAGACTTGATGTTGATTCTATAACAGGAATTGACTGCTCATGGGAATTGGCACAAAAAACATTTGTAAGAAAATTTTCTGGCATCGCAAGAAAACTTCCACCACTTTTTGCTGGCAATCCGGTCAATTATTCAAAATTAAACAAGCTTACAACTGTGGAAGCCATGGCAGGAGCTTTGTTTATTATGGAGTTCGATAATCTTGCACATGAAATGTTAAACAAATTCAAATGGGGTCATACTTTTTATGATCTCAACAAAAACCTTCTTGAAGATTACTCAAAAGCAAATTCCCAAGAGGAGATTAATTCAATTTTAAAGGATTATGGTATTTACGATATCTCGGTAGAGAATCAATAGGATGTCTATTGATGGATATAGAGACAAGTAGAGATTTATTCGACCATTTTTTCCACACGGTTAGGTAATAATGGCTACTGAAAACTCATCTCCAGGCCTTGTACGCAGTCTATCGTTACTAGACATAACGATGGTCGGAATTGCAGCAATGATAGCTGGTTCTATCTTTAATCTAATAGGGCCTGCTATGCACGAAGCGGGGGATGCCCTGCTTATTGCCTTTGTATTTAGTGGAGTGATCAGCTTCTTTACCGCACTGACCTACGCCGAACTTGGCTCTGCCTTTCCAGAAGCGGGTGGTGGTTACAGATGGGTAAGGGAAGGGCTACCAAGACCAAATGCATTCATCAGTGGATGGATTGCGTGGTTTGCCCACATGATTGCGGGAAGCTTGTATGCTGTTTCCTTTGGTTGGTTTTTTGGGAGTCTGCTTGCAAATGTTGGATTTTCATCACAGTACGGCGGCATTCCACTTGAGACCATAATAGCAGCAATTGTAGTAATAATTTTCACATATGTAAACTACAGAGGTGTTTCACTTACGGGAAAAGTTGGAAACATATTGACATTTACCCAACTTGCTATAATAGTTTCTTTTATTGCAGCAGGTATTTTTGCGTGGGGATTTGTAAATCACAATTGGACAGTAAACTTTCAGAATTTTATTCCAAAGGGCTTTGTTGGTCTAATGTTAGGAATGGGAGTCACCTACATTGCTTTTGAAGGATACGAAATAATTGTACAGACGGGAGAAGAAGTAAAAAATCCAAAGAAGAACATACCAAAAGCAATTTTCATAACGCTTGGCATTGTCACTACTATTTACATTGTATTTACTTTTTCTTTCTTAGTTGGACTTGATCCATCAAAAATTGGTACTGAAGCATGGCGCTTCATAGGGGATCATCAGGAACTTGGAATTCCACAAGCTGCACAATTCCTACTGCCGTTTGGAACCATAATAGTTCTGGCTGGTGGTATGGTGTCAACAGTTGCTGGCTTGAGTGCCACTACTTTCTCATCAAGTAGGGTCTCATTTGCTATGGGAAGGCAGTACAATCTTCCATACATTTTCAGTTCGATTCATTCAAAATATCACACACCACATTTTGCGATAATTGCATCTGGTTTTATCATGCTTATAATGGCTTCATGGCTTCCAGTGACACAACTTGCAATTGCAGCTGGTGTTCCACTATTTCCAATATTGCCAATTATTGGTATATGCGCTAAAGTCGGATTGGCTGTATTTCTTTTAATATATTATCCTCTGAGCTGGGCAATTGCTATTGTCTGGATATTGATTGGTTTTTCAATTTACAAACTGTATATTGCCAAGAAAGAAATAGAACACTACGCTCCTCTAGTGGCAAACAAAGAACCATCTCAAAGAAAAGATTATCGTATAATGATAGTTTTCAACAAAAAAAATGCTGGAAATCTAGTAAAAATTGCATCTGCTATTGCAAAAGACAAAGGCGGTGAGATTTCGCTTCTGAGTATAGTGACAATTCCAATTCAAATACCTCTTTCTATGAGTCAAGGATTTGCAGAACCTACTGTACGTTCTGTTGAGGAAATAAAAAAATCCCTACCTGATGCTGCAAATTACGGCTATTTGGTAAGATTGACTCATGATACTACTGATGCCATACTTGCTACGGTTGAAGAACAGGGAATCAACCTGCTTGTAATGGATTTCTATGATCTTAGAAACAATAGAAAATTACTAACACTTTCTACTTGTGATATACTCGGTGTACATATTAAAAAAGAATTTGAAAAGGAACTTTCACACGTTGTAGTGTCGTATGATAAAGGAAGACATTCGGACTTGGGACTAGAAGTAGCTAGTGCATTTTCTAATACTTTGGGAAGTAGTATGCGAATTGTCAGAGGCGTAGTTGAATCCCCAGAAGAAGAACGTGACATCTTGGGCAAAATAAATGAAAAGATGTTTGATCTAAACCTTAAGAAAATTCCTGTTGAAAGGATCTACCCAACAACCGACGACATAACCAAAGATTTGTTGCAAAACCTAAACCAGGATCCAGAGATTGTCATAGTAGGAGCAGGAAATCAATCAGATCAAGCTTTTAGTCCAAAGACATTAGCGATTGTGGAAAAATCCTCTTACAGTGTCTTTGTTGTGCGTGACTCTAGGTTCTCAAACATCAAAGCTCGATACTTTTGGCATATGATTGCCCCTCGACTTAGGGAAAATAAATTCATCTACAGTATGTATATTGAAACAACGAAATTTATGGCTTTTATGAGAACAAAGAGAAATCAACCTCGCTCTGACGAGGATTATTTTGCCCCAAAAATGTAGTGCTCTATACCTTCTGATTTTTTTCTAGCCATTTTGGCAATATTAAAATAGAAATTTCTCTATAGATTAACAAGGTGCGAGCTGGTGAACGAGCTACTGCTTAGGCAGAGGAAACTCCTCCCTCCATGCAGTAAATGTGATCCAGAGATGGATAGTCAGAGATGACTGGCTACAGAACAGAAAAAAATCTGACCCGGCGTCACTGTGATGGCAAAACCTGAGATTTTCGGCAAGGAATGAAAGAGCTGACCCACAGGGAGCAAGGCCAAACAAAACTATAAGCACTGCACTTGGTTTAGGTAGGCCGCATAGCTTAATCTCGTGAAAACAGAAGGAGAGTTACGTCTGGCACGCACCATTTTTTAATTTTAGTTTATAAAATATTAATTCTATGGCTTGGGTGTTTTTTTATCATCATCAAACTTGTCAGCCCAATGCTGTCTATCTTCATACTGTGTTGGTCCGCTTGTACTGGTGTCTTTTGGCCTGTTGGCAGCTTGTTTGAGCTTTCTATTACTCCAGAATAAAACTGCCCCAGCAACAATTGCTCCAAAGGCTGCCATTGCATAAATTACTCCAACTGGAAAGCCACCGCTTGATGTCTCTGTTGTTGTTGCTTTTGGAGTAGTGGCAAATGCTGGTGTATCGCCAACCTTTGTTGCAATTGCAAAACCACCTATGTTGACTGTAGCTGAACTTGGATGTTGAACTGTTGTAAGTTGATAATTAATATCAGCAGAAAAATCTAATGTTTTTTGGGTTGGTTGTTGTTTTCCCTCGTTTAAACCACTTTGTCCCATGGTATAAGTTGATATTGCTACTTTTTGTCCTTTGTATCCATAGTCGCTAGTCTCAGAAAGTGTGTATGCTGGATCAAAAAGATGTGTCCATGCATTAAGCGGTACCTCTAAGATACCGCTTGCATCAATCAAATTATTTTTCAAAGCATCCTCTGCTTTTGTTCCAGCAATAACAGAATATGTGTCTGGTGCAGCCTTTTTCAAGAAGTCAATTGGATAATTAATTTCGAGATCACCATACTGGGCTGTTTTTATTACAACAGGGTCTTTTATTGTAAGGCCCATCCAAGCCGCATCCATGATTGTTGGCGTATCACCACTTCCTTTGGTAATGACATAGCTTGCTATTGTTGGAATTAATTCAATGTTGTAATCTATTGATGCTGACTTATCATCACCCGTGAGAATAGCCGTATATTTTACCATCAAGTCTGTTACAATAACAGGGCTTTTTTGATCCCGTACTAATGCGGTATTTATCTGATGAATCAAATCTTGAACGCTTGTATTATTAGAATTCTCAACAAAGCTTATTGTATAATTCTTACCTGTCAATAGGTTCTTGAGTTTACCACCGTTTGGATATTCTATAAACGCAGATTCCAAATACTTGAAGCTTGGTTTTTCAGGTGAGCCACCTGAATTTAGATGGACAGTAAGGTCAGAAGTTGCCCAAATCGGAGAAATACCACTAAAAACCAACAAACCAATTAATCCTAAAGCAAAATACTTGCCGATAGTCACGCTCAGACTTCTTTTAGGGGCAGTAATAAATCTTATCGAAAATCTTACCAATAAAATTTACAACATGTCTTGGTGGCAAAAGTAATATGGTGCATACTATCATTATCGATCTTCGTAGGAAATTAAAAAAAATGATAACAATGCTTGCAGGCGGAACAGGCTCCGTCAAACTCGTCAGGGGGATCTCTTCCCAAATAAGAGATATCAGTGTAATTTCAAATGTTGGCGATAACTATTGGCTCTATGGTCTCTACATCTGTCCTGACATTGATACGATTCTTTATGGACTTGCTGACTTGCTTGATACTGAAAAAGGTTGGGGAATAAAAAAAGACACCTATAATTTTTTACGACAAATGGAAATGTTAGGAGAAGAAACTTGGTTTAAGATTGGAGATCGAGATGCGGCAATCCATCTTTTACGAACAAACATGCTCAAAAATGGCACGAATTTATCTGATATTACCACGTGGTTGTGCCAAAAATTCGCTATTGATACAAAATTAATTCCTGTTACCGATAACACTGTAGAGACAAGAATTGTTACAAGCAAAGGTGATCTTCACCTACAGGAATTCTGGGTAAAACACAAGGGGCAAGACAACGTTGAAGGAATAAAATATGTTGGAGCTGACAAAGCTAGGGCAAATCCAGCTGCTGTAAATGCAATTCATGATTCAAAGTTGGTAATAATTGCACCAGGAAATCCACTTACAAGCATAGGACCCATTCTTTCAATTAAAGGAATAAAAAAAGAACTCTCCAAATCAAAAAAGAAAGTTGTTGTAGTAAGTCCACTCATAGGAAATAACTCCATAAGTGGACCAGCTGCCAAATACATGGAAGCAGCTGGTATGGAAGTATCAGTATATGGACTTGCAAAAATGTATTCGGATGTAGCTTCTCATATTGTAATAGATTCTTCTGACAAGCCTCATACAAGGAAGATAGAAAACTTGGACATGAAGGTGTATGAAACTAAAATAAAAATGAAAGATAAAAAAGATGAAGATGCTCTTGCATCTTTTATTCTAAAGCAAGTGCATGTCTAAATTACGTACGGGAGCAATTGTTCCAGTTAAAACCTTTTCAAAGGCAAAAACGCGACTGAACTTATCATACGAAAAAACAGAAGATCTTTGCAAGATGATGTTAGATGAAGTCTTACAAACAATTTCACAATCAAGTGTTATAGAAAAAATTGCAGTTGTAAGTAAAGATGAATCAGCCTTAAAGATAGGAAAAAAATTCAACATCGTAGAAATTTATGATGAAAACGAAGATGGAGTAAACAGCGCAGTCTCAATTGCAGACAAGTATTTCTTGGACAAAGGATTTGATGCAACAATTGTGTTCCCACAAGATTTACCTCTCATGCAAACAGAAGATATACAGACGCTATATGATTTTCATATGTCTAACCGATGTGTACTTGTGGTGCCCTCACGAAAATTTGATGGAACAAACGCATTATTTAGAACTCCTGTAAATGTAATGGAGACTCACTATGATGAGGATAGCTACAAAATTCACCTGACTATTGCAAATAATAAATCTTCAAAAGCTGCACTTGTTTTGATTAGAAGAATAATGCTTGATGTTGATGAGCCATCTGATCTTCAGATTATTTTAAAGCATTCAAACCCTTCTATTTCAAAAACACTTGAAAATTTGTTAACTTAATCACATACAATCCTTTTAATTTTAAAAAAAATTCTTTATTCGTGAACCTAACAAAAAATTCATTCAGACTGGTGCTATGGTAGTTGATTCTTTTTTTGATTTTATGCAGTTTAATGCATTACAGACAATAGCAATCCCACCGGTAACTAAAAGTAAAACCTCTAATGTATTTGAAAATAGATTTGAAAATTCATCTGTAATGTTAGACTGAGTAATTTCAGATATGAAAAAAACGTAAGAAAATATAAAATAGTTTGTTGCCCAATGAATCAAAATAGCAGGTAAAAAACCATATCTAAAGTAAACCCAACCAATTATAATTCCTGCAACAGTTGCTTGAGCAAATTTGCCGGCACTCCAAGGAGTACCTGAAATAATATGTGCTGCACCAAAAAATATGGCAACTGTTAGAATTAATGCTATTACTTTTTTATAATTTGTAATTTCTAAATTTTTTGATGGCTGCCAAAGAGATTTGAAAAAATGTTTTAAGGAGGCTTTATGAGAAAACATTGCAAAAAGTGGTAGACCAATAAGTAAAATTCTAAAACCTACCTCTTCACTTAATGGTGACGTGGTAACTTCGAAGAATTGAATTAATCTATTTTTGGATTCTGGTGATTCTATGTTAATGCCAAAACTGTTTTGAATAAGATCAATAATTACAGAAAAGACAATTAAAATAGAAAACCACGTTATCATGCTCAAAAGAGCATTATTTTTGATGTTCTGCCACCCTTCTATCATTAACAAAGAAAGTGCTTTCAACAAATTTAGCCGAGGACCTGTTAAAGAAATTGTAAACAAAACAAGGTAGACACACCATATGAAAATAAAACCATCTCCAATCTCAAAATGAATTGGCACCTTGTATCCGATGCCACCAAGAAATACATTTAGTCCATCAAGGGGATATTGAAAGTTAATTTCTTTTCCAATATTTGAATTAAAAATTACATATGCTCCAACGGGAAAAGAAATAATCATCATACCAAAGATTACTGATACTAGTGCAGAATATGGAATAGCTAGAACTCGATGGAGTTTATCAATTTTTAACAAGTCTCATTTAATGAACTTGGATACTTGCTTCTGGGAATCCGAGTTTTACTAGGGTTCCTTTGATTGTATCTCTATGGTCACCTTGAAGTAGAATGTATCCGTCTTTTACTGTCCCACCGCATGCATATTTTGCTTTTAGCTCTCTGACAACTTTGCCTAGATCATTCATCTTGGGATTAATTCCCTCAATCATTGTTCCTTTCTTCTTAAAACGTCTCTCTTCAAGACGAACTACAATTTGAGTAGCATCTTTTTCAAGTTCCCCACAGGCACATAAATCATCAGGAAGTCCGCATGTATTGCAGATTACCGCCATTCAAAATAAAAATTTGCTTTCCTACTATTAAGCCTTGTTCAACTCTATGTTTTTTACTTGGAAATTACCAAATTAGATTTGTGTCTAAGGACCTTACAAAAAAAGCTGTTGAAATGCTTCTAAAGGGTGCAACACTGGTAAGTGATCCTTGTCCGTATTGTAAAGGAGTGCGTATCATAAAAAACGGTAATGCATTGTGCGTAAACTGTGGAAGAGAAGCAAAGGAAGAAAAATTACCAGAAAAAATTGAAAAATCTAGTGATAAGACGGTACTTGAAAATCTTGATCAAAAACTAGAGGATCTTACTAAAGAACTTGAGCACGAAAAAGATCATGAAAAACAACAAAAAATCCTCAAATCAATGGATGACATCATAATGATTAAAGAGAAGCTCAAAAAGTTATAGCACAAAAGTATTTATGTAAAAATCTTGGAAATCAAAGTAACATGAGTAGCAAGAAATCAGCACCTTTACCCGCATCTAGTGCAGGTCTTTTGAGATTCTTTGAGGACGAGACGAAAGGATACAAACTAAGACCAGAAGTGGTTGTGGCTATTCCAAGTGCTTTGATCGCCATTTCGTGGATATTGAAAATATTTTTCTTACCATGACAAAAAACGCCGATAATGTGTCTCGTATCCACAAGAGATATACCTTAACAACTCTGACCCCATCATCGCACTATCTTTCACTTTTCATTTCGTTTATAGTAACATCCGCAACTGTGGCACTTGCATTATATGTCTATTTTAAAACAGCTGACAAAATACTTTTCAGTTTGCCATTATCCATTGCAGTACTTTATGGAACCCAGCTTCTTGATTCTCGTTTACTAAGGACAGAATTTTCCAAAGTGGTACATCTATCTGCATTTGGAAACCTTTTGTGGTTTGTAACTGTAGTGGGAGGAATTATCTCAGCTAACGTTTTTTCAAAACCAGAATTACTTTCAATCTATATTACAGAAGGGATGTTTTTGTTTGCAAGCTTTAGAATTGGTCTTTTTACATCTGTCATGGGTGCAAAATTAAAAACGGCGTGGGCAGTATGCCTTATCCAACCACTGGTAATGTTTTTTGCATTTGTACCAGCAGAATCTTGGATCCCAATGCTTTCGGATTTGAAAGTTATAGGATATGGTCTTGTATTTTTATTTCTTGCAACTGCTTGGACCTTACTATCAGATAGAGCTGCAGGAGTCAAAGTTCCACGAACACACAAAATACTTCAGGCCTATGTGGCAGCTTGGACAAGAAATGATCCTTCTGAAATGGAGACTCTAATGGAAGAGCGTTCTCAACCCTCCAAAGTATCAACCTTTCAAATTTTATTTAAAACAAAAAGCAACGAATACAGACTTGTCGTACCTGATGTCCACCCAGGACCATTTCATCCAATTGGGGGAAGCAACATTCCGTATCTGATATACAAAAATCTGAATTACTCTGCAATGGTTATGCATAGTGTCTCTGATCACTCTCTTAACTTACCATCAAAATCTCAAGTTGAAGCCTATCTTTCTAGTCTTAACAAAAGTTCGACAGTTTACAAAGGTTATGATTGTACAAAACCAGTCACAGTTCAAGTAAACAAGGCACGAGCAGTCGGAATGCTTTTTGGCAAGACTGCTGTTTTGATTTTATCATTATCGCCACATGGAATGGAAGACGTACCGCTCTATGTTAAAACTGAACTAGAACAGTATGGGAGATGATCTTCTAAAAGCAGCCAAGTCAAACCTTGATACCTTGATTACAAAAGAAAAATTCCCTTTAGAAGTAGGATATGCAAACTCTGAAAATCTAAAAATTCAATCTGATGATCTTGGTCCTGGCAAACTAGGCATAATGTGTTTAAAAATTAACAATGAGAAATTTTTCCTTGGCTGGGCCGACTCTAACAATATGAGAAATGGTCTAAGGGAAGAAATCGTAACTCATCTTTCAAAACATGGTTATGATTTACTTGAGATCTGCACTTCTGATTCTCACTACAAAGCAAGAGAGGCAAGAAACAAGTATGGTTATTTCTATTTTGGAAGCCTTTCAGAATCTCAAGACGTGACTTCTTGGTATCTAAATTTGACAAAAAAAGCAGAGCAGAACCTTTCTCCTGCAATGTTTGAAACATTACAACAAGAAACAGAGGTCAAAGTAATGGGACCAAAACAGCTTGAAAATTATTCGAAATCATTGGATAGAGCAATGAGGATTACGCAGGGGTTTCTGGTAGGAACAACTGCCTTCTTTTTATTCACTTTGCTCTAAAGTGTCAATCTCTTCTAAATTACCATAAAATTCTTCACAAAAAGAATCTAGTTGGAATATAGGTACTATCGGGACCTTGTTGATGAATTTGACTTCTTCTTGATATAAAGTGACAATTGCTGGAACTGCGGCATGTATTTTTTCTTTTGCAACATAGCGCTTTGTTCTTTCAATTTGTTTATTGACTACAGTTTCAAGAGATGAATAACTTAATCTCTTCCAATGTTTACAATCTATAAGAATTGCCACTCCATTTTTTATTCCAATAACATCGATCTCCATTCTTGGCTTTGTAAGAATGACATTCCTTATGGTATCAAACTCCCGAGATTCTAAAATTTCTGAAACAAGTGATTCAAAGTCTTTCCAATCAAGAATAGAAGAAATTTCGTCAATTGGAGCCCCCATTCTTATTGCAAGTAAACTAGTTTTTAACTTGTCATTTTCATTAAAATGAATTAGTTTATTTTCAAAAGTTCCAATACCGTTTTGCATAAAGTTATCTAATATTTCTCTTGCAGTTTTCTCATTGGTTTCTGTTACCATGCAAAAATCTTTTACAGATAATCCACCGGGAATGATTCCTTTGATTCCTCTTACTATAGTTTGGATATTCAATAAACACGGTTTATCTTACATTTATAAAATTTTATTCATCTCCCGACACTTGACAGGTAGAAAAATCCACAAAATGAACCGCTATAGGCACTCAGACCATCGGACTCGAACCTGTGATTCAGAAATTATAACTATATTTTAGCTAGATTGTAATTGTTTATAATTGACTATCAAAATTTCGAGAATTTAATCTTCATTTACTTAAACTTATATGCATTCAGAAACTTGGAAAAATAGAGTTTAAAACAATTAATCTTGTGTTTTTAACCTACATTTTCTTATTCT
>VBPW01000012.1 GCA_005877305.1 Nitrososphaerota archaeon | reverse complement strand
GTTCTGCTGGCGTTTGACCAATAGCACTATGTTCTCTTACAAAATTATAATGAATCCTAAAAGCATCTATTGTTTTTTGTGCAGATTCTTTATGATCCATACCTAGCATTACTTTTTCTCTATCTCTAAAAACTCCATTCAATCGCTCAACTTTCTGATTCAATCCTTTGTGTCTGACACTTATTGATCTAATGTTTCTAATTCGTAAGTTCTGATCACACAACGATTAACTAGCTGAAAAAAATTTTCTTGCAAAAATTTTCCGTTTTTTTCCATTTTATCATTATCATTTCAAATATTCCAAAGTCAACGAGGTAGCACCCACTTGTTCACCGTTTGGCTTTTTCAAATCTACATAAATCGTATGTAATCCAGATCCCATCCACTTGGAGACATCAACAGAAATGTCAATACCATTTGAGCTAGTGTTTACAAAAGTAGTATAATCGATGCATTGTTGACCGGTACTAGAACTAATTGTAGTTTTCCCCTTGGCACATTCTGGATAATAATAGCCAGCACCAAGATGAGGCACAATTATTCCTGCAAAATCTCCTTGATCATAATGCCCAGCATTATATGGAGCCAGGCTATCCAAGTCTTGTCCATTCAAAACTTTGGGGCTTGGGTCAGAAAATATCTCAATTTGTTGTACCGAATAACCAGAAGGTATTTCTCCAACTAGATGAAGCTGATTTCCAATCATTTGCATATTATCCCAATTAACAATATTATTTTCAAAATTTTCTACAAAGTAGAAACGCTCATTGTCATAAGAGATACCTAAATTCACATGAGTATGATTTGGATCTATGATATTATCTCTGTGTCCCCAATTAGATTTGGCATCATCATACATCATTCTGTATTCACTACCATTGATTTGTTTAAATGGATCAAATGAATTGAAATAACAATTTCCTGACAGGCAATGAGCTTCTACATAGCTAATGTTTTCAGCAATGTCTCCTTTTCCGCCGAGTTTTGTATAGGTAACATACGGTTTTACCCCATTTGTATTCCAATGTGAAAAGTATTTTGCGTTTAACATGTCATCTGCATGATTTTGGGCAGAGGGTGTATCGCTTAGTATTACTGGAGCTACGCCGTGGCTTTTTCTGTCTTTGTTTATGACTTGTAATGCATATTGGTATAATTCCTCCTTGGTAGAAGGGGGTTTTGGTTTGAGACTTTCAGTTGTGCTTTGTACCGATTGTGAGATACTTGAACTTGCGTTCATTATAGTACCAGTAGTTTTGGCTACTTGGTTTGTGATTGTTTTAGTATCAGGGATTTTATCAGATATGTTTGAAACCGTATTTTGTAATATGTCAGAATTAGCCAAGTATCCTAATCCATTGTAAAGTCCTACGGCACAAATCACAATGATGACTGCAATTTTAACAGTTCTTCTATTTTGACTGTTTTTTGTTCTGTTTTTACCTATACAGTCACCGCAGACTCCACTTATAGTATCAACATTATCTTTCTTGCAAATTGAACAAGTTCCCATATTTCTTAATCTCCCTTGACTTTACTATCTATTATCAGCTTAAAAAATTCCAATTAACAATGTAACTATTGGTGACTAGCTTCATTTAATGACTCTATACATTCCAGTTCTAGTATGAAAAAGAGATCACATGCATCTTATGTAGCAGCAGGCAAGAAAGGTGCAAGAACGAGAAAAAGAAACGGTAACTAATCCAATCTTATACAGAAACTAGATGGGATTCTGCATGTAGATTTTTCTATGGTTCTTTCTTTTTTATTGATGATAAACAACTCTTAATTTTATTTCTAGTTTTAAAGTTGAATCAGGTCGTTTGGATCCATTCTAATACAGTCTGTGCCAACTGCCTTCAAACCAGTAAAGTGAATCGTTCCGTTTGGAACCTTGCCTTCTTTTTGCAATATCTCTAGTTTTTCCATGAATGTTTTTTTGTGTCCATCACATGTTATCCCAACCATGTATTCATCGTCTTGAACCTTGATAGATATGATAAATTCAGGAGGCATTGGACAGTCTACGCCTTTGTCTCTAATTGAGCAGTGTTCAGGTAGCACATGCCTACTAGAGTACAACAAAATATTAAGTTTGGTCTGAATTGAGAAATCGGTTCAAAAATTATGAAGGAATCGTTATTGTTTGATTGTTTGAATGAATGTTCTGATGGTATAATTCTGAGATTTGCGAATCGCTCAGAAGAGAATCATAAATCTTTGCATCTTCAAGTGAGCCTGAGATAACTTCGATATCATTTGTACTCCTTGTCTATGTTAGCTGCTCTCTATACTCTTACAATTGTCAATTAAATTCTAGTACAACAATTTATTAGAAAAGAAATCCGAGTTTTTTCATGGAACAAAGATTAACTTGTGCAAATCATTCAGATGAAGAGGTCATTCTTGATCAAATAGGATGGAATAATTTTAACTGTCCAAAATGTGGTAGTGATTACTCTATTGGAAGAAAGATGGTAGTATTGGATCCAAAACCTGTACAAAGCTTGTAGGTAATTAGTAAATCTGTAGGTTCAAAAATTATCAATGAACTTTATGCCTATTTCATTTAACTATAAAATGTGTGTTAATCTAATAGTCGTGCCTGATGGTTTGAAATATTTTTGTGTAAATTAGCGAAAACTTCGTCTTTGAAGGTCAAGTTGCATATATAGCAAATCCAGAGGGGTTGTTTTTTTAAACTTTGCTTTGAAATCGATTCCACTTCAATTATCACCGAGTCTGGGTTTTATTTTCCATAGAATATTGTACAATCCGCTTGTGATGAACCCTAGCTTGTCTCCTATCATTACAGACGTTATTGTTCTTCAAATTATGACATATCTAGGAAAAAACGAAATTGTAGGGATTGGGAGTGGTCTGGGGTGAACTCTTGAGATGATTCCCTAACAGTTTCTACATCTGATTAGAGGATGGAAAAGATAAGATCTTGTCCGCATTTTTTCTAACAGACGGCGTTCTCTTGTTACTCTATAGGTAGACTCTTTTGCTTTTGTGCCTGATGATGTTAATGTTTCGTCTTTTAGTGTGTTGAGTTTGGTTCTAATTTCAGACCATAAAATCTGAGTTAGAGTTTGTATGTTCTTAGTACATACTATTCCTAATAGAAACGTCATACCAAGGAACAAAGAATGCAACAGCTACAGACACATAAAAAAACTGTTTGCCCCCTTTGTAAGTCCAAGACCGAGATGATTTGGGAAGCAAGATACAACGCATTTAAGGGAATTTGCCACCAATGTGTTATATCCTGGATGGACAGAAAATATAAAGTCAAAACGACTTGGTAACCATTATTTTTGTACCTATAAGGGCAAATTTTGAATAAAACCAAAAGAATACCGTGTTTGTTCCAAAAGTTACATGCAAAATATAAAGTCCAAATTTTAGGATTTCCCAACTGTGGATGCTACCAAATTAGCGTACGAAATACTTTCGGTAGATGATTCAATGCGTTATGTGGAAATCATTGGAGATGAAGGGGAATTAATCATAAACAGGATGAAACAGACAAAGTTCAGTGTCAAGGTCCAAAGAAAAGAGGAGTTATTATCTTTAGACCTGTACAACACAAAACAGATAGAGAAAAAATTTGACAAAAACTTGGGCAAGGTTATCTTTTCCCATGTATCCAGAACAAAGGCGAATCAGCTAGTCTGGTATTATGAAGATTTTATAATTTATTGTACTTGTGAAGGAGATGCTGACATTCTGAAAGTCTTGGAAATTAGAAGAAAAATAGAAGCCATTTTAGGAATTAGTAAAGATATCAGGTTAAGTGACTTTCTCGAAATTCCAAATTGATTCTTTGAGATTTTTAGGATAATCTAATAGCCCTTTTTCTTGTAACGTCTTTACAACATAGGCAGAGTACGCTGGAGCACCAGTTGCCCCAGGAGAATTATAGTTTAAAATATGGAACGAGTTTGGACCTTCAAGTTCTATAACATCTGGCAAAAATTTCCCTTCTGGTGTTATGATTGGGGTTCTAATTCCTGCAGTGCCACGCTCGGAGAAATATTCAGGTTTTATTTTTGGGATGAATTTTTGTACTCTTTCAATCATGACAACTTTGGAGACGGAGCTTAGCCATTCTTTTGCAACCAGATTCATAAAATCAGCATTCATGAGAAGCTTTTTTGCGTTGCCAGTAACCACATCAGCTAATTTTGAGATAAATGTATCTACATTTCCAACATATCCAGAATATGTTTCAGGGCTTGGTACAGGTACTGCATTTGGACCAACTTCGCTTCTTCCATCAGACCTTAAAATCCAATGTGGGTCTAAAAACGGAAAGTCTGGATAGTATGGAACAGAGTAGATATTTATTTTAACTAAATCAGTGTATTCTTTTTGTGCAATCCAATATTCTCCTCTGAAATGAAGACTAGAGTATTCTGTAGCAATGCTAAACTTTTTTGCAATATCAAGTGAGTATCCTCCTGCACAGTTTATTACTAAATTAGATGTCAGTTGCGTCTTATTTTCAAAATTTATGACAGGTTCTTTTTTGTTTTCAATTGATTCTACTTTATGGTTTAGCAAAAATTTAGTTCCATTTTTTACTGATTCGTTTTTTAGTTCTTGCGTTAGTTCCCCGTAATCTACAGCAACATCAGTCTTACAAAATACTGCAGAGTGACAAGATACGTTTGGCTCTTTTTTTGTTACTTCATTTCCGTCAAGAAGTTCTAGATCTTTTTCAAATATTCCATTTTGAACACCCCACTTTAGATATTTTTCTAGTATCTTGTGTTGGGTGTCATCTAACGCAACCTCTAAGGTTCCAACTATCTTCCAAGCAAGGCCTTTTTTTTCTGCAAATCTTTTCCATAGATCATGGGACACAAAGGCTGCCTTTGCAAGCTTACCCTTTTTGTCAGGATTTAGATAGAAAGGAGAATGCACAACACCAGTATTGCGGCTGCTTGTATGCATTGCAACCTCTTGTTCTTTTTCAATCACACTGACTTCAATATCATAAAGGCTGGAAAGCCAATATGAGATGCAGGTTCCAAGCAATCCCCCTCCAATTATAGCTACATCGCATTTTGCCAATGACATCAAAATGGAAGTGTTTCTTTTAATTGATTGTGTGAAAGATGTCTAAGAAAGATTTTTTGAATTTTTGTTGAATTTATTTACTATGTATAGTACTTTATCTTCGCCTTCTGGTAAGGGGTTAGCACAATGTCCACATTTTGGAAGTACAACTACGGCATCAAAATCAACTTCCCCTATGAACTTGTCACAGATAGAGCAATGAATTGATTTCATATCATACATGTTCAAACGCAGTCACTTTCCTTTACAGATGATTTTTTGTTAACAATATCAAAATTTCTTATTGCTGTCTTAATTTTGTTAATCACTGCAATATGGTCTTTATTTTTTTTCATTATAGCTAATATGAGATATGGAAAAGTTAGTATTGAAACAAACTTTGATTTTTCTCTCTCTGTTATGGTATAACTAACAGGCCCAAACTCGGAATCAAAATCGCTTTGCATGGAGCTTTGCAACATAAGCTCCATCGAAAACATCTCTTTTCTTTCTTCTGTCAGATTGATTTCATTTTTGAAGATGGTATTTTCCATCTTCCCCTGTTTGTTAATTAATCCAATAAACTCGACTCCGTCTTCTAATATTGATTTGTTGTAAAAAAGACCGTCTTCATTTTTTTTAGTAACTTCTAACATCGTTCCTAGTGGGGGCTGTCATTTATAACAGTATGTAAAGGGGATCATTTGGTGCATAAAAGTCAGAGATTAATTAGGTTCTATCAGCCATTTCCTACAATTTTCTTGTAAGCATCCACAAATTCTTGAGCAAACTTATTTGCATTTCTTTCTGAACCGCGGTGCACCCCAAGCTTTGTTCGTATGTGATGGTAATACTCGTGCAAAACCACAAAAGGATTGAAGAATATCTCAGAATTTAGAGCATAAATTTTTCTTTCTTTTTGAACATAAAGAGCATATACAGTTCTTCTTTTTCCTTTTATGGTTCCAACAACTATTTGGGGAGGAGTAACATGATAAAACTCGCTTAGTTTTTCTAATGCTTTTTCAGTTTGTTTTTCAAGAATCATTCTAACGATTTGTGACTTTGTCAGATCATCTATATCAATAACAATTTTCTTAATTTTATTCATTCATAAATCATAACCTTTGTCTGATCTTAAATTTTTGGTTGATGACTACTGTTTTTTGCCCATTATCAACAGATATAGATTCTTTACTTGCTCAGCTGTCACATGCTTTCTTTCTAACATGGCATGACTTATTCCAAAATCTTCGATTTCCTTCCACGTTTCTTCTACCGATACTTTTTCGTAGTTCAATACTACCACGAGATATTATTAGGAGGATTTTAGATACGCCTGTGTGTGTACCACAAGAATACATGTGGATAGGACTCACATCTTGGTCTTCTCTTTGATACAGTTTGCACTTGAAGGCTGACACAATAATTCCAGATTATGATTTTACCTTTGCAATCTCAATTTTTTCAGTTGTTTTCTTAAATTTTGAGATTGCTTTTTTTACCGTCTCCGGATCAACTTGTGGAATAAATGGAATAAAAGACTCCATTACTTTGCCCCTAAGTTCAGTAAAGGTATTTACGTTTTCGTTGAATGTTTTAATGTAGTTCTTCATAGCATCAAGTGAGGATAACAACATTTCGTTTTGTAATTGTTGTGCCCTGTTTACCTTTTTAGACAAGTCGGCTACCATTTGTACTGTTGCTTCAGAAAGACTTGGATTCAATCCTGATTTTTCAGTGAATTTTTCCTGCAGAATAATTGCTGAATCTATAGTGTTCTTCCATGATCGTATTATTTCCTGTTGAAGGTCTGTTACTGACTGCAGATAGCCAGCTGTTGTTTTTTTTACCTCGCTGAAATATCGCTCAACATTTTCTTTGTATGTATCATAGATATCGTTTGATTCATTAGCATTCTTTTTCATATTGATCCAGGACTGGTGAAATTTATCAGAGGTTGACCATATATCGTTTGATTCATTAGCATTCTTTTTCATATTGATCTCCTAATGTGAACATCATCTTATAATGTACATCGTAAGATATAACCTGTTCCAAATTGAATTTATGTGTGCGATCATTATGCATAAAATTCAGTTTTTGGTTCTTGCAGGTTCAGTATAGAAAATTATTCTCTTCTTAGTGCTACCATTGGAGACAATTTAGATGCCTTCCATGCTGGATACAATCCAGCCCCTATGCTTAGAGCTACTGAGAGTAACCAAACTTTGATCATGTCAACTGGGAGAAATACTGGAATAATAGATGATGATGATCTCACACCGGGTGTAAAAGAGATTGAACTTAATCCATAACCTGCTCCTATTCCAGCAAGAGAACCAACTGTTGCACCCAAAATTCCAATTAACACTGCTTCAACTAAAAACAATGCAAGAATATCGTTATTTTGTGCGCCTATGGCCTTCATAGTACCAATCTCCTTGATACGTTCTGTTACCGAAGTGTAAAGTGTAGTAACAATCCCGACGGCACCTACAATCAATGCTATTACTCCAATACTTAGAATGAATGAACTATTTCCGGTTAGGGTTGTTGCCCTTACTGCCATGATTGCTTTTGGAGTGGTAACTCCAATTGTACTCCCAAAGAGACCAGAAATTTCCTGTTGTACAGTGTCTACGTAATCTGACGATTGCGCTGCAACCACCAATCTATCAAACTGGCCTGATTTGTGAAACAATTCATTGCCGGAATCTTCGTTTATGATAACTGCTCTGTCATATTGATTGTATCCAGTAGACTGCCCGAATCTTACAAATCAAAAATTCAATTCCCTTGAGGTGTATGGTTCAATTAGTTAGTACCCTCTTCAAATAGCCTGTAACTTAGGCTGAGGTCTAGGGGGAATATACCACCATATCGTGACAATTTTGGACCCTGTGTATTCATAAATTATAGTAGGCGGGCCCGATGGGACCCAGTCACCATCATGGTCTTATTTTGGGCCCATTTTTGTAAAAATTTCAAATTGTGATCAGACTTATTTTATAAAATGTAACTAGCGAGGGTAGATCACTTTGATGCTTTTATCTCAATTCCAACATCATCCCACATATCACCACTGCTTGCAGTCCACTTGCAAGTGACCTAGGTTACAAGGAATTTAGAAAATGGACACCAATGAGGAAAAAGCTGTAAAGTCCAACATTTGCAACGGCTAATCCCCACCACTCTAGGTAAATACTTGCCAATATTGGAAAATGAACATAAGTTAATTTGTACTGAAAACTTTCAAACTCTTCTTGTATGTCTATACACCAACTGGAACTCAGTAGATCCCAAAATTTTTTCTTTTTTATTTTAATTTAGTATCAAATTCTTACAAATCTGAACCCAAAGGTTCGAGTCCTATAAGAACCACTATAATGAAGATGGATAATTTTCTCAATACCATTTCGGCCTGAATCCATCATGTTTTGTTGGATGTGCTGCTTTGAAATGCCTCTATAATCGCACTTTGCTGGTGTGTTATTTAAAAATACCTAGATTTTTAGTGATTCTTTTAGTCCCTTGTACCTGTTTCGTATTGTAACTTCGGTAACCCCAGCTGCCATTGCAATAACTTTTTGTGTCGTGTTTTCTCCACACAACACACATGAAAGATATAATGCAGCTGCTGCAAGTCCCATAGGATCTTTTCCGGATGTAATTTCCATCTTATTTGCATCCTGTAAGATTGTAAGAGCTCGTCGTTTTACCTTTTCAGTTAGTTCAGCTTTGCTTGCTATTCTAGCCATGTATTTTATTGGATCTACCACTGGCATCTTTAGATCTAGTTCTTTCAAAAGTAACCTGTAGCATCGCGAGACATCTTTTCTTTTGACATTTATTTCACTTGAGACATCATTTAATGTTCTTGGCGTTCCACCATCTCTGCATGCTGCATATAGTGCAGCTCCAAGAACTCCTGGAATGGATCTTCCCCTGACAAGACCCTTCTCAAGTGCCTTTCTGTAGATGTAGGCTGTCTTTTCTATTACTACATTTGAAAGTGCAAGCTTGCCTTTTAGTCTATCAAGCTCACTAAACGCTTGTCTAAAGTTTCTATCAACTGGTTCGTGGACTTGGCTTCTGCTATCCCAAGTTCTCAGTCTCTCTATCGTACTTTTCATAGCTGCCGTTAGAGGTTTTCCAGTAGAATCCTTGTTTGCAGGACCAATTATTGTCGCAAGTCCCATGTCATGCATTGCAAGTGAGGTAGGTGAACCTGTTCTGCTTTTGTTATCGATATCATCTTTTGAAAACGTGCGTTCTGGGCCTGATTCCTCAATGCGTTCAATAATTACATAACCGCATCCTCCGCAAAACCTTTCACCAGTAACATTATCAGTAATCATCGATTCTTTTCCACAGCGTGCACAACGACTACCAATGTTAATAGTTTGTAAAACCATAAAATATCAACATTGGTAGGTTTGTCATCTAATAAGAACTAGCGTATTTCACGATTTTGCTCTTTTTTCAAAATATTCAGAATAAGAAAAGGCGCCGGGAGAGAGATTTGAACTCTCGAACCCTTGCGAGTACGCGCTTTATGGTAAATTATTTCCAGGCGCGCGCCCTACCAGGCTAGGCGACCCCGGCATCGTTTTTTCTCCAAATTATTCTTAATTTTGACTATATATTACTGTAAGAAATTGATTTTCAATTATACTATCTTAATAATTCATAGAGGTTTCGAACACTTATTAAGATACATTAGGCTTTGATGCGATGAACAAAAAACTAGCATGTCTGATATCATGGTTTAAGAAAGATTCTACAAAACCATCGCATCAAGACGAAGATAAAAAAGAACCAACGGTATAAAACACATACAATAATTTCTGTAAAATTTGGTTTTGAATCAATGAAACAGATTTATGAACAATTTTGGTCAGAAATTTAATAATAGGCATTTTTAATTTATTACATTGAAAATTTTTCTTTTATTTCTTGGTCTTTTGATTTCCTCCTTTGTAACTTTGTCAGACGGTACAATCTATAGAATAGTTCCAAAAGATTTGGCAGTTCAATCCGGAATCGGATTTTCCCAAATTCAGTACGTGGTTTATGGTGTGGCTGCTTTTATAGCTGCAATATCCGTGACGTACGTAAGAAAGATCAGAAGGAAAACATAATCAAAAAACAGAAAGTTTATGGTCGATTGTTTTTTTCTGAAATTACATAAAGTGTGAGACTGTTATCTTTTCGCCAGTCTTTAGATCTTTTTGAGTCCTAACTTTTCGGAGAGCGTCTTCAAAGTGCTTCATGGTAACTTTGGCAGTCTCTGCCTGTTTTTCTGCTTCTTTTGGGTCAGGGTACTTGTCAAGGAACTCATGTATGACTTGAGATGCTGCTGTATTTGCAATAGAGGCAACATCTGCTCCACTCAAACCATCAGCAGATTCTGCAATCTTTTCTAGATCGACATAATTTGGGTTAGGGGCATCTCCAATTCTTTTTTCTTTATCAATAGGAATTTCCCTAGAGTTTATCTCCAGTATTTTGAGTCTTCCCTCCTCTTCTGGCATTGGTACAAGTACCATCTTGTCAAACCTTCCAGGTCTTATCATCGCCTTGTCAATCATGTCTGCTCTGTTTGTTGCTGCAATAACCACAACTCCATTTAGACTTTCAATGCCATCAAGTTCTGTCAAGAGCTGGCTAACAACTTTTTCAGTAACAGCACTTTCTCCCATCCCTCTTACCGGGACAATAGAATCAATCTCATCAAAGAAAATGACACATGGTGAAGCTTGCCTTGCCCTTCGAAATATCTCTCTTATTCCGCGTTCTGATTCTCCAACCCATTTTGATAGTAATTCGGGGCCCTTAACTGAAATAAAATTGGCTTCGCTTTCTGTTGCTACCGCTTTAGCTAAAAGTGTCTTTCCAGTTCCACTTGGTCCATAAAGTAAAATTCCACGCGGCATCCTGTATCCTAATTTGGAGTAAAGTTCAGGATATTTCATTGGCCATTCTACTGCTTCCTGTAGTTCATGTTTTACATTTTCTAATCCTCCTACCTCATCCCATTTTATGTCAGGTGTTTCAAGGTATACTTCACGCATTCCAGCTGGTGTGACTTCGCGTAATGCAAACTGATAGTCTTCTGCATTTACAACGAGTTTTTCCAAAGTTTCGGTAGGAATCTTTTCATCTGCTAAATTAATTTCTGGCAATAATCTTCTCAAACATTTCATTGCTGCCTCTTTGCAAAGATATTCCAAATCAGCTCCTACATATCCATGACTTATTGCTGCAAGTTTTTCCAAGTTTACATCTTCGGTTAGTGGCATGTTTCTTGTATGTATCAAAAGGATGTCGAGTCTTCCCTTCTTGTCTGGTATTCTGATTTCAATTTCTCTATCAAATCTTCCCGGTCGTCTAAGGGCTGGATCTAGTGCGTTTGGTCTGTTTGTTGCTGCAATTACAATTACTTTTCCTCTTCCCTCCAAACCATCCATGAGTGAAAGCATTTGGGAAACTACTCTTCTTTCAACCTCACCTATTACCTCTTCTCTTTTTGGAGCAATGGAATCAATTTCATCAATGAAAATTATAGAAGGCGATTTTTCTTTTGCCTCTTTAAAAATTTCTCTTAGTCTTGCTTCGCTTTCTCCATAAAACTTGCTCATAATTTCAGGACCAGATATACTGATAAAGTGAGCATTGCTTTCATTTGCCACTGCTTTAGCTAAAAGTGTCTTTCCGGTTCCTGGTACTCCAAAAAGCAATACGCCTTTTGGTGACTCTACCCCTAGCTTTTCAAAGATCTCTGGATGCTTCATTGGGAGCTCGATCATTTCACGAACTTTTTTAATTTCGTTAGTCAGACCTCCAATGTCTTCATATGACACCTGGGGAACTCCGCGTAAAATTTCTCCTTTTTCAGCAATGTGAAATACTGTTTTTTTAGTGACAAGTACTGCTTCAACTGGAGGTGTTACACCAATGACTTGGAAAGTAAGCCTACCACCAAAGTACGGAACCATTACATTGTCGCCTTTTATCAAAGGGATGCTTTCTAGCGAATCAGTAAGATATTTTTCATCTATGGGTGGCACTGAATCAAGCGGTGCAACTATGATCGTTTCAGCTGCAACTGTCTTTATCTTTCGCAATGTGACGGTGTCACCTATTGTTACTCCTGTGTTGCTTCGTACAAGACCGTCTACTCTGATAATTCCATTTCTTTCGTCTGAGGGATAAAGTGGGAGAACCTTTGCAACTGATTTTCTTTTTCCTTTGATTTCTAAAATGTCACCGGCTGATACCCCCAATGCAGTCATAGAATCAGAATCAACACGTGCAACACTCCTTCCAACATCACGAGAATACGCTTCTAATATCTTAAGTGAGATTTCATTTTGGCTTATGAATTCAATTCGGCCATGTTATGCCTTTATACCTTTGTTATTTTAATTATTTACAAATTGTGTAGCTACGTCATAAAAGAAAATGGTTATAGCTGATTTTATCTAATTAATAATTATGATTTTTAACATAAAGGACAACTATCTCTTGTTTTGGTCATTAAATTGATTTATACAAGAAAAAGTACTCTTTGCCATGTCTGAAGTTGAAGAAGAGGTCATTAAAACAGAAATCAAAGAATACGTTTTAGGATGGGGTGGAAAATATTCTGAATGGTGTGTTGGTATTGCAAGAGATGTCAGACAGAGACTTTTTGGAGATCACCGTGTAAGTGAAAAAAGTGATGGCTGGATTTATCGTACGGCATCTTCTATTGACATTGCAAGAAAAATAGAGTTGTATTTTATTGATCTTGGTGCAAAAACTGATCCTACTGTAGTAAATGAAGACACTAGAATATACTTGTATAAGATGAGTTAAATCTCAACTTGATTATTTTAGAATGTTTATTGTAATTGATTTTTCTAGCACGTTACCTGATGTCGAATCTGTGTTTGAAACAATCTTGTACCTTCCTTCTATTATTTTACTGCCATCAGATTTTGTCTGGTTCCACACAAATGTTTTTTCCTCTTTAGGTTCAAGAACTGATATTACCTGAGCAGATACAGGAGAATAAAACACAATTCCGTCAAGCTGTTTTATCTTCAAGCCATATGATGCATCTGAAAATGTCAGAGGAACTGTGCCAGAGTTTACTATTTTGATATTGATTGGCTCACCAAGTCGAAAGTTTGTTTTTTCGGTTATTACAGAAAGTGAAGGGCCTTGCACATAAACAAGGGTTGGAGCTTCGTTAGCAATTTCTGCAAAGAAAATTCCTACCACACCACTTCCAACTACTCCAACTACAATACAAATGATAGCGCCTTTTGGTATCAACTCTGAAAAGTAAATTTGTTTCCTTTTTAATTGTTAACGACTGTTTTTGTACGCCAGTTCTTTGGATATGTGTTTGGTGCCATGATGATTCGCTTTAATTGAAATGCAAATCCTTTTGTATTTTCTACAATTTCAGATTCTGACAAGATTGCTTCTGCAAGAGCTACAACCTCTCCTTTTTGTGTGTAGATTCCAACAAGATCTCCCTTTGCTATACCATGTGAAATTTCCAATATACCGGGTATCGCAAGCTGAGCTCCGTGACACAGTGCGTCTACTGCAGAGTCTCGAATTACTACTGATTTTAACTCACTTAGTGTATATTCTATTGGCATCAGTTTTCGACGTAGTTTTGAATCATCGCCTTTTTCTTTCCACATTGCATATGCGTCTACAAGGTCGTGCATTTTTACAAGGTTAGAGTCCTCATTGAATTGACTCACACGAGTTCTTCTTAGCTCAATCATTGTGGCACCAGAACCCAGAACCTCGCCAATGTCATAGAAAATTTTTCTAATATACGTTCCAGCTTCACATAAAATTCTCATAAGAATTAGTCTTTCCTTTTGTTCAATCACATCAATTTCATATACACTTCTAACTCTGGTCTGTCTTGACACAGAAGAGCGCTGCGGTGGCTTTTGGTAAATTTTTCCAGTAAACTGTTTTAGAACAGCTTGTAGTTTTTCATTTGAGTGAAGTGTGTGTAGTCTGCCAAGTGCATGATATTCTTTTGGACCTAAAAGTAATACGATCAATGCCTTTGTGGCCTCACCAAGGCCAATTGGCAAGATTCCAGAGACCATTGGATCAAGTGTTCCGCTGTGTCCTGCCTTGTGAATGTTTAGAATTTTTTTGATCCACGCTACAGTTTCGTGACTTGTCGGACCATTTGGTTTGTCTAACAAAATAAAGCCATAGTTAAGAAGTTGTTCTACGGTTCTTTTCTCACAATAGGTACCATATGACTCATTTGTTATGTCTTGGTCTATTACTCTAAGATTTTGTAGTTGTTTTAGCACCATATCTTTCTTTTACTACCGATCTTGCAACTGAAAGTACTTCGTATGCCCCAAGGTTATCTGTATTTATTATTATATCAAACACTGATAGGTCGTCACCAAAATTAAAACCATAAAGTTTTTTGTAGATCATTTTGTTTTCTTGGTATCGTTTTTCTACAATCTCAAGCGCTTTTTCAAAAGATATTCCATCTCGTATTGTCATTCTTTTTGCGCTGTTTTCTTGCGAACCAGCAAGCCATATCTTGATTCCGTCTTGTACAAGCCAAGGAAGCGTATAGCTTGTTATGATTTTGCCTCCTTCCAAGAACAATTTCTTTAGCTTCTCATCTACTTTTTTATCAAACTCGTGGTTTGTCTTTCTCATGCTTAAAAATTCCATGCCAAAACTAGTGTCCCAAAAGTCATCGCGCCCTGTCCTAAAGCCTTGTTCTTCAGCTAGTTCTTTTAGAACATCGCCTCCGCTGAGATATTTTAGATCAAATTCTTTTGCTAGCCCTTTTGCTACTGTAGTTTTACCAATGGCAGGTGGACCGGAAATTATTACTGATTTTAGCAACTCAGTCTGTATCCATTGTGGTTTTGGTGAGTCGCATTATAATTCCGCTAAAGGCAATGGATGAAAGAAAATACCAAGCCCAAAAGTACATTTCATTTACATGGTGGCATATCTGTGGGTGGTTTGGTAATTGAGACTCTGCCACTTTTGCCGCTGTACATGTAAGCTGGAAAAAGTTTCCTGGAACAAAATTTAGATCTATTGGAGCTATTGCAACGGTATATGCAAATAGATGCGGAAGTACAAAGTAAAATATCAAAATCAGTGGAACAAAGGTATACATCATTGGCCTCATGTTCATCTGCATCAATTCCATGTTCATCTTGCTCATATACGCAGATTTTTTATTTAGCTCATCAATTTTTTCTTGATCTTTTGCCCTAAAGGCTGCCATCCTTTCTTTTTGCCACGCTCTTGTTTCCTTCATCAATCTTTTGAGTTTGTTGTTATCAACAATCTTTCGTTTTATTACTGCATTAAACAAGTTTAGTCCTATTGCAATTCCAACAATTCCAAATGCTGATGAAATCATTCCCTTTACCAAGGGGTTCGCACTTCCAAGTGGTCCACTAGACAGACCGGGTATTTGCAAAAAGATTGAATTTAGAAAATTAAAGATAATGCTAAGTTCCATTGTTGAATCCCATTGCACTTACAATTCCTTTAGCTGCCTCATCAATCTTTCCTTGGGAATTGAGAACCATCTTAATTGGAGAACCACACAAAATTGAACATGTAGAAAGCATTGCGCTTGTAACGTCCAATTCTTTTTTAATTGAGTCTATTGAGACAATATCTCTGTTACGTGTTGTGTCCTTCATTCTTCGATTGTAGATCTCTTCTGGTCTTGCGCTAATCATGATAAAACTATCAGGCATTAGAATTTCCAATACGTTGTGAGGCAATCCTGGGTAAAAGCCCTCTTTTGTTGCAATAAACGCATGGGTATCTATGATTACAACGTCATCAGGTATTGAAGCAATTTTTTTTGCTGCCATGGATTGGAGTTTTTTTTGTTCTGGTACTGAAAGTTTGCGTAGATCATCTCTGTTTTTGAGTCCATTCTTTCTTGCTTCTTCAAACATTACAGTTCCAAAGATAGAAACGTTTACGCTAATTTTTTTTTCTTTTAATAATTCTACGACCTTTGACACTATGGTAGTCTTTCCAACACCTGGGATTCCTACAATTATTACTCGCTTACTTTCTGCCAAGCAAGGCACCCAGGGATGGCATTACCTCTTCTACTTTCTCTTTTATGAGCAAGTTGTAATAGTTAATCAAAATGTCTACTGTAAGCAACATTCCTGTTCCAGATCCAAATGTTCCCAAAACATCTGATGAACCAGCTAAAAGACCAAGAATAATAGAACCGAGTATTGTAACTGATGGAATATACTTTTGTAAAAGAGCTTCAACTGGTTGTTTTGAGCGCCTAAAGCCAGGAACTTGGACATCAGCATCAAGAAGGTTCTTTGCTGCACTCTTTGCAGACAGTCCTCCAAGTTCAATCCACAATCTACCAAACAGAACTACAATTCCTACCATGAATAAGATATACAACACTGCACGCATTGGGTCAAGTGCAACTATATCCAGTCCACGCGGGGCCGTAACATAATAGAGTATACCTCCGGTCGGAGTAGATGGAGCTGTAGGATCAAACATTCCCAAGAAGTTCAAAATTTGATTGGCATTACGCGGGTTGAAGTTTGCCCAAAGCATCTGTCCCATAAAGACAGCGTTAGCTGTAAGTGCTGATGCCAAAATTACTGGAATGTTGGAAACGTACATCAATTTGATTGGATAAACCGCTGAAAAACCTCGGTACTTTGTAGATACGATCGGAATCTCGATTTTGATTCCCTGGGTATAAACTAGAATTAGCATTACACCAGCAGTGATAAACAAACCAAAGATACCGGGCAGCTGGTTAGACCTGAAAAACAAATTAGAAAAGTTTCCACTGATAAAGGAGTGTGCAATGTTTGCAAATACACCTACAGGCCCACCGTCTCCAGCAGGTATTGGGCTAAACAAGCTCCAGATTACTTGCTGTGCTACACCTGCAGCGATGAAAAGACTAATTCCACTTCCTAGTCCCCATCCCTTTTGAATTAGTTCATCCAAAAGCATGATTATTACTGATGCAGCAACAAGCTGCCCAACTAGAATAAAACCTGCTTCGTGGCTTGGAAGTCTTGGACCGTAAACTGCCATTCCATATAGTGACGACTCGGCAATGATTACAATATACGTTACAATCTTTGTTGCTGTTTGATACAGTTCTCTGTCTTCTGGTTTCTTAAAGTCAAGATGAAAGATTTCAGAACCTTTTAGAAGCTGCATCAAAAGTCCTGCAGTAACTATAGGACCAATTCCAAGCTCAACGAGTGTTCCTTGTTGTGATGCAAAGATTACTCTTGCAAATGCAAGAAAGTCAAATGCTGGAACTGTTGCACCATAAAGCGGAGTCTGGCCCATTATCATGTATATGAATAGTGCCAGTCCACACCACATGAGACGGACTTGTAATGGAATTTTCTTTTTTGGTTTTGGGACTTGTGGTATATAGACTTCTGCTTTAGAAATAATTGTTCTTAGAAAACCTGTAGGAGTTCCTTCTTCAATCATGCGGCTGCAAGCACCTCGCCACCAACTTGTTTTATTTTTTCCCAAGTTCTGTAACATCGATTACTTTTTTTCCTCCTTCTTGTTTTCCAAATTTCGTAAAGAAAGCATCCAGATCTCTTACACTAATCCATTTTTTTACAAGGTATGGATGTGGCGGGTGAGTAGAATCATGACCAAAATGATTTGGGTCCTCTAGAAGCATTTTGATAAAGTGGTGCTTGTGCATGCCAGATCTTCCAAGACCTCCCTTGTGGCCGCTTGCTCTATGCTGACCAATCTGTCCCCATCCGTGGTTTCTTCCTCCCCTAAACTTTCGTGTCTTTCTTAATCTGGTTGCCATTTTACATCATAAACCTCACTTGTTCAAGAAGTTCTTTGTGACTGCCCAAGATTCCTCCTTCGCCATACATTTTTTTTGTTTTTCGCTTAAAGCCGTGTCTTGGAGGGGCCAAAGCAAACCATGGTTTTACCGGTTTTAATTTTGATAACGTAGCAGTACCTTCTACCAAGGACTTGGCCAAATCATCTGTACTTTTGAATCCTAATTTTGTAATGTCTTCTGCAGTTAGTTTTTTGTATCCATCTATTCGTGCCTTTTTTTCTAAGAGTTCTTTTGTTGTAGGAACATCAATTTCCTGCCAAGATATATAGTGTTTTATTTTATCCAACATTCCTTTGGTATTATCTTTAGCTGGAATTATTGTCGCTCTAAATTTTTTGTCTAAATGCAGAAGAACAAGTGTAGTTCTTGCCCAGTGAGGCACATTTACTGTTCCTCTCATTCTAACTACCAAGAAAGCTTTTGTCATAACCCTTCAACCTTGACTAAATGTCTGCCTTAGGCAGTTAAGAACAGCCTTTGAAGTTGAATTCATTGTGTTAGTAGAACCTTTGCTTTTTGTCCAGACGTCTTTTAGTCCTGCAAGCTTTAACAGATTTCTAATGTTTCCACCTGCAACCAATCCAAGACCTCTTGGCCCTGGAACAATTTCAATTTCAACGCTTCCACCTCTTCCTCTTACTTTAAACGGAACAGAGTGTGGGTTATCACATCTACATTCCCAGCTTCCACAACCAAGTTTTACTGGACTAACAGCAAGATATGCGGCGTTTGTAGCTTTTTCAATTGCAATTCTCATTTGTTTTGATTTTCCTTGACCAATTCCAAGCCAACCATTTTCGTCTCCAGCCGCAACTAGAGCTTTGAATCTTGTATATTCACCATTGGTTGTTTGCTTTTGTACAATTCCAACATCAATTACTTCGGTTTTAATTCCCGGCAAAAGTTTTTTGATAATTCCAGCTTCTTGTATCCTGTAACCATTTTCATAAATTTCTTTCATGGATGTTATTTTGCCACTGTTTACTAATTTTCCTAGAGTTGTTCTAGGTACCCATTCTTCTTCTGGTTCTCTTCTATCTCTTGGACGTTGTTCTTGGAATCAGCTGGCACTTCAAGACCTGCATCAATTACACCTTTCAATGCTGCTGCCATTCGTTGTGTGTATTTTCTTGTACCACTGTAAAGAACTGCAGCTTTTACTCCTTTACCAAGAGCCTTTTTTCCTGCAAGATATCCTGTCAGATAAGCTGCCGGAATGTTTTTTCTTGAACCTTTCCAGCCTTTGCCTAAAAGATATCTAGAATGTGCTGATGCCAGAACCTTGTCTCCTTGCATTTCTGGTTTATGAATTTGAACTAGAGTATTTTCACTTGAAATTTGAACTGTGATATAGTCTCTCCTACCCATGAGAAGATATCTTCTTTTTCTATAGTTGGTCTTCTCTTCCCGGAGTCTACGTAATATTTGTGAATATGCCATTTACTATCCTCGTTTACAAAAAATTTCGGTAAAGCTCTTATAAACGTTAGACTTGGAGTAACGCAACCATCAAAGCCTTTTGGGCATGCAACCTATTTTCAGCTTCATCCCAAACAACTGATTGCGGTCCATCAATTACAGAGCTTGTTACTTCTTGTCCACGTTTTGCTGGAAGACAATGCAAAAAGATTGCATTGGGATCAGCTTTTTTCATGAGATCTGAATTTACCTGAAACTTTGGTAGAAAGTCTTTTGTTCTGTCAGTTGTCTGATGATGTATAGATACAAATGTATCAGTGACAACCACATCTGCATCTTTTACAGCTGTCAATGGATCGTTGAGTAGTTTAATGTCTACCAACTTTTTTGATTCTTTGATTACTTTGGAATTTGGTGCATATCCTTTAGGAGTTGCAATACTAAGATCAATTCCTGATTTGGCACATCCGTAAATCATCGAATTACAAACGTTGTTGCCGTCTCCAACCCAAGCAAGCTTCAAACCTCCAAGTTTTTTCTTTTTTTCCTTTATTGTCATAAGGTCTGCTAAGATTTGGCACGGATGAAAAGAGTCAGACAGTCCATTTATTATAGGAATGGTTGAATTTTTTGCAAGAATTTCTACTTCTTCATGTAAATATACACGGGCCATTATGATGTCAACATAACGCGAGAGGGTCTTGGATGTATCTTCAATAGTTTCCCCTCGCGCAAGTTGCAATTCATCTGAAGTTAGGTTCAGTGCTTGACCACCTAGTTGGAACATTCCAGTTTCAAAGCTTACGCGTGTACGAGTGGATGGCTTTTGGAATATCATTGCTAGTGTTTTATTTTTCAAAAGAGGTTTGTAAATTCCTGCCCTGAGATCTTTTTTGAGTTTTATTGCATTATCTATGATTCCTGCCAGTTCGTTTTTGCTAAGTTCGTTTAGTGTTAACAGGTCTTTTGTTTTTAATTTCATTTCCTTCCCCATCCAAATAATGAGCGCTTCTTTTTAGGTTTAGCATCTTCTTGTTCCATTGTTTCTTCTATTGATTCTTCTTTTGCATCTTCTTCAGTTTTTGGTCTTCCTTGTGAAATCCATTTTCTGATTCTAGCTGCTAATTCCTTTGCTTCTTTATCATTTTCAGGTGGAGGTACATCAAACAGATCAGAAAATTTTTCTATGTCTTTTGTTGCAATTCCAGCGAAAGGATCCTCTTCGTCTTCGAACTGAATTTTCTCTTGTTTTGCAACCGGTTTTGGTTCTAATTTTGGTGCAGGTTTTGGTTGTTCAACTTTTTCTGCTGGTTTTGGAATCTGTTTTGTTTCTATTTGCGGTTCGATCTTTTCAACTTGTACAGGTTTAACTTCTTGTTTTAGTTCTGGTTTGAGTTCTTGTTTTAATTCTACTTTAATCTCTGGTTTTACTTGTTCAGTTTTTTTTTGCATGGAAATTTCTTGCTGTTGTGGGCTTTTTATTTCAGGTTGTGTTTGTGGAATTGAGATTTCTTCTGCACCAAATAGTGATTCCAAAAACGAGTCCTTGTCAAATGGCTTCAAGTCTTTGTACTCTTGTCCTACTCCAAGATACAAGATAGGAGTTGATGTTGCTTTTACTATTGATATTGCTGCGCCTCCTCGTGCATCGGCATCACTCTTTGTCAGTATAGAGCCATCAAACTTGGTGTACTGATAGAATTCACGCGCTTGATTTACAGTATCATTACCTGCTAGTGAATCACCTACAAATAATTTCAAATCAGGATTTACGACTTTGTTGATTTTTGAAATCTGATCCATGAGATTCTTACTTGTTTGCATTCTTCCAGCAGTATCAATTACGATACAATCGACCTTGTGAGATTTGGCATAAAGCACAGCATCGCGTGCAACAGCGGCTGGATCAGACCCATAGTTTTGTGCAATGATTTTCAGATTTAGTCTCTTTGCGTGTTCTGTTATCTGCTCTATTGCTCCTGCGCGATATGTATCTGCAGCAGCAATCACAACAGAGAATTTGTTTTCTCGCAAAAGATATGCAACCTTTGCTACAGTTGTGGTCTTGCCTGTTCCGTTAATTCCCATAAATGATATGATATATGGCTCGCCTGTGCTCTTTTTCTTTTGAATGTTTGATAGAATGTCGATTTTTCCTGCAGAGTCAAACATGCTTGAGATGTGTTGCCGTAGGTTTTGTTTTACTACATTTGCTATCTGTTCTTTTTCTACAGTAGCGCCAATCAGCTTTTGTTTTAAATCATCTTTTAGAGAATCAATTACTTCGGTTGCAACATCAGATTCTAAAAGTGCAACTTCGAGCTCAAAGAGAACCTCATCAATGTCTTTTTCTTTTAGATCTTTCTGCCCAAAACTCTTTACTGCAGAAGAAAATGCGTTCCTTAGTTTTTCAAACATGATATTTTGCCTTTACTGATTACTTTGACTTGCTTGTAATAGACGATTCATTTCTCGCTGGCCATGTTCAAGTCTTAGTGCAACTTCGTGTTTTTGGGCAGATAATTGCTGTAGTACTATTTCCAGTTCCTTTATCCTTTCTTCAACATAATTAATTGCAGAATTTTTATCTTGTTCAATTGAAGCTCCAGCTCCAATGTTTACAACCATTTTTTCATTTGGTGGTATTGTTGCTTTTACATATGTTCCCATGCCTACTGGCACAAGAGTTTCAAGTTGTGTATCGCCTAGTGCCTTCATTGATTCTATTGCACCTATTGCTTCCTGTAAAAGTTTCATGACGGCTTGTTCTTTTTGTAACAAGTCTGCCATGTAAGCTTCAAGTGCTTGCATCTGTTGTAGCAATGTCTGGGCTTGTTCTTCACTCATTTGCAAAAAATTCGTTTTCCCGCCTATAAATGCATTCTCTGATTAAAACAAAAAAAGAGAAGAGATTATACTTTTGAAAGTCGGTTTTCTACTTCATCCCAGTTTACTACGTTCCACCACGCGGTGATGTAGTCAGGACGTCTGTTCTGATATTTCAGATAGTAGGCATGCTCCCACACATCTAGTCCTAACAAGGGAATCAATCCTTTTGTTCTTGGACTAGTTTGGTTTGGCATTGTTGTAAATTCAACTTTCTTTGTTGCTGGATTGTAAGCTAGCCAACCCCATCCGCTGCCTTGAATTGCACCACTGTCTTTGGAAAATTTTTCTTTGAATGTATCAAAGCTTCCAAAAACCGATTTTATGGCATCAGATACTTTGCCACCAGGTGTTCCTCCACCATTTGGTTTCATGTTATTCCAAAATAGTGTATGGTTATCATATCCACCACCGTGGAAATTAACTGCACCCCTGACATTCTCAGGCACTTTATCTAAGCTTGAGAGCAGTTTTGTTAATTCCATATTTTGCAACTCTGAGCTAAGACTTTCCAAAGCGGTGTTCAAACCGTTTGTGTAGGCTTGATGATGTTTAGTGTGGTGAATTTCCATCGTCTTTGCGTCAATGTGAGGTTCTAGTGCATCGTATGCATAAGGCAACTTTGGAAGTTCATATTTTACCATGCTAAGAGCCACGTGCGTATACAATTTATGGGTTTGGTTGCAAATGTATTTTATCTAACTAAATTTGATGAAAACTGTTGGAACATTACAAAATTGTATTTTTTTCTCTTGTTGTAGTAATTTTGTGTGCGTTCCTTATTTTATCAGGTATCAAGGAACAACAAAAATTTGAATTTTATCTTGAAAAAAATGTGTCACTAATTGGTGTAGAAATTCCAAGGGAGAAGGGATTTGAAGGACAAGGAATCAAAATTGGCATAATAGATACTGGAATAGATTACAACCATCCAGATCTTCTCGGTTTTGGTCCTGCTGGCAAAGTTGTTGGCGGTTACAATTTTATAGATAATAACGAAAAACCACTTGATACCTCTGGTCATGGTACTGAAGTAGCTGGAGTAATTGCTGCAGATGGAAGTCTCAAGGGAGTAGCACCAAAGGCAAAATTACTTGCGTATAAAGTATCATCAAGTGGCGATTCAGTCTCATCAGAGCTTATAGTAAAAGCTATTCATCGCGCAATTGAAGACAAGGTCAATGTAATCAACATCAGTCTGGGTTTAAACAAAACAAATAATGAAATTGATCAAGCTGTCAACGAAGCTGTAAAAAATGGAATAATAGTTGTCGTAGCTGCAGGAAATAATGGACCAGATGAAGGTACGATTGGAAGTCCCGGGAAAGATCTTGACGTAATAACAGTTGGGGCAACTTATAACAACCTTACACAAAGTATTGTCTCTACGCTAGAAATTGGCAAAACGCAATACCAAGTGCTTCCAATGCTTGGCACAAAGCCTCTGTCAAAACCAATTACTGCAAAGGTTGTCTTTGGAGGATATGGTAGAGTTAGAGATCTTACTAATGTAGATGTCAAAGATTCCATCTTGCTTGTAGAAAGAGGAAGTGATGTGAAGGGTGAAAAGATCTATTTTTCAGAAAAAGAACAAAATGCTGCACAAAGTGGTGCCAAAGCTCTCATAGTTTATAACAACAAATCTGGAATATTTTTTGGTGAGCTTGTTCAAAAAAATTCCAGCTCTAGCAACCCAACAATACCCGTCATATCAATTTCACGAAGTGATGGGCTTGCGATAAAAAAAGCTCTTCAAAATGAAACAATAGCAAAGTTAGATATATTCAGTTACCCAGATTTTATTGCACCTTTTAGCTCTCGTGGTCCAGTCTCGCCATTTTACATAAAACCTGACCTTGTAGCACCTGGTGTGTTTGTAAATTCTACTCTCATAGGAGGAAAATATAATCTTACCAGTGGAACAAGTATTGCAGCACCTCATGTTGCTGGAGCAGTGGCTCTATTGTTACAAAAAGATCCAAATCTCAAGCCTGACCAAGTTGTCTCAATTCTTTCTACAACTGCTGATCCCGTTACAGATGCTTATGGAAAAAATGTGCCGCTTGATCTTGCTGGAAGTGGAAGATTAAATCTCACAAGAGCATTTTCTGCTAATTTGATAATAATTCCACACAGTCTAGTCTTTAATCTCTCTTTAGAAAAACCATACCAAACAAGATCATTACACTTACAAACAATAGAAGGAACATTAACAAATGTTCAAACAAAATTTTATCCAGATCAAAATGATCTAAAATTAGAGACCACCCTTGAAAATGATTTCGTAAACATAAAAATTTCAAGCCAAAAAAATAAGACTGGGAATTTTGATGGAATGCTTGCAATTAATGATGGTACAACAACTTATCACGTGCCTGTCCTTGTTCATGTAACAAATGGTGCAATTAACACAACTCAAAAAGATGGAATTTTAACTTTTGGTCTTGATTATCCATATAGCTGGTTGTATGCAAAAATTTCTGTAATTAAAAAAGATTCAGAACGACTTCAAAGCACATCAATTGTTCCACAACAGACCTCATCACTTGCGGTCAATGAACCAGGTGAGTATTGGATTCATGCGCAAATAACCACGCCTCATGTCGTTGATGATGCCTATGATATAATAATGGTTGAAACTTCTGCAGAAAAAACAGGAATTGAATTTTTAGGGTCATTTGGAGTTCCCCTAAAGACAATTATTATAATTTCTGGAGTAATTATTACTTCTACAATTGTTGGGTTAGTGGCAAAACACAACTAGTTATGTGAGTTCTGTGGTCCTGCATCACGGATTTCTTGAGGAGTATTTCCAAATTTCTTAAAGTTCTCGACAAACATCTGCGCAAGTTTTCTTGCAGAAAGATCGTAACCGTCTTTTTCTGCCCATGTGTTTCGTGTATTTAGTACTTCGAAAGGTACATCAGGACATGTTTCTGGCACATCCAAATTGAATACCTCATCGTGTCGATACTTTACTATATCAAGTGCGCCAGTAAGGGCCGCAGTTACCATCATTCTTGTGTGTTTGATGTTCATTCTCTTACCTATTCCGTATGGTCCTCCAGACCATCCTGTGTTAATAAGATAGACTTTGGTGTTGTGCCTTGTGATTTTTTCTCCAAGCATCTTTGCGTATACTGACGCGTGTCTTGACATGAAAGGTGCACCAAAACATTCTGAAAATGTTGCCTTGGGTTCTGTAATTCCTCGTTCAGTTCCTGCAAGTTTGCTTGTATATCCTGACATGAAGTGATACATCGCTCCTTCTTTTGTCAATCTTGCAATTGGTGGCATTACACCAAATGCATCTGCAGTTAGAAATACAATGACTTTGGGATGTCCTCCAACACTTGGTATTATTGCACCAGGAATGTAATCAAGTGGATAAGCAGCTCTGGTGTTTTCTGTTAGGCTGCCATCAGTAAAGTCAGGAGCCAAAGTTTTTTTGTCTATTACAACATTTTCTAAAACTGAACCAAACCTGATTGCGTCCCAAATTTGTGGTTCTGCTTCTCGGTTTAGATTGATGCATTTTGCATAGCATCCTCCTTCAAAATTAAAAATTCCTTTATCTGACCAACCGTGCTCGTCATCTCCAATTAGCATTCTGCTTGAATCCGCAGAGAGTGTAGTTTTTCCAGTACCCGATAGTCCAAAAAATAAGGCGGTGTCACCGTTTTTTCCAACGTTCGCAGAACAATGCATTGGAAAGACACCTTTTGGTGGAAGGATGTAATTCATGCCAGAAAACATTGCCTTCTTTATCTCTCCAGCATAACAAGTCGCTCCAATCAATACGATCTTTTTTGTAAAGTTTAGTATGATAAAGGCATCAGATCTTGTTCCATCAACTTCAGGAATTGTTTTAAAGTCATTTAGTGTAAGCAAAGTAAATTCTGGCTTGTGTGATTCAAGTTCTGCTACTGATGGCCTGATGAATAATTGCCTAACAAAAAGATTCTGCCATGCATGATCATTTATTATCCTAATTGGCAATCTGTTTTCAGGATCTGCTCCAATAAAACCATCGAAAACAAAGAATTCTTTTCCATCTATGTGTTTTTTCATTTTCTCGTAAAGCTTGTCAAATTTATCCTCTGGAAATGGATGATTTATCTTGCCCCAGTCTACGTTAGTATGGGTTTCAATATCATCTACAATATAGCGGTCGTCAGGTGACCTGCCAGTGTATTTTCCTGTTCTTACAGAAAGCGAACCATTAGATGTAAGGATACCCTCGTTTTTATCAAGTACAATATCAATAAGTGATTTTACTGGTAGATTTCGGTGTACGATACTTGTAGTAATCCCTTGTTCCTTTAGCTGCGTCATAAATTTGCCAGTGATAGTTGTCTTAAGATCTTCAATCATTGGGTAAAACAATCCGCCTCTAATTTCCTTATTATCTCTTCTCATTATGCATTTTGCCCCCAGAAACGTATTTATTTTAAAATTCAAGCAGGTTCTTCTACATGCCAATAAACAAGGAATTGTTAGAGCAAAGAAAAAAAGTAGCACAGCACAGACCTGACTTTGTAAGAGAAGAGAGCTGGAGATACTTTAGGTTAGCAGAAAACTGGAGAAAACCAAAGGGAATTGACAACCATCAGAGAAAACAGAAAAAGGGTTGGCCGGCACTTGTCAAAGCCGGTTATGGTGGACCAAATATTGCAAAAGGATTGCATCCATCAGGATATACTGATAATTTAGTTTACAATGTAAAGGATTTGGAAAAGCTTGATCCAAAAATCGATGGCGTAAGACTTGGCCACGGAGTTGGAAAAAAGAAGCGATTAGAAATAGTAGCTAAAGCAAAAGAGAAGAACTTTAAGATATTTAACGCAAGGGTGTCAACAAGTGGTAGTAAATCTTAAGACCAAACGACGCCTCGTTGCAAGAATTTTGGGAGTTGGAGCAAACAGGATAAAGTTTGATTCCGATTATTTAGATGATGTTGCAGACGCAATTACACGAGATAACATTAGAAGTCTACTTACTGCAAACATAATTGAGGTCAGACCAATAAAAGGGACATCCAAAGGCAGAGCACATCACAAGAAATCTCAAAGGCGTAAGCGCGGAACAAAACAAGGTTCAAAGAAAGGAGCCAAGGGAACACGTATTGGCAAAAAGCAAGTATATGTAAGAAAGATAAAGGCCCTTCGACATCGACTCAAGGTTTCAAAGGGTAGAAAAGAGATAACCAACCAAGATTACTGGAAGTTGTACAGACAAGTTGGTGGAAACCAAGTCAGAAACATAGCACACCTTCGAACCTTGATTGAAGAGACACTCAAACGACACAGTTAGAATCTGTAAATCATTTTTAGATCAACAATTTTTCCATTCTTAATTTTTACACCTTCTTTTGAAAGCATGCTGATCTTGATCTTTTCTCCCCATGCATATCCACCTATTTTTCCATCAGATTTTATAACTCTGTGACATGGAACTATAACAGGATACGGATTTTTGTTCATGATTCTGCCAATCACTCTTTGACCGTTTTTAATACCAACAGCTTTGGCGAGCTCTCCGTATGTAGTCACCATTCCTGGTGGAACTTCGAGAAGTTTTTTGTACACTTTTTCTTCAAGTTTCAAACTCTTATCATCTCAAGATTTGTTGTCTCTATAAGATCAACTACCTTTTGTTTATTTTTTCCCAAACCACTCCAATCTACCAGAGCGCGTTTTGCTTCCTTGTTTCTTTCTAAAATGTGAGAAAATAGTTTCTTATCTATATCGTCCAAAGCATGTTTTGGTATGACAGTACCTAAGGCATGTTGACCTTCAATTAGTTCTTTGGTGAATTTTTCAGGATAATGAGTACCACCAAAACAAATAGCAACATCATGGCTTTTTGGTGTCTTTGACATTACATCTTCTACAATTTTAGCCACAGAACTACACAACGCCTTGTCATTCCACTGCTTTTCTGTTGTTCCGACTTCGATAAACAAGGTAGGCTTGTTTAGTGCAGTGGGACCGTGGTGTGTAGCCTCTATTGTAATTTCAAATTTTACAAAATATTTTCTTTTTTCCCACAAGGCTTGCATGTAAGACTTTTGTAAATGAGGGTGCGGAATTGCAACTTGTCTTGGTTTTCCACCAAATAGTGCTTCTGAAAAATTTCCAGTACTGTGACATGTAAGAGCTAGTGTTCCTGTTCCAGAAGCATGTTTTGATAAAAACACAAAGCTGTCGTAGTGATATTTTTCTTCAAGCCAATCTGCAGATATTGCAGGTGTTGGAATTATTGCAAGATCATAATTTTTTCCACGATAAATCTCACCGTCTTGTTTCATACTTTGAGAGATATGTGCCGCCAAGTTTGAACCAGCTGGATCTGATTGATACGCAACAAGCAAATTCATAAGATAAGAGATATAAGTACACTTTATTAATTTCCTCCAATGGTAAACCCAAGACAGCTGTTAAAGGACATGGTAAATACAATAAAGCTTGCCAAAAAATCAGACAAGGACGATTATATGCAACACCTCAGGTTAGTCCTTCTTGGAATAGCAACGGTAGGTACGATTGGTTTTATAATTCAGTTCGTATTTTCAGTAATTAATTTCGGACATAGATAGCTTTGACTCAGGAAATAAAATCACACTTTTTCGCAGTAAGGACAACCGGAGGACAGGAAAAGGTAGTCATGGGACTGTTAGAGAACAGAATAAAACTAAAAAAAATAAACATTCAATCAGTTTTGCTTTTGGATAACCTCAAGGGATATATCATAGTGGAGGCAATTGATGCAAATGCTGCCTTTGATGCGTTACAGGGAATAAGACACATTAGAGGACAGCTTAGAGGCGAATTAACGTTTAACGACATAGAGGGTTATCTAGTCAAGAAATCAACAGTGTCTGAGCTTGCAGTAGACAAAATTGTTGAAATTATCGGTGGACCATTCAAGGGAATGAAAGCAACCGTTACAAGAATAGATCATGAAAAAGAAGAGGCCACTGTAATTCTACTTGATGCTCCATATCAGTTACCAGTAACTGTTGATGCAAACTACCTTAAGCTTTCGACACAGTAGCAAGGATTAAATTTACAGATTCAAGGAAAGAAAAATCATGGCAGATATACAAACTGTTTCCGCACTTGTTACAGGAGGACAGGCAAATGCAGGACCGCCACTTGGTCCGACACTTGGTCCACTAGGTGTTAACATTTTACAAATTGTAACCGCAATAAATGAGAAGACAAAAGACTTTGAGGGAATGAAAGTTCCTGTTACGGTTTCTGTCGACAAGAAAACAAAACAGTGGACAGTTGAGGTTGGAATTCCATCTGCTGCAGCACTCATACTAAAAGAAGCTGGTATTCAGAAAGGATCAGGAACCTCAGGAGCAACCTGGGTTGGAGATGTCAAGATGGATTCAATAATCAAAGTTGCAAAGTTAAAAATTGATTCTTCTTATGCTCAAGACATCAAGGGTGCAGCAAAGGAGATTGTAGGAACATGTTTGCCACTTGGAGTCAAAATAGATGGTAAGAATCCAAAAGAGGTTACTGCTGAGATAAACTCTGGCAAATGGGACGATAAATTAAAGTAAATTATTCTTTTAATTCGTAAGTTTGATCTTTTTCTGTTCGTTGCAGTTCGACAAAGGTTTCAGTATTTAGAATTCCTTCTATTTTTCCAATCTTTTCTATCGCTACAGAGTGTAATTCTTCGAGATTTTTGGCACGTACTGTAATTAGTATATCAAATCTTCCTGTTACTTCAGATATCATTACGACTTCGGAAGTTTTCAGTAGTGCCTTGTGAATCTGGTCTTTCTGTTTTGGATCACGGTTTATTCCCATTGTGGCTCTTACACTTATGCCAATAAGAGATTCGTCTACTACAATTGTGAATTTTTTTATCAGTTTCTTTTTGATTAGCCTCTTTATCCTGCTGTACAAAACAGATGTGTTAATTCCCAATCTTTTTGAAAGGTTTGGTACTGAAACATTACCATCCTTTGTAAGTTCGGTAAGAATTTTCATGTCAAGTTCATCAAATTTGTGCAAGCTTAGCGAAGTACTTTGTATTCGATTTAATAAATGTAAGTTCAACTCTAAGTGATTCCCGTTCTTACAACTTTAATTTCAAGACAGAAGAAGAATTCATTCGATCCACATCTGTAAACGATTTTAAATAGGCATCTCAGAAACGTTTTCATAATGATTAGCGATGCTCATCTAACGCAGATGGTAAGTGAGGCAAAAAAAGGCCAGAAGCAACGCAAGTTCAAACAAACGGTAGAGCTAATCATGGTTTTCAGAGATATCGATGTGAAGAAGGGTTTTGCAATAAATGAGACAGTTCAACTTCCAAGAAAGCTAAGTCATCCAGCATCCGTATGTGTTGTGGCTTCAGGAGATCTTGGCTTGAAGGCAAAAAGTGCCAATGCCGACAGAGTGGTAGACGGCACAGAGGTAAACAAGGTAGGTGCAAACAAACGCGAATCACGCAAGCTGATTAATGGTTATGACTTTTTCTTATCTGATACTTCACTTATGGCAACTGTAGGTAAGACCCTTGGTCAGTTCATGGGTCCAAGAGGCAAGATGCCAACGCCAGTTCCTTTCAATGCCCCAATTGATTCAATTTTAGAAAGATTCCGATCTTCCATACGTGTTAGACTACGAAACTCCCTTTCTCTTGCATGCAAGATAGGTGACGAAACAATGTCTGATGAAGATCTTGTTGCAAATGCTAACGCAGTAATTGGCTTGGTAGAAAAAAAATTGCCAAGTGGGGATAAGAACATTAAAAAAATTATGATAAAGACAACTATGGGAAAGCTCATCAAACAACCATTAATAGAAAAGAAGTAAAATGCACCAAAATAGAACAAAATATCCACAAAAGAAAGCGTTGATGTATCAACAACTTCAGGAGCTTCCAAAAAAATACAATGTTATTGCTCTTGTACGAATGGAAAAGGTAAGATCATCACAATTATTGCCTCTTAGAAAAAAATTCAAGGGTCAAGTAGAAATTGTTAGCATAAAAGACAAGATTGCACAAAAGGCATTAGCTGGACTGAAAATGCCTTCCATTGAAAAGATGGTAGACAAGCTAGTCGGCCAGTGTGTTTTGATGTTCACAAACATGAGCCCCTTTAAGCTAAACATCTTACTTGGCAAAAATAAGATAATGATGCCTGCTCGTGCTGGAGACATTGCTAGCATCGATGTTATCATCAAGGCAGGAAACACTGGCATCACACCAGGTCCCATTCTTACCGACTTTAAAGAAGCGGGTGTAGCCACAAAAATTGACCAGGGAACAATTTGGATAACAAAGGATTCTATTCCTGCTAAAAAAGGAGCTGTTATTTCTGAAAAGCTTGCTACATTGCTTAGCAAGCTTGATGTCAAACCAGTTGAGGCAGGAATATTCCTTGATGCTGCCATTGCAGAAAACATCCTATATGCAAAAGATGAGCTAGTAATAGATGTAGAAAAGTATCGCAGCGCATTTGCTCAAGCACACCAAGAGGCCATGTCACTTGCTATCGAGATCGGTTATGTCACTAAAGAAAATGTATCAACAATACTTGCAAAAGCAGCACAACAGGCAAGAGCTATTGCATTAGAGTCAGGATACCTAACAGACGAAACCAAAGATCAAGTAATACAAAAGGCTCATGCACAAGCAAAGGCACTAGCTGGAAAAGCAAAGAATTACATTCTACAGTAAACCTATTTCTGAAAATCTAAAAAGAATTTACAGTTTTTCTCTTACCTTTGGAAGGTTCCAATTGTATTTCATTGCAACAAGTCTATGGACTGTTGTAATTGCAATTCCAACAAATGTAGCTATGTTTGGTTCTACATTAACACTTAGAAGAATAAAGAAAGCCAAAACTCCAACAAAACTTGCAGAAGCATAAAGCTCTTTTACAAATACTATAGGGATTTCGTTTACAAACATGTCTCGCAGTATTCCTCCTCCAACTGCAGTAAGCATTCCCGCTAGTGTCATTGCAAGAAAGTTTAGTCCAAAAACATCGTATGCAAAGGTTGCACCAATTATTGTAAATACTCCCAACCCCAAAGCGTCAAATTTTAAAAACAAATTCCAGTGCTTCTGGATTTTTGGGTATAAGAAGAATATTGCAACTCCTGTTGAAACTGTTATCACTACATACAGCGGATTTGAGATGGAGTGAGGTGGAAAGTGACCAATTAACACGTCCCTAATTGTTCCACCTACCACGCCAGTTATTGTAGCTAAAATGATGATTCCAACAATGTCTGCCTTGTGTTCAATGGCTTTGAACGCTCCCGTTACAGCAAAGGCCATTGTTCCAAAAAGATCAAGTGCCAAAATTAGAGTCGAAACAGACTGTGATAACTCAGTCAAATCACAACTAATTATATGATATGGTAAATAATGTTAGAGATCTAAATAGAGAACAAAATGTAAAAAGGAGTTTTAAAAGTTGGATATCTAACCAAACAATGCAGAGAGGCCTTCCATTGCTTGTTCTTCTGTCTTTGCAGATGGAGTCTCTACTTCTTTCTTTTCTTCTTTTCCACCAGCTCCTGGTGCTGCGGCAGGTGCTGCTGCAACGGCTATTGGGGCTGCCTTGATAGCTTCGTCTATGTTAACGTCAGCGAGTGCTGCAACAAGTGCTTTTACTTGTGCTTCATTCACTTCGGCTCCTGAAGCTTTAATTACGTTTGTAATGTTAGTCTCGTTAATTTCCTTCTTTTGCTTGTGCAAAAGTAATGCAGCATATACGTATTCCATTGTAAACGGGATTTGCTAAAGGCATAATATAAAACTATGGAGAAGACGTGGATTGGATTTACGATCTTGACATACAAAAAAATAGATTGGAAAAAACAGACTAGTTTAGAATCTTGAGACTACGACAAATAGAGTACATGTATTTTTTCAATTCCTGGTCATATAAGGTATCCATTCTTTGCTTTAGAATTCTTTTTGCCTGATCTTTTTCCGTACCATCTGGTAGTGAGAGGACATTGTTTATCAGTTCGGGAATTGATTCTCTAACCCATCCATCTATGACATTATGAATTCTTTTGTGTATTTTTAATATAGGATCAGTGTTTACGTCAAAGACTCCAGTGTAATTATCATGTTCTACTCGGTATATCAAAGCCAATATGCAATCTTTTGGGTTTGGATTTTTTAGTTGTTCTATAGATTGTGGTCCTGCTTTTCCTTGAACAACCTTGTTTTTTAGTCCAACTGGATTTATTATAATGCCATTAACACCTATCTTAGAATCTTCAACGCCTGTAACTACTCCAACAATGATATTTCGATATTCTCCATCCTGGACAGATGTAAAAACATGATCTCCTTCTTGCCAGGTTTTTTTACCGAACATGACAATTTCTCAAAAATGATCGTATTTAATGTGTTTCTTCAGAATGCTTAATATCGGTCATACCGAAAACTTCTCAAAGATGGACAAGGGACAAATTCTTGCAAAGTTTTCTGCCGATCCTGATAGGTATTACAAAGTAGCATTGTTTGATAATGAAGGATTTGTACGAAAGTCGTGTGCAAAATGCAAACGATATTTTTGGACTTTGGATACCAACCAAAGCTTTTGTCCTGATGATTCTGAAAATAATTATTCATTCATAGGAAATCCTCCAACAAAAAAAAGATTTGATTACGTCCAAGCGTGGAGAGAAGTCGAATCTTTTTTTGTACAAAACGGTCACAGATCAGTAAGCAGATATCCAGTTGTTTGCAGATGGCGTGATGATCTGTATTTTACAATAGCATCAATTGTAGACTTTCAAAGGGTAATGGGTTCCAAAGTTGTTTTTGAGTTTCCTGCAAATCCTCTAGTAGTACCACAAACTTGTCTTAGGTTCAAAGACATTGAAAATGTCGGAGTCACAGGAAGACACTTTTCGAGTTTTTGTATGATTGGGCAGCACAGTATTCCAAATTCACAAGGATATTGGAAAGACAAGTGCGTTGATCTGGATTTCAGGCTACTTACAGAAAAATTTGGTATTGATAAAAAAGAAGTGGTTTTTGTTGAGGATGTTTGGGCAGGTGGTGGTTCATTTGGTTCTTCCTTGGAATATTTTGTGAGAGGGCTTGAACTAGGAAATGCAGTATTTACCGAGTTTCAGGGAGATTTAGACAATTATTCAGTTTTGGACCAAAAAATAATAGATATGGGAGCAGGCCTTGAGAGGTTTGCTTGGATTACCATGGGTACACCAACAGCATATGATTGCTGTTTTGGACCTATCACAAAAAATCTCATACAAAAAGCAGGAATCGATCTTGATTCTAAGATGATATCAAATTATTTTGTAGCAATATCAAAAAGTCTTGGTGAATCAAAAGATATTTCAGTTGCAAGAAAAAATGCTGCAAAGCAAGCTGGGATTGATGATGCCAAATTCAATAAAACAATAGTACCGCTTGAGGGAATTTATCTAATCGCGGATCACCTTAGAACTTTGATATTTGCAATTTCTGATGGCGCCCTACCAAGTAATGTAGGTGGCGGATACAATTTGCGAATGATTCTAAGAAGAACAGTAGCGACAATGGATAGATTTGGTTGGAATTTTGATCTAAAAGAACTAGTTGACATGCATATTGATTATCTAAAATCAACTTATCCAGAGCTAGAAGAAACAAGAGACGATGTCAAGACCATAGTTGGAATAGAAAGAGAAAGATACAACGAATCAAAAACAAGAATGAGAGGTATTGCAAATACACTAAAGAGTCAAAACAAAAAATTGACAGTTGATGATCTTATCAGGTTATACGAATCTGGCGGGATTACGCCCGACTTTTTAAAAGAAACGCAGATAATTCCTGAAATTCCTCCTACCTTCTATGAAAGATTATCAGACTTGCATCAATCAGAAAAACAGGAGAAAAAAGAAGAGCTTGACTTGAAGGGAATTCCAGACACTGAACTGTTATACTATAAACAAGACCCAGAAGAATTTGAGGCCAAGGTTCTCAAGGTAGTAAAAAACAAAATGGTAGTTTTGGACAAGACTTCATTTTATCCAAGAGGGGGCGGACAGGAACCAGACCATGGAAAGATCGGAGCCTTTGATGTCATTGATGTAAATAAACATGGAAATGTCGTAGTTCATGAGCTCAAAGGTGGAGCACCAAAAGAGGGAGAGACCGTAAGATGTTCAATAGACTCATTGCGTCGATATGGGATAACAAGAAATCACACTAGCACTCACGTACTAAATGCTTCTGCACGAAAAACTTTGGGGTCATGGATTTGGCAACATTCGGCATTTAAGGAAAAAGATTACGGAAGACTTGACATCACTCATCATTCTAATTTGACAGAAGAAGCTATAATGAAAATTGAAGATTTGGCAAATTTTACTATTAGGAGAAATATTCCCATCATCATCACCGAACTTGAAAGAGGTCATGCTGAACAAAAATACGGGTTTAGAATTTACCAAGGTGGTGTGGTTCCAGTAAAGCTAGTCAGAATTGTAAACATTGAAGGATATGATGTTGAAGCTTGTGGAGGAACCCATGTAAAAAAAACAGGAGAGATTGGGCTGATTAAGATTACAAAGGCAGAAAGAATTCAAGATGGGGTTGTAAGAATGGAATTTGTTTCAGGCGAGACTGCAGTAAAATACACTCAAAATCAAGATAGAAAAATTTCACAAATTGTAAAATCTCTTGGCTCTAGCAAAGAAAAGATTCTAGAATCATTTGAGCATACCATGAAAGATGCAGATTCTTCCAAAAAGAAGCTAAAACAATTAATCAAACGGATATCAGAATCTACTGCAAAAAACGTAATATCTCAAGCAAAAAACCTTGGCAAAGTGAAACTATATTCTACAATAGATGAGGAGCTTGATGAAGAATTCCACATTGCCGTAGGAGAACATGCAATCAAGATTGATTCATCTATGATTTATTGCGCATTGATATTGAAAAACGGCGGAATACGAATTGTTGCATTTTCTGGCTCAGAAGCTGCAAAAACAAAGAAAGCTGGAGATTTGGTACATGATGTTTCCAAAGTTCTTGGCGGTTCTGGAGGTGGAAATGAAAGTTTTGGCCAAGGTGGAGGAAAAGATACAACAAAACTAAAGGACGCACTACTTGCTGCAGAACAATCAATTTTGGAAAAGTGATTTTGTGATAGATTGGTCATCGATAGAAGGTAAATGGAGAAAAAAATGGTATGATGAAAAATATTTTGAGGCAGATCCAAGCTCACAAAAAAAATTCTTTGTTACTGTAGCGTATCCATATCCCAACTCTCCACAGCATATAGGTCATGGAAGGACTTACACTTTAGCTGATGTTCATGCAAGGTTTATGCGGATGCGTGGTTACAATGTTCTTTTTCCAATGGGTTTTCACTATACAGGAACACCAATTCTTGGCATGGCAAGGAGGGTTCAAGAAAATGACAAAGAGCTAATTGAAGCCTTTAAGACACTATACAAAGTTCCAGAAGGAACCATCAAGGAATTTTCTGAACCAGTGAAGATTGCAGATTATTTCCATCAAGAGATCAAGTCAGGAATGCTAGAAATGGGATATTCAATAGACTGGAGAAGAGAGTTTACAACAATAGATCCTGTCTACAATAAATTTATAGAGTGGCAGTTTAGAAAATTAAAAAGCAAAAATCTAATCATTCAGGGGTCTCATCCAGTTGGTTGGTGTCCAAAGGATCAAAATCCAGTATCACAGCACGATACGTTAGGGGACGTAGAGCCAGGTTTTACAGAATACGTTCTCATTAAATTCAGATATGACAAGTACATCATACCTACAGCAACACTTAGACCTGAAACAATATTTGGCGTAACAAATCTTTGGATAAATCCAGATGTCAGATACAAGATTACTAGTGTTGATAATGAAACCTGGATTGTTAGTGCGGAGTGTGCAAGAAAACTAGAGTTTCTTGATAAAAAAGTCAAGGTAATAAATGAGATAAAAGGTTCTGAGCTTGTTGGCAAAAAAGCCAAAGTTCCAGAAAGAAACGAAGAGATTGTAATATTTCCAGCAAGCTTTGTCAAAAGTGAAAACGGTACTGGAATTGTAATGTCAGTACCAGCACATGCACCGTTTGATTATCAAGCGTTAGAAGATATTAAAAAGGCAAGCAATCTTGAGCAAAATCTTTTGGTTATTGCAAAATCAATTGCTCCAATTTCAATTATTCAAACAGATGGATATGGAGAAATTCCAGCAAAGGAAATCATTGAAAAATTCCAGATAGAAAATCAAAATGATCCCAAGCTTGATGGGGTAACAAAGGAGCTTTATTCCAAAGAGTTCTATGGTGGAAAGCTAAAACAAAATACAGGAAAATTTGCACAAAAAACTGTTGCAGATGCCAAAGAGGAAGTTAAAAAATGGATTTTACAAACCAAAAATGCAGATATTTTGTTTGAGCTAAATGATGGACCAATTCGCTGTAGATGTGGAGCCGAATGTGTAGTAAAATTACTCAATGATCAGTGGTTCTTAGATTACTCTAACAAAAAATGGAAAGATGATACTCATCTGTGGATAAATGAAATGAAGATACTTCCCGAAGAGATACGAAGTGAATTCAATCATGTTGTTGATTGGCTTAGAGAAAGAGCATGTGCAAGACAACATGGTCTTGGCACAAAGTTGCCTTGGGACAAGAACTGGATAATTGAGAGTTTGTCAGATTCGGTAATTTACATGGCATACTATATCCTCGCAAAGTATATAAACAAAAAACAAATTCTAGCAGAAAATCTTGATGATGAATTTTTTGATTATGTGTTTTTAGGTGAGAGGGATCCAAAAAAGATTTCTTCATTGTGTAAAATCTCACAAGATCTTTTGGAGAGCATCAGAAACGAGTTTCAATACTTTTATCCTGTCAATGCAAGACATTCAGGGCGTGACCTTGTTCCAAACCATCTAACTTTTTTTGTTTTTAATCATATTGCAATCTTTCCAAAAAAACACTGGCCAGAAGAAATTGTAGTCAATGGCTCGGTTTTAATGGAAGGAAAAAAGATGTCAAAATCCATGGGAAACATAATTCCTTTACGTGATGCTATAAGAACTCATGGTGCTGACCCTATCAGATTGGCCATCCTAATTTCCGCAGAGCTACTGCAGGACGCTGACTTTAATTTAGAAGCGGTAAGAGGAATCAAAAACAAGCTTGAAAATATGTTAGAAGAATGCTCAAAATACAAACCAGACCAAACTAAGAATCTTGAACAAGAAGATAGATGGTTACAGAGTAGACTACAACAGATCATCCTTGAAATTACATCAGCAATGGAAAAGATGAGATTACGTGAGGCCTTGCACTATGTTCTTTATGAATTTGATTCTGATATCCAATGGTATCTAAAGAGAGCAGGGGCAAAGAGCAGAAAAGATATCACAGGTATCTTACATGAAATTTTTTCTGCCAGAGTAGCAATGCTTTCTCCTTTTGCTCCATATATTGCTGAAGAAATGTGGGAAAAATTAGGAAATGTTGGAACTGCCTCAAAGTCTTTGTGGCCGTCAGTTCTTGAAAGTAAGATTGATGCTGCAGCACTCCAGTCAGAAAACCTTCTCAAGTCAACACTTGAGGATATCAAAAATATTCTCAAGATAACTAAAATTTCTCCAAAACGAATTATCATCTATACTTCTGACCCTTGGAAGATAAAGGCCTACCAAAAGATTCTTGCAAGTGTTATCAAAGGTGAAATGAATATTGGAGTCTTGATAAAATTATTAATTGCAGACAAGGATACAGAAAACGTAAAAAAGGATCCAGACTTTGTCAAAAAGACTGTCAATGATATCTTGTCAGAGCCTGTAGAATCAAGAGAATCCAAGGCAAGGTCAGATCTAGTTGAGGAAAAAAAAATTCTTTCAGAGATCGATTCTCTTGTACAAAAAGAATTTGGTGTAAGGGTAGAGGTATTTTCAGAATCTGAGCCACAAAAGTATGATCCCAAAAACAAGGCAAAGACTACAAGACCGTTCAAGCCGGCAATTTTGATAGAATAGAGTTATGTAGAATCAGAAAAAGGCCGCACATCTTTTTATTAGGTAATTTTAGAATAAACTTCAATTGAAAATAGCAGTTGTCGGTATCGGAGTTGCAGGCGGGTATCTTCTTGCTAGACTAAAAAATGAACACGAAGTAGTAGGTTTTGAAAGATCGTCACAAGAAAACCATGATTCCATATGTGCGTGGGGTACTACTAAAGGACCAATGCAAGAGTTTGCAAGAAAATGCGGTCTTGATTTTAATGATTATGTCATTCATGATGGAAAAAATATGTACATTGATATGAATTCTCAAAGATTTAACATAAAATTGATGGGTCTTTGTACGTATAATAAGATAGGTCTCATAAAGGACATGGCAAAGGATTGCAAAATCCACTATAACACAACTCCAAAGTTAGCAGATTTGGGATCAGAGTTCGATCTTATTGTTGATGCAACTGGATTTTACAGAACGTATCTTCCCAAGATTGCTCAAGATTTCCATCTACCTACGTTTCAGTACAAGGTACAGTATGAGGACAAGGTGCCTTTTGACGATTTTTATCTAAAGCCATTTTCTTCCATAAGCGGATATTTTTGGTATTTTCCATTAGGTGAAAAGTTAGCTCACATAGGTGCTGGTGATAAAAATCGAAGCCATGTAGAAGAAACTGACACATTTTTGAAAAAATATGGTGGAAAGGTAATCAAAAAAGTTGGAAGGCCAATTCGTCTTGCAACACCAGACATGTGTGAACCATTCTATAATGGAAAAGTTGTTGGTGTTGGTGAATCAATTGGAACCGTGTACCCACTTTTAGGGGAAGGAATCATTCCTAGCATGACGTGTGCTGACATATTTATCGAAAATCTTGGTAACAACGAAAGATATAGGCAACAAGTGCTTGAGAAATTTGCTATTTATTCAAAGGTACTTGCATTTGTTAGAAACAAAATGGATAGTAAATTCGGTATGATAAAGCATTTTGCAGATCTTATTGCAATTTATAGATACATGAAAAAAAATGAGCAGAGATTTGGCATGGAAATTAAAATGACTGACATGATGAAAGTTGCAAGGGCTTAGAACCCCATAGTAACATATCCAAAATCTTCTCGCACTGTTCTGTTTGAACTCATATTATAATCATATATTATTTTAGAATATTCTAGAAGAACATTTTTCATCTCATCAATTGATTTTGAAAGATAAAATCCCGGACAGTCTCCAGTAAACTGAAAGCTTGCATGGACGCGAGCTCTTCCTTTTTCATTTTCAAGCCAAGATGAAAATGGATAAAGATAACAGACCCCAGGCCTACTAGGATGGAGACCGCAATATCCTTTCTCATCCAAAAATCTACACGAAATATGAGTCCCATCCTCTGCCTCTTTCTCATCTTTTTTTCGTTTCAGGTTTATCATGGTCATTGTAATAGCATTGCCAGATGGGCCTCTTTCTTCCCATGTAGCAATATTAGTTTCATTTTTTATAAAATCTGAAACTTTTTGGTATTTTAGTCCTTTTCTAATTGTAATTAGATCATTAGATGTAAGAGGTAATCTTCCCTGCCTGTCACAACAGTTATGACAATCCGGCCAATAACACTTCCAAAGGATGTAGCTTTCTTCTTTTGTCAGATATGGAATGTGAAAGACAACATCTTTTACTTTAATTACGAAATCAGAAACATCAGTTCGGTTTTCTAGGATAAAATCTCGTATAACTGGATTGATATCCCAATTTTTAGATAAAAGTTCAAGTGATTCCTCAAGTTCCTTTCGCATCAACTAATAAATTACAAGCAGAACTTTTGAATGTTATTAATGTTGAGAGAAAAAGGCAAGTATGCATCTGCAACTCAAAACCGGCGATTTGTGTGGGAAAAAGTAATGTGGCCTTTAATCTTAGAATTAAACAGTATCAGTTTTACATCTGGACAGTATAAAAAAAAGCGAGATGAAATTTGTAAAGATTTAGGGATTCCAACATCAAGAATTGCCGGTGGTTTTGTATCACTATTGTTAAAAGGAATTCTTTACAACGAAAATGATCTTTATTCAATTCATTACAGATTAATTCCATATCTGAGACTCAAAGCTGATTGTGACTATGCAACTGCAGTGCGGGAAACAAACACCAAATAATTATATTCTCAAGTAATCCCAGTCGTTTCGGTAGCCCGATAGTCTAGTGGCCAAACAATTTTGGGTTAGGGATTCCAGGCTCTGGATCTTATGAGAGGAAACCTGGAGACGGCAGTTCGAATCTGCCTCGGGCTACTCTTTTGTTTGTTAAAATTAGAACGCCTATCGAGAGGCCATCGCTATTCTTTCAAGCTCGTTTTTCTTTTTGACTGAAGGAGCATTCATGTCATTTGCTGCTGCAAGAATAAGATGCTCTGCAAGATTTTCTTCGATTGCCTTTGGGTTTGAAAATGAGGCATCTCTTAATTCTTGTAGTATCTTCATTTGGAGCTGAATTTTCAATTGCTCGTACAAGAACCTCAATTGGATTTTTACCTGTTTTGAGGTGTATAATGTCTAATGCTGCTTTGACAGTATTGATTGATCGAGTTTTCTTTCCACCCATCCTACCTGTGTTTTTTGCATATCTTTTTCCAAAGTGTAAAAGCTTGTTTGCAAGTCTTTCTACTATGTTAACTTCGGCCTTGTTGAATCTCTTTAATGCAGAACGGCCAAAGGTTAATGGCATTATAGTTTTGTTTACAGATATAGCATTTTTTAGACCAAGATCCTTTATCTCTATTTTTGAGAGATCCCATTTCCTAAAAAGCAAAAGATTCCCAGTTTCAGTCATTTCTATCTCCTTGGTTTTTCTTTCTTACCATAGACTAGTTCTTTTAATGATGTACCGTTTACCTTGAATACTTTCCATCTTACACCAGGAATATCTCCCATTGCGCCTCCCATTGATGCGCCCATTCCTTCAACATGTACTTCATCATGCTCATCAACAAAATTCATTGCACCGTCTCTTGGTAAAAATGCAGTAACAGTCTTTCCATTTTTTATAAGTTGTACACGAACACATTTTCGAACAGCAGAGTTTGGCTGTTTTGCTTCAATACCAACCTTTTCTAAAACAATTCCACGAGCTTGTGGTGCACCACCTAAAGGACTTGCTTTTTTGTCAAGTCCTAGGTTTCTTCTTTTGTAAGTACCAATAGACCAGCGCTGCTTCTTTCTTTTATCCTTTAGAACTCTTCCTGAAAATAGACCAAGTGGTGATTTTGCCATCTTTTTTACTCCATTATTTTTTCTGGACTTTGTATTAGAACACTGGAAATTTGAAAGTATCTTTTTGCTAGCAGTCTTGCCTTTTCTGCATTACGGCCTTCACTACCTACTACAATGCCCTTCTTTTTTGCGTCAACTAAAACGATTGCTTGCATAGAACCATCAAGTCTTTTGTTTATTTTTACCTCTGAGACTAGTTTTGGATTTAGCATGTTTTTGAGAAATTCTGCTGGGTTATCAGAGTATTCTACAAGCTCTACATTTCGTTTTACCACGTTTTGCAGGTTTCGGATTGTGCTACCTCCTTTGCCTATTGCAAGACCCATTTTATCTGGATTTACTACGAAAATTACTCTATCTAGTTTTTCATCTTCGATACAATCTCGAGCTATTGCACCTGTCACGTTCTGAAATAGTGACATCAGTTTAATTTGATCGGTTGTTAGTTTGATTGTCTCCGTCATGTTTTTGCCTGTTTTAAACTCGATCTCTTCGTGGGACATTTAAATCTTCATAAAAAGTGATATAAAAATAAGACATTTATTCTTGTATCTCCTCTTCCGCTTCTTTCAAAAGTATTTTGAGATTTGTCTCACTCAACGTTTTAAGCGAAAGGGCAGAGATTCTAAATTGTGTACCACAGAGTTTCCCAAGTTCAACAGATGAGCCTTTGAAATTTAAAGTAGGGATTTTGGAGCTTTGTGCAGTTTCCTGTATCTTTTGATGTATGTTCTTTGGAACAGATTGAGATAAAATTATCAGTTTGGAATTTTTCATTGAACTAATTACCTCCTTTGTGCCACGAGAACATTTCTTGTCATCCATTGCATCTTTAATTACTTTTTCTAAAAGTTTAGCCATCTTCAACTACTCTCATGTAAAGATCTACAGTTCCAGTTCCTACTGGGATGTTTCCACCAACGATTACATTTTCTGTTACACCTTTTAATTGTTCAACCTCTCCGGCTAGCGCAGCTTCCGCAATTGTTGGAACAGTAATTTCAAATGCAGCTCTTGCAAGTACACTTGTCTTTGTTCCAGCAATTCCGTGTCTTCCAATTTGTTGCATATATCCTCGAGAACACATCAAATCTGCAACAAGCATAATATATCTAATGTCAACTTCAAGACCTTGATCCTCAAGTGTAGAACTCAGCTCATTTATCAATGCGTTACGTGCTGCTTCAATTCCTAGTGTGCTTGCAATCTCAAAGACATTGTTTGTGCGTATGTTTCTCTTGTCAACGCCGTCAATTTCAAACACCTTTGCAATATTGGAACCCGATGTTTGTATCACCCATTCATCTCCTTGTTGTACTATAGTAACTCTTTCAACATCAGCTACACCTTTTACTTTAGTACCAAGTATTTTATTTCTCATTGCAAGTATTGTTTGTGCATCTGATTCTTCAGAAAGTGTAAGTGTAATAGAATTACCGCTAGTTTCAATTTCAAATTTCTTTTTTGATGATTGTAATGCTTCTTCAACATCTGCTATTGTGCATGCTCTTTCTTTTAGCTTGTCAGTATTGAGATTTAGTTTTATTTTTGTAGAATAATCAGTTTCTGTGCTTGATATTAGTGCACTAATTTTGGTATGTAAGATTTCACGAGCAACCTTGATTGCTTTTTCTTTTGATTTTTTGTGATTTTCTTCTAGGTAGATATCCATTGTTGGTGTTACTGGTTTTTTGCGTGCATCAACAAGTTCTATCAATCTTGGAAGACCTAGCGTTACATTTCTTTCTCTAATTCCTGCAAAGTGGAATGTTCTCAGAGTCATCTGAGTTCCAGGCTCACCAATAGATTGTGCAGTTACTATTCCTACTGCTTGTCCTGGTTCTACTTTGGCCTTATCGTACAACTCTAATGCTTTCTTGCAAACTTTTTCTACACCTTCTTTGCTTAGTTTTGATTCAAGTAACGCAGCATGAACTGTTTGTGTTAATCGTGGATTGAATGTCTTTGTGTATTTCTTGGCAAGTTCTGTTATCTCTTCCTTTGTTACTTTTTTACCTGTATCAATAATGGTTTCAGATTCTACCAGTCTTTGAATTCTAAATGCTTCACCGTGGTCACTTTTTGCAACATCAATTCCATCTTCTCCGTACAAGAATTGTATGATATGACCATGTGGATCTCTTACAGTTCCATCATATTCTAGCTTCAGATGTTCAAGGGCGTTGATCAATCTTCTTTGCATGTAGCCACTTTGCTGGGTTCTAACTGCAGTATCTACAAGGCCTTCACGTCCTCCCATTGCGTGGAAGAAAAATTCTAAAGTTGAAAGGCCATCACGATAGTTTGATTTTACAAATCCCTTCGCGTCTGGATTTGTATCATTTTCTTTAAAGTGTGGCAGAGCTCGATTGTTGTATCCTTTATTGATCCTTCTTCCTCTAATTGATTGTTGACCTAATGCACCAGCCATCTGTCCTATGTTAAGAGAAGAACCTCTAGCACCAGTTGTTGCCATAATTCTACCAGAATTTGTTTCATCAAATGACTTGTCAGCTGTGCTTCCCGCTCTATCTCTTGCTTTTGACAGCTCATTTACAATGTATGCCTCTAAGGCTTCATCTGCAGAAAGGCCTCTGCTAAGCTGCAATGTTCCTTTCTTTGCCTGAGAAATAAGATCATAAACCTTATCATATGTTTCTTGTATTCCACCTAGGATGTTTTCTTTTGTTTTTGTCGAAAGTTCAAGATCAGAATATCCATAGCTAAAACCGTAATGTGTGATAAATTGTTTTAACATTATTAAGATGGAATTTAGGAATTTCTTGGCTTCATCATATCCATAGTCTTTTGTAATTCTATGCAAAACACTATCTGGCTCTTCAGCACCAATTGACGCCTTGTCAATTACTCCACTGATTAGCTGACCATTTTTTATTACAACATCTTTTGCAGGACCTTTGGTTCCTTTAGACCATTTTGATGTAATAACATAGTTAAAATCTTTTGGCATAAAAAGTGAAAATAGTTAAACTCTTGAGGATTTAGTGTAGTACCATCTTTTGTTAACAGATAAGCCCCTGTGATGAAATCACGTAATGCACCAATTATTGGTCCTCCATATCTTGGTGAAATTAATTGATCTTGGACACGCATTAAAAGAATTGCTTCAGCTCTGGCTTCCTCGCTTTGAGGTACGTGTAGGTTCATCTCATCTCCATCAAAGTCAGCGTTGTAAGGTGGACAGACCGATGGATGTAATCTAAAAGTTTTACCTGGCAAGACCTTAACGTAATGGCCCATAATTGACATTTGATGCAAAGATGGCTGTCTGTTGAACATGACTATGTCACCATCTGATAGATGTCTTTCGATAAGATATCCAATTTCGATATTGTTTGCTATTGTTTCTCTATCTTCAACAAAATCAAGTCGAATCTTCACTCCGTCAGGTCTTACAATATAATTTGCACCTGGGAATTTGTTTGGACCATTTATTACAAGTCTTTTTAATCTTTCAATATTCCATTCTGTAACAACTTCGGGTATTGTAAGTTTGAGTGCTACAGATTCTGGAACCCCAACTTCAGCAATGTCAAGGCTTGGATCTGGAGAGATCACAGTTCTACTGGAAAAGTCTACTCTTTTTCCAGAAAGCGAGCCTCTGAATCTTCCCTCTTTTCCTTTCAGTCTTTGTGTCAAGGTTTTAAGCGGTCTACCAGATCTGTGATGAGCTTGTGGAATTCCTGAAACCTCATTATCGAAATATGTCGTTGTATGATATTGCAATAAATCAACGAGATCTTGTACAATAAGCGGAGGAGTTCCTGCTTCTTTGCTTTCTTTTAATCTCTGATTTACTCTTATTATGTCAACAAGTTTGTGTGTTAGATCATCTTCTGATCTGATTCCTGTTTCTAAAATTATTGATGGTCTTACAGTTACAGGTGGCACAGGCAAGACTTGGAGCACAAACCATTCTGGTCTTGCAGTTGAAGGATCATAACCCAAGAGTTTCAAATCATCATCAATCATGTGAGAAAATCTTTCCCTAATTGTTATTGGCAGTAATCTATTTTCACCAAGTTCTGTTTTTTCAATAAAGATTGTCGGTTTTGTAAAGATCAGATCATATTGGGATTTACCGCAATGTGGACATGTTTTTTCCTTTTTTGCTTTTTCAATAATTTGATCTGGTATGTGTTTTACAGATACTACTGTATAGGCAGCTTCTTTGTTCAGTATTCTATGGTATTCTTCAAGGTCTTCTTTCGGAATTTTCAGCCTAGCACAAGATCTACATGTAGTCAGAAGAAGCTTGTATATGTTATCAATAAATGCAATGTGTAGTACAGGTTCGGCAAGTTCGATGTGACCAAAATGTCCTGGACACCTTGCTGCAGTATTACCACATGTGATACATTTTTGTCCTGGCTCTAATGTTCCAAGTCTTCCATCCATTAACCCGCCTTGGACGGACATTCCGTCTTCATCATAAGTTTCTGGGGCAGTAATTTCTGCAACTGAATATTTTCTGATTTCTGTAGGTGACCAAACAGAAAACTTGATTCCATCAATTATTTTTATTGTTTCAAGCGCCATTATACCTTCTCCTTTATCAAAAGTCGTGGAGCTACATCTAAGCTCATCATTTCCTGCAATAACAACTTAAATGCATAAGCAACTGAGATTGATGTCACCTTTGCTTTGTCACCACAAACTCGGCAAACAAATCGTCTTTGTTTTATGTCATAATATGATACTAGTCCACATCTTTCGCAAATATAGATGTCTGCTTTATCTGATTCATCAAGCAATCTGTCCTTTAACATCATAGAAGCACCGTATGCAATAAGACAGTCTCGTTCCATTTCTCCAAATCGAAGACCACCTCCACGTGCACGGCCTTCTGTTGGTTGTTTAGTTAACATCTGTACTTGTCCTCTTGCTCGGGCATGAATCTTATCTGCAACCATGTGGTGAAGTTTTTGATAATATACAACTCCAATGAAAACTTCTGCAGGAAATGCTTTTCCTGTTCTTCCATCATACATTACTTCTTTTCCTGAATATTTGAAACCAGCAGATTCTAGAATTCCTTTGACACTTTCAAGCTTTTCTCCTACAAATGCAGAGCCATCCATCTTTGTACCTCGAAATGCTGCAGCTTTTCCCGTCACTGATTCTAGAAACATTCCAACAGTCATTCTAGACGGGAATGCGTGTGGATTAATCAGTACGTCTGGAACAACTCCATCAGATGTATATGGCAAATCTTCATGGTTTACTAATAAACCTACTACTCCTTTCTGACCATGTCTTGATGCAAATTTGTCACCAATTTCAGGAATTCTTACATCTCTAACTCGAATTTTATACATTCTACCACCATCATGTGATTGAGTCATGACAACGGTATCCACAACACCATTCTCTGATGGTCTTACTCCAATTGATGTGTCTCTTCGATATGGGCCTTTTACCTCAAACTCCCTATATTCTTCCATGAATCTTGGTGGACTAGTCTTTCCAATTAGAATATCACCACCTTGAACCATTGATTCTGTTGCAATTACTCCGTCTTCTTCTAACAATCTGTAAGCTTTTTCACCACGAAAACCGCGTATGTTTGCCTCTGCGTTTGGAATTTCAAAATTATCTCGCATGCCACCAGGATATTGTTTTGCCTCTGCTTCATAGATCCTATAAAAAAAAGTTCTACCCAATCCTCTTTCTACTGAAGATCTGCTCAGAACTATGGCATCTTCTATGTTGTAACCGTCAAATGGTAATACTGCAACAACGCAATTTTGGCCAGCAGGTCTGTCTTCTAGTCCCAAAAGTCCCATTGCCTTTGTTGTTACAATTGGAGTTTGTGGATACAACATGAAATGTTGGCGAACATAGGTACTTGCGTTCATCAAAGGAGTTGAGAACCCAAGACTTTGTTTTGCCATAGCTGATTCATATGTATTTCGTGGAGATTGATTATGTTCAGGATATGGTATTATAGATGCGCCCGCACCAAGAATTGCAGATGGAAATATTTCCATGTGAGTATGCTTTTTTACATTTTCTTCATCCATTGCAATGTAACAGTTTTCTTCTTCATTTGCATCCACTAATTCAATTACTCCCATGTGTAAGAGATCACTCCAAGAAAGGAATTTCTTACTTACCTTATCGATGAGTTCTTGTGTTAAAAGTGGCTTGTTGTCTTTTATTACAATTAAAGGGCGCAGAACTCTTCCTGCATTGCAGTTTACGTAAAGTCGCTTTGTAGATCCTTCAAAGTCAGATTGATACAAAAATATACCAATATGAGGATGAATTTTGAAGTTTCTTCTAAGTTCACGTAATGAATCTGCAAGTTTTTGTCCGTCTTTATAATATCCAATTAATCTTCCATCTACAAAGACTCTTGTTCCTTCTTTTTTTAGTTCATCTTTTGCATCTGAAACATATGTAGTACCAAGATCGTAGAGTTTTTCAATAATATCTTCTGATGGAACGTTTACTGATATTATCGCAGAAAGAGCAAGATTCTTGACTAGCCCACAGTTTGATCCTTCTGGTGTTTCACTTGGACATATTCTACCAAAATGCGTTGAATGTAAATCTCTTGCTTCAAAGTTTGGTTGACTTCTACTCAATGGAGATTGAATTCTTCTAAGGTGACTAATTGTTGAAAGATAATTAGTCCTGTCTAGGAGCTGTGTTACTCCAACTCTACCTCTTCCCCAGTTTCCTGTAGCAATTGCATTGTTTAGTTTGTCAGTAACTATACCTGGTCTTACCGCAGCAGCAACTGCATTGATTCCTCTTTTCTGCCCAGAACGCTCAAGTTGATATTTCATATCTCGAACCAAGTTTCTAAATGCAGTTCTGAATAGATCTGCGAGCATCTGTCCTGCAAATTTTATGACCTTATTTCCGTAATGGTCTTTGTCATCAGGGGTAAGCCAACCTAGTTTTAATTCAATTAATTTACACGCTGCTTCTCCAAGAAATTGTGCTTTTTCTTTTCTATTGTCAGGATGTTTACCAAGGTGTGGCAAAAGTCCCCAGTCAAGCAAAGTCTCTGCCCTTTTTATCTGAAATTCTTCAAGCATTCCAGGTGCAATTCTCTTACTGATGTATACTATAGCATCTTTTGCAGTTGGTACATCGCCTGATTTTTCAAAAGATGCTTCAAGTTCATCTTGGATATCGTCAACGAGTGAAACTGAAGCTGCAATTTCTCTATCAGATCCAAGTCCAAGTGCTCGCATTAAAGTAACAACAGGTATATCAACAGGAGAACCAGGAATTTTTGCAACAATCAATCCATCATTTTTCATTATGAGTTCTAGTTTTGCACGATAACCAACAATTGATGAATAAACTTTAGCTTTGAAAACAGTGTTTCCTCCTATCGTTTCTTTATCAACTATAATTTTATTGTAAGAAAGATCTTCAAGTCCAACAATCACTCGCTCTGATCCATTTATGATAAAGTATCCACCGGGGTCATTTGGATCCTCTCCATATTCTACAAGTTTTTGATCAGAGAGATTATGCAAAAGACATGCGTTTGACCTTACCATAACTGGCATGTCTCCAATGTGGACAAACCTTGATTCAAGAATTTTTCCATCTTCCACTACACTTGCCTCAAGCATTACAGGTGAGGCATATGTAACGTTGCGTAGTCTTGCTTCCATAGGAGCTATGTGTGTGATTGAACCATTACTTCATCAATGATACTTTGAAGACCTCTCTCCAAAAACTCATCATATGAATTAAGGTGTTGGCGAGCTATTCCTTCTCTTTTTAGTATATCCTGAATGATAGGCCAACGTTTGTTTGAAATGTTTGCCATTACTCTTCCACCACGTATCTATAATAGATACTCTCACCTGCAGTTGCGCTTTTTCTTGTTATCTTTATCATATCACCTGGTTTGACTCCCAATCCTTTGATGGCAGGATCATTTACGTAAATTAGGGGCATTTCAGTTGGTTTTGTATGAAATTTCTCAAGTATTTCTTCAGCTTCTTTTTTTGTCATTATCTCATGTTTTGGAACATAGATATGATCCGGAACTAGTATGTGATCTTTTTTAGTTATCATGTTAAAGAACTCCTTCGAACATTAGCTGTAAATGTACAATTAATCCACAAACTACGAACGTTTTGCCGAGAGGTTAATATATATCTAATTGGTGGCATTTGAAATTTACTGTTTCTTGTCAATAATTTTTTCCGCAACCTTAAATAGTGAAAAAATAATTCACCAAACAAGATGAGTACTCCTTTTAGTGGATTTGTATTACTTGCAATTCTGGTTGCTGCAACTGGAACTATTCCGGTTTTTGCAGCCAATTCTACAAGTACAAATTCTACAGGTACACAAAACCCATACCAGAATCCAATAGCAGGTACAACAAATCCTACGACCACAACATCAGTACCAATTACTGTCACAACGGACAAAACATCGTATAACGATGGCGATAAAATCATCATATCAGGAACAACAAGAGATTACATCTCTGGCACACCAGTTTCAGTTATAGTTAGAAATCCAATTGGAAATGTTGTGTCAATCTCTCAGATAGATCTTGGAACTGACAAAACATTTTCCACAACGATTACCGCAGGCGGTGGTTTGTGGCAAGCTGCTGGTACTTATGAAGTAGATGTACAGTTTGGCAGTAAAGATAGATCAGCCAAAACAACACTTCAGTTTACTGGTTCCAAGGGAGGAACACCATCTAGAAACACCATAAAAGTAGAGGGCACTGATTATTCAGTATCTTATAGCATCACAAATGGCAAAGTGCTCGGAATCAAGGCTGACATCCAGTCTAAATCACTGATCGTGTCAATACAAACAACAGGAAATGGACAACTAACCATAACTCTACCAAGAGCATTAATTGATGCAAAGATGAATGAACAAACAGATGATCAGTTCGTTGTTGTAAATGATGGTCAACAAGCTGACTTTACCGAGACCAAAACAACCACAGATAGAACCCTAATCATTCCCTTCACAGATGGAACCGGACAAATTGAAATCATTGGTACACAAATAGTTCCAGAGTTTGGCCCAATAGCAGCTCTAGTACTTGCAATTGCAATTATATCCATAATTGTGGTTTCTGCAAAGACTGGGCTAAGATTCATGCCAAAATACTAGAACAATCAATTTTTTCATTTTTTAAATATACATAAATACCCATTCCTCCTTATCGCAAACAAGATGAGTACTCATAGAGAATACGCGCTGATCGCTATTCTTGCCACAATAGCTGTTGTGGGAGTGGTTCCAGCTTTTGCAGACTGTCCACCAGATTGTAATCCAAAGGCAAATTACAACCCCCTTGCTGCAAGTGGACCAATTCTGCCAATATCTGTATCTACGGACAAACCAACGTATGATCACAAATCTACTATAATAGTAAGTGGTCATGTGGATCATGCATACCCAGGTGCAGATGTTGGCTTGAAAGTAACTAGCCCATCGGGAAACGTTGTAAGTATTGCACAACTAACACCTGATACCAACGGCGACTACACCACTAAGTTAAACACTGCAAGCCCAGTATGGACAGAAAATGGCGCATACACAATTTATGTCCAACTAGGAGAGCAACAAGGTAGAACGAATTCAGTTCTGATTCAACTTACTGGCGAAATACCTGGACAACCACCAGCGATTCCAGAGTTTGGCCCAATAGCAGCTCTAGTACTTGCAATTGCAATTATATCCATAATTGTGGTTTCTGCAAAGACTGGGCTAAGATTCATGCCAAAATACTAGAACAATCAATTTTTTTCATTTTTTTAAATATATAAATAGTGATACCGACTAAACCGCAAACAAGATGAGTACTCATAGAGAATACGCGCTGATCGCTATTCTTGCCACAATAGCTGTTGTGGGAGTGGTTCCAGCTTTTGCACAATATCAAGTGCTACCGTCGTCAGGAGGACCCAATCAAGGACCTACTGAAACAATACCTATTCCAGTAACTGTGTCTACTGACAAGCCAATCTATGATCACAATTCCATCATTATGGTAACTGGTCATGTGAGAAATCCTTACCCAGGTCAACAAGTCACCATACGAGTAAGTGATCCTGCAGGCAATATTGTTCAGATAAGTCAACTAATGTTGGACAACAATGGCGATTTTGGAACAAAGATAAACACCGCAAGTCCTTTATGGACTAAAGGTGGAGTTTACACAATTTTTGCCCAATATGGAAACGAGCAGGGAACATCAAGCAAAGTCCAGTTTACTATTCCCGGAGGCGGTGCAGCAAGTTGTGATCCAAATATATGACTATAGATCCTCAAAGTATTTCTTTAATTGTCTCTTTAAATTCTACTAGTGACGGATCAATTGCTCTTCTAATTCCAAGATCATTAATTGATGCTAAAACTAGTAACGGGCAGGATGATGCATTTATCATCTTAATAGATGGAGCAGAAGTAAAACCACAAGGTGAAGAAACAAGCAATAACTTTAGAACATTAACAATACAATTTTTGCAAGGAGACCAGGATGTTGAAATCATTGGTACACAAATAGTTCCAGAGTTTGGCCCAATAGCAGCTCTAGTACTTGCAATTGCAATTATATCCATAATTGTGGTTTCTGCAAAGACTGGGCTAAGATTCATGCCAAAATACTAGAACAATCAATTTTGTCATTTTTTAGATCTAATTATAGTAAAGGCAGACAGGTCCAACTAATCCCAACGCAAATGTAACCACTGCATATAAGCTTCTTCAAAATTCAACTTTAACTACAACCCCTCCCATTATAGTTACAACAGATCTAAAATCATACAATCAGGGTGACACTATAATCATAAAAGGTGCAGTGAGACAATTAGAAAATGAAACAGCAATTACTATTAGAGTTTTTAATTCGATAAAAAACTTAATTTCAATTGGTCAATTCATTCCTACTTCTAGCGGGGGTTTTTCTGATACAATAAAAGCTAATGGTCCTTTATGGACACAAGCAGGAAATTATACTGTTATAGCTCAATATGGAAGATATCAAAATGCAACTGCTACCTTCCACTATAGCGGAGGCAATGGACAAATTATTACAAATATTCCTGTGATAAAGGATTCCTTCCAGATTAACGCTGGAGGTCAAACCTATAGTGTTCCATACATCATCAAAGGAGGTACTGTGAAAAGCATGGATATTTACGCTGACAAGTTGGCACTTGAGATAACAATAGCTGCTACATCAGATGGTTCAATAACAGTAGATTTGCCAAGAACATTGATGGATGCCAAAGTACAAGCTAATCTAACTGCTGATGAAAAACTAGCAGGAGTAAAAATAAATCCAAGCACATTACCAGATGATAAATTTATTATCATGATAAATGGGGCACCAGTACAGTTTACAGAAACAAAAGATATTAACACAAGAGATCTTAGTATTCCATTCCATGCTAGTGACACTAAAATTGATATTATCGGTACACAAATAGTTCCAGAGTTTGGCCCAATAGCAGCTCTAGTACTTGCAATTGCAATTATATCCATAATTGTGGTTTCTGCAAAGACTGGGCTAAGATTCATGCCAAAATACTAGAACCCGAAGTCAACTTTTCATAAGTTAAACTTATTATTATACTGTCACAACAAACATGCATAATGAATTTTGAGTTTGAAGAATTTAATTCTCCAGAAGATATTTTTGTTTACATGTCAACAATAGCTCCTCCCATGAAAAACATGTTACCGATAAATTCCTACAAAGGTTACATATTCTCACTCATTCCACTTAATCCTACAACAGGAACCATGTATCTCATGATATATACAAAAGGCAAGCTTGATGGTAAAATGTTAGAATTTGATATGAATTCAAAAAAATATAGAACCGTTGAAGTTGCTGAAAGAACAGACAAAAATTATTTTGTTGTTCTCACACCAAAAAGAAATACGATCGCTGATGCTGCAATAAAAGAATTAGAAAAAAATCTTACTTAGTATATGCAGGAGCATTAACAGATCTGCTCCTAGAATAGTGTTCCATTATTTCGTTTGGAAGCCTTCCATTGAATAGTTCTTTAGACAAGCCCCTCAAATACCTCATAATTGCCCAAGTTCCAGCCTTTATCATACCATACATGAGTACCTTCATTGGAGGTCCAAATGATTTGTTTCTAATGATTATTGGTATGATATCATTTATGACTCGCAAATTATGTTCCCAACATTTCCAAAATAAGGTAAATTGTGCTTCGTTTAGGTTACCAAAGTGCATAGAATTCTTTTCATTAAAGTCCTGGTAAAGTAGAGGAGCAACAAGACCACGCATTCGTGTTTGTTTGAAATCCTCAACTAGATCTATCGTGTATTTTGTTTCGTCAGGGGTCTCATCTGGCCATCCTATTATGAGAGTTGCCGCAGGGAACCAATGATTCTGATTTAAGACCTTGGCACCTTCTCTTACTATCCAACCCCATTCATCTGTAGAGAAAGGTTTAGTCTTCACCCCAAGATGTTTTTTTACCATTCTTGGTGCAACAGTTTCTATTCCCAAGTTTGTTGCAAGCCATTTTTCATTACTCATTCCATTAATTTCTGACATGTCATATAACAATTTTGGATCAGCGCAAACCGCAGAAAACGTCATGTGAGTTGTACCAACAAATCTTGCACCAAGTGATTTTAATCCCTTCCACAATCCGATTATTGCATCATAGTTTGGTTGAAAGTTTCGGTTATCACAGCCATAAAGTAGCATTTCATCTGAATGTAACCAGATCGAATCAAAACCATAATCAAGATTTATCTTTGCTTCATGTTGTAATCTTTCTAAGGGTAAATCTTTTTTTGATCTCTTATTGACATCACAAAAGTCACAGCCTCGTCCACATCCACGCATTGCCTCGATCAATGAATTTACTGTAGGACCTTGGATAATCGGAATGTTTTGAATATTTTTAACAAAACAATGCATTAATTCTGGAGCATCGCCTTTTTCTAAATCATGAAATAAATCAAGTGCAAGCTCATCTGCTTCACCTACAACAACAGTATCAATTCCATGAATTTTCATTCTATCGGTTTTTGCAAGTTCCCATGCACCATTTCCACCAACAACAACATGAAAATTATATTTTTTCTTTAACTGAATAATACTAGCACACATTCTTTTGAATTTCATTGCAACATACGAAAGTTTCTCTGGCGACATTGTTGTGGTAACTGGTGCCATACCAAGAGGATCCATAACATTAATTCCAACTACTTTTGTGTCTGGACCTATACATTTTGCAAGATGATCTGGTTGAGCCACAAAGACTTCGTCTCTATTGTATCCCTGTAGGAGAGCAGATTCTACTCTTCGTAAACCGACTTGGGCAACTTTGGCTTCACCAGTGACTGGATCGGTTTCTACACTTGGACAAAATACTTTATCGAAGACCCATTCAGGAAGAACTTCGTAAGGGCCACAAGCAATAAAACCATAAAGAAAATTACCTCGATAATTAGTCATTAGGCTACGGTCTGCAGTTAGGACTATCCTCTTACCAGCCATTCCTTGTCTTATTTTTTTACTATGATATAAATCGTTTAGGTCTTTATCTTCTGTTGATAGACTTTTTATTTTGACATATAAATCAGGGGAACATAGGTTATTGCTATGGGCATATCAGAACCAAGACATATAGAAAGTCATCAGAAGGAAACCAGCTCAATTAGAGATTTTGTGTTTGG
>VBPW01000038.1 GCA_005877305.1 Nitrososphaerota archaeon | reverse complement strand
TGTAACAGTTGATTATAACAAAGCAGGTGGCGATCAAGTCGTTAACCTAACCTTTGATAGAATCCCAACGAATCTCATATCAAGCTCATTGGACAGACCAGCAGGATATCCACAAAACTCTCAAGTATTCATATCACTTAATGATCCACAGCTTAACATCGACCCAACCGAAGAAGACTCTTGGACATGGGGATCAAATGCTACAAACAGTACTCTGTACTATGAAGCATTTACCAGGAACGGTGCAAGGGATGCAGACGGCACAGCCGGTATGCAGAACCTTATCGGTAACCTGACAACTTTCATGTTTAACCACAACGGAAAGTTCACACTAAACCCAGCAACCCAAGGAACTCCTGTAACATTATACGCCACAAACGGTAAACAAATTCTAACATCTACAGCAGCAGGTGCTGGTCCAGGTAACAGTAACCAAGTTAGAACCAATTCAATAGGATTTAACTCTGGTCCAATTACCTTTATCGAGGTAGGTGGTGTAAACACGGGAACCCTCGGAACATGGGACGGTGCAAGCCAGTCAGATATCATTACACAAAACAACCCAGCTATTAGAGGACAATCAGCTAGTATCAGATACAACGATGTCTCCAATAGTATAGTCGGTGCATTTGGATTTGCAAGCCTGTCTGTATCAGCAATCAATGGAACATGGCAATCTGGTCAAAAGATTCCATTAACATTAGTTGATTCGGATGCGAACAGAAACACAAAGATCTCAGAACACCTTGATCTGTTTAATCCAAATATCTATGTAACACAACAAACTGGTGGTACAAACGGTATCGTAACCATGAGAATTGGTACACCGTTATCACTAGCAAATGTTGGTATAACTGATCAAACAGTCTTTGTTAGAAGCACCACAACACTGCCAAAATTATCAGGAGGTATTCTTGGTAAAACACTCGCTGCAACGAGCACATTCCAAAACTTTACAACAAGTGTATTACAGGCTGATGGAATTGGCGTACAACATATTGACTTGGTAACACCAACCGGCTGGGGTATTGCTGGACCAAATCCAAAACTTTTCACAAATAGTACCTTCACGATACTCAGGACAGGTGGTTTGATTGTTGATTCTGGCAAGAAATTGTCTGATCTACAAAGTACCATCCATGACACGCTAAGAAATGACACTGAAAAGTTCAAAGGTTATAATTTCATAAACTATGACCTTCGATCACTAAATACCAATGCAACAGGCGCTTCACTTGGTAGCAAAGTAGGAATCTACCTGGTGGTTAACCCAGCAGCAACAGGTATACTTGCTGCAGGTGGACACCTAGTAAATGACGGTGTTAACTTTAAGTTCCTTTCATTAGCAAACTCGACACAAGGTTTACGAGGATTTGTAAACTTGAACGAGACGTCATCTGATGTTGCTAACGGTACTAAGGTTACAGTAAACCTCTTCCATAATGCGGGTCCAAAAACATCTTCAATTGGTCTGTTGTTCAACTTTACCTCCGGAGCCGGTGGTACAATTTTGGATACATCACAAAAACCAATTGCAGCAGACTTCTTCTCAGTTGGTCTAATTGGTGACGGTTTTACAAATGATCAAAGAATAAACAACGGTATTTACCGTTGGGAGCTTGAAGAGACAGGTGCCAGCACAAGTACCTTCACAGGTACAACTGAATACCTGATGCTCAACCAGCTAAACATCTTTAATCCTGCCACCTACGCCACACTTAGAACAATTAACCATGAAGTCAAGTTTGTAGCAATTGCAGATATGCTAAAGGCGGAAGCTCGTGCTCCACAAGCAAGCTATCAGGACTTGGGCTCTGACGGACAATTCACGCCCCTCTCTGCACAGCAAGACGTTCCAACACACACTGGTGTTGTATCATTTGATAGCAAGACATACAAGATTGCAGATACAGTCACAATCACACTAAATGATAAAGACCTCAACGTTGATAACGATCTTATCGATATATACACAGTAGTTGCAAACCCAACAAAAGCCACACTTAGTACCGTAGATCCAGCTACCGAAACAGTCGGTGTAGCAGGTCTTGGTAAACTAAGTGACGGCAGGGCATTTGGACGTCTACTAGATATTCAATTTGGTCAACAAAATGCTAGATGGGCAGACACAGGTTGCTTTGCAGGCACAGGTAATCCAACTATAACAGCGGGCGGATTCAACCTTGGTCTATCAGACACTGGCTTCACACTAGTGGAGACCGGAAAATCAACAGGCATCTTCACAGGTACCTTTGAAATTCCAGACCAGCTCTGTGACAATACACAAAACCCATCAACAATCATATCATCAGTAGGTCAAAACATCAAAGTCAACTATGTTGACTTTAGAGATGAATCTGGAAAGCTAATAGAAATCAGTGATAACGCAGGTGTTAGAGGTAACACAGGTTCTATCACACTAGACAAGACTGTCTATCCTGTACCATTTGGCTCTATGAGCACATCTGCTACAAACCTGGCTGACTTTAACGTGCCATCTACCCAGACAAGCCAAAACGGCGTATTTCCATTACACCGCGATGTATTTGCTGCACCAAACCCAACCAAACTGGCATCGACAAACTCTTTGTCAAACGGTGATACTTTGGTGCATATCCGAGTCAATGACAAGGACTTTGATACATCCGCGGCTGGTACTGATCATATCGCCGTTGGCATCGCAAGAGGTACTAATGCAAATCACGGTCCAGTATGGGTAACTGTTAGCAGACAAGGATCCTCAATGCTATTAGCATTTGCTGGTAATACTGCAGTAGTACCTGGTGTTATCAAAACAGCACCAGCTAGTCCTACAGCCCCAACAGCTGCTGATGCAAATCTCGCAAGAGATCTTGGTCCAATGACTGAGATTGCACCAGACGCAGGAATCTTCCAAGCTGACTTGCCAATTAGATTGACAGATGGTCCACAATCAAATGATTGTGCATCTCCAAATAACTGGAAAGCAACTAATGGTACAAACGGATTTAGTACAGAGAGCTCAAGAATGGATATTGCACACAATGCAGTAAATCATCCAAATCCAACACAGAACTACTGTGTTAGACAAGGTGATGTGCTCACTGTCTACTATAACGATACCAACGATGCATCCGGTCATCAACAGATAGTGACTGATTCAGCAACATTTGATCTTAGAAACGGTGTCTTACAGTCAGACAAGTCAGTTTACATCATCGGTTCGGATATGATCCTAACCCTTGTTGAGCCAGACTTGAACCTAGACTCGCAGCAAGCTGAGACTGCATCACTGGATCTCATTGAATGGGATTCACATGCATTCAAGAACACCATGGGACAACTTGGTGGAGCTCAAGCTGCATTTGATGCTAAACCTTCAACCTTTGTAGAAACAGGAAAGGATACTGGAATCTTCCAATCAGTAATCAAGATACCCAAGCAATTGGGCTCAACATTACTGGAACGAGGAGAACAGATCCACCTAGAATATACTGACTGGGGTCCAGCAGGTTCCAAGACAGTAGGTAATAATAATCAGGATATTCAACTGACTATTTACACCTCCAACTTTGGAGCAACGGTGGAATTAGACCAGAAGGTATACACATGGACTGACAGAGTTTACATCACAGTAGTAGCACCAGATCACAACTTTGATCCAAACTTAATTGACACCATTGGTGATACAAGCTTGAATAAAGTTACAGTATCAACAAGAGGCAACTCCATCTCACCAACATACAAACTGACTGAGAGTGGTGTTGACACTGGAATCTTTACAGGTTATGTTATCTTAACTGGTAAAGCTAACTTGAAAGATTCTGGAGGTGTTGATGGTTCTGGTACACAGCCAACAGGCTCCGGTCCATCCGGTGTTGGTCCAACAGACGGCTTCTTGCCAGCTGAGGACAACGACGGTGTATCAGTATCGTTTGAGTTCACAAGAGACCAAACAGTTACAGGCTCAGCTCTAATCAGATGGAACATTGGTGAAGCAAAGTGGCTTGAAGCAAGCTATCCAGCTAACGGTCAAGGAGTATTACAAATAGTAGATCCAGACATGAACCTTAATCCAAAGGCAGTAGACAAATTCGACACTAACGTGTGGTCTGACTCTGACTCTGGTGGTATCAAACTTACCATGACAGAGACAGGACAAGCAACTGGAATCTTCCAAGGTACAGTGTACTTTACAACGAACTTCCAGTCTTCAGGTAACAGATTACACGTAGCAGAAGGTGACACAGTCACTGGCGAATACAAGGACAGAACACTGCCCGCTCCATACACACCAGCTGATCAGTTAAGATTGACATCGACAACATTCATTGGAACAGTTGTCCCACCGCTTGAAAGAGCGCCGGCATCAAACCCAAGAATCGTTGACTCGTTTGGAAATGCATTAACATCAGTCAAGGTCAACCAGCAAATCCAGATAACTGCAGATTTGACTAACGGCCAAGACAGAGATCAGAAATTTGCATATCTAGTGCAAATACAGGATGCTAACGGAGTAACAGTCTCACTATCCTGGATTACAGGCACGTTAACTGGCGGTCAATCTTTGAACCCAGCACAGTCGTGGACACCAGGTGCATCTGGCACATACACTGCTCAAATCTTTGTATGGCAGAGCATCGATAATCCAAACGCACTGTCGCCACCACTATCAACTACAATAACTGTAGCATAGACTAGTAACATCTAACTTCCCCTTTTTCCTTTTTTTGAAACTCCTAACGGAAGTTATGATATCATAAAAGGTGTAAGCAACTTAACACATATTACTAAAGACCAAAAAATAATTAAAAATAATCGGATTTTATATAGTTAAATTGGATAAGAAAAAAATATGGAAATGAATTAAATAATAAAAGAAATCTCCTTCGATCTCTGAAAATCTTCAAAACCCTTAAATAGAAAATGAAAACCACGTCAATTCAGTAAATGAAGAATTTCATTGTGCTAACAATGGTCTGTTTAGTTGCTCTTGTCCTTGTACCACAAATTCATTTTGCTAATGCTAGCTTAGAAGGAAAAGTTTCAGAAAAACAATATGTCAATATAAGAGCTGAAGTTTGGAACCTATTTTTCAGAATGACAACAGCTGCCTTTGTTGTTGGTGCCATAGTTTCTGGAACAATGATTTGGTTATGTTGGAGATTTAGAGAATCGCATCCCAAAAATAAAACCCCAACTAGATGGGAAAGACTAGAAGATCCAACTTTGGGAGATAGTGCTGAGGGTCATTAAATGGGTCACGATACATCAGAGTGGGTTTTTGTCGCAATCGTAATAGCTATTTTAATTTACGTTGGTGTAGATTCTTGGAATATTGAAAAACTTTTAGAAGATGTGCCCGCAGATGCAGAGACAATCAAAGTTACTGGCCAACAATGGTTCTGGAGCTTTGAACATGCAGATGGAACAAAAGAAATTAGTACCTTACACTTAAAAATGAATCACGCTTACAAATTTGAAATAGGCTCAAAAGATGTAATGCATTCATTTAACATTCCTGATTGGGTTGTGTTTCAAGATGCAGTTCCTGGTCACATAAATCATTCTTGGTTTTCACCAAATGAAGTTGGAACATATCCAATACAGTGCAGGGAATATTGTGGATTATTACATTACAACATGAGAGGATCACTTGTTGTGGAGAATGACAAGTCTTGAGCAAAATCATTTTATTGGCTTTACCAAACTATGAAAACAAAGAGGGAGAATTATGGTACTAGAACTTCAAAAACCACGACCAGTCTGGCAGATAATGTTTTCAACACACCACACTGACGTAGGTTACCTCTACACTGTAACATCACTTGCATTTCTATTCATGGCCGGTGTTCTTGCATTGATGATTAGAACACACTTATTTTTCCCAGGAAGCGGTTTTCTAATATCTGACTCTGTTACATTTAACAGGATATTCACAGTACATGGCACTACGATGCTGTTTCTGTTTGCACTTCCATTTGCTGCTGGTATAGGAAATTATCTTGTACCAATAATGGTGCGATACAAAGACATGGCGTATCCAAAATTAAACGCCGTAGCATTCTGGATGGTTCCAGTAGGTGGTGCACTTGTATGGCTTGGATTTTCAGATACAACATGGGTTGCTTACGCACCATATTCGGTTATCAGAGCACCAGGTCCAGCTGCAGACATGTGGATCTTTGGTCTTAAGATATTGGGAATTTCTTCAATTTTAAGTTCAATTAATTTTGTTGTCACAATTATGAAATGTAAGCATCCTGATCTGCCACTAAGAAGGATACCGTTGTTTGCATGGTCCATGTTGATCGTCTCTCTTATGACACTAGTTGCCATGCCAACATTTGCTGCATCACTTGTTATGATGCTCACAGACAGACTAGGCGTATCAGGATTTTTCAATCCGTCATTGGGTGGTGATCCAATTGCATACTTGCATCTATTCTGGTTTACTTTTCATCCTGAAGTCTACATCTTCCTTTTACCAGCAATTGGTATGATGTATGAAATCATTCCTAGATTTTCAAGAAAGCCATTATTCAGTCAAGCTTCTGGAGTGTTTGCATTTGTAATGCTTGGAATAATTGGTTTTGCTTCTTGGGGTCACCACATGTTTTCAACGGGAATGGACTTTACAACAAAGACTGTATTTATGATAGGAACTCTTGCAGCTGTGCCTGCGTCTGGAATGCATGTATTCAATTTCTTGGCAACAATGTGGGGTGGCAGAATAAGATTTGATGCACCAATGAAATTCATGGTAGGTGGAATTGCATTATTCTTCTCAGCAGGAGCAGGGGGCGTTCTTAACACTGCAATGCCACTTGACTTTATCACACATGGAACATACTGGGTAGTTGGTCATATGCACTTGTTCCTTACTGGTACAATTGCATTTGGATTTGTTGGCATGATGTATTACATCTTCCCGCTATTTACTGGACGAATGTATAGTGAAAAGTGGGCAAGTGTTCATTTTATATTAATGATGTGGGGAACAGTCCAAGTCTTTTTCACACAACACATACTTGGCCTAGAAGGCATGGCAAGAAGAATATACGATTATCCAGCTGAATACACTTCATGGGTACAACTAAACCAGATTGCATCAGTAGGTGCATGGATTCTAGGTGCAAGTTTTGTAATCTTTTTGGCTCAATTAATTTACTACTCTGCAAAGGGTAAAGAAGCTAACATGGATGATCCATTCAGATTGGGTGGCAAGTACTACTATCCATACAAAGTAAAGACCCCACACCACACAGGATATTGATATGAGCCATTCCGAACACGAATCACCAATAACTAGGACATCCACTAGAAGAATGGGCAAAATGCTCATAATT
>VBPW01000112.1 GCA_005877305.1 Nitrososphaerota archaeon | reverse complement strand
CAGAATGAGGATTCTTAGATTAATCGAAAACATGACAATGGGCAGAAATGCAGTTGGATATCTAACAGAATCAATGCATGGAGCAGGTTCTCCTCAAGCACAACGAATTAACATTGCGCGTCTAATGCAACTTGAATATAAGAAAAAGCTTGCAAAGAATCTAGCTAGTGTAAAAGAAGATACCGCTGATCTTACACCAGAACAAGCAGATTACTTTGAACGAGTATTCAAAATAAGTAAAACTCACAACTAAATTCTTTACCAACGGTTTCTGACAAAATTAATTATCTTTTGATTCTAGTTCTTTTGAATCTTTATTTTCTATAGCGGTTTCTGAGTATTCGCCATCAGGGATTTTATCTGAATCATTTGAGGTTATAGGATTTGGTTTGCTAGGATTTTCTTCAACAACGGGTTTATCTGAAAGGATTTCTGATTCATCTTTTTTTTTCCCAAATTGTTTGACAAGCATTATTCCAATGATTACTGCAATTATGACATAATTTATGGGAGGACTAAGTATTCTGGTAACATATCCTATCTGTGGTATTACATATTCTACCTTGCCAATGTAATCTTGTTTGGTTATTGGGAAATCTGTCCCTGGGATTGAACCTGGATTAGCATCTCCTTTTGTTCTAATAACAAGAGGATTATTATTTAGAATCTCAGCTACTCTGTGTACTATAACTCTGTCATGACCATCGGGTCTATTGAAAACTATGATGTCACCTACTTTGAGATGATCGAATGAGGCATTACCTTGTACAATAATGACATCAAAAACATTCAGGTTGGGTACCATACTTCCACTTGAAACTACATAAAATGGATTTTCTGTTCCAAATGCAACGCGTAAACCAATCCATATTATGGCAATACCTATTGCAACTATTATTATGTCCTTTACGATTGATTTACCGCCAGAATGTTTTTTCAATCACATTTTGTCCTTTGACTTAGTTAGATAAATCTTGCTTAACATAGCACATTCTATTTTATTTTTTTACCACAACTTTCACAAAATTTTGAGTCAGGGTTGTTCACATAACCACACCCTGTACATTTAGCGCTGGCCTCTGCACTACTTAATAAAACAATTTCACTAATTTTTTTTATTTCATCCCATTTTATTGCTACATCTCTTCCATCGTTTTTTGTAACTATAAGAACCACTCCGGCTTGCCCTGTCTGAATTCCGACTTCTTTTACAACACCAACTCTTCGTGCTTCAGAATCATAAACATCTATTCCAGCTATGGAATTAAAAGTAGTAACTCCTGATGAAGCAAGCGCTGATTGGTAACTTGCTTGTTGTTGTGGTGTATAGCTTGGAGTGGAAGATTCAACTAAATTTTGACTAAAGTTTCTATACTCTGCAAGTACAGAACCACACATAGTACAAACATATTGCCCCTTTTCCAAAAGGATCAGGTTATCTGCTACCATCTCATTTGGTGTTTCATAATCAATCTTTGGGCTACCTTCATAATCTTTTTCGCAGGTATTGCAAAAATATTTTGAAATCTTATCTATCTCTATTCTGCCAACTGGAGCCAAAAATAGATCTGGCCCACCAAGGTTTCCTTTTCTCTGTTGTTCATCTGTAACTGATGCCATGATGTAGCCACCAGAACCTCTTAATTTTTTTAATCGTAAATCACTACTCATAGTTTAGCATAATAAAAAAGTCATTTAAGTATGTATCAGTTCAAAAAATTACAAAAAACTAGATCGAAATAATTCATCAGACACCCAAATACTATACAAATTTAAAAAATTATGACATTTTTTTCAATAAATTGGAAAGGGTTAATAGAGGCAAAAAATGAGTTAATACATCGAAAATAATGACGGAATAAGCAATGAGCTTTCTCTGTCATTGCTTAAGAAAGATGATGAAAGAAATTGACAAAATTTGAAGAATTAGGATTAAAAAAATCCATACTAGATGGACTGAGGGATATGAATTTTCTGGAACCTTTTCCAATACAAGCAGCAGCAATACCCGTTCTTCTTTCAAGTCAGGATGTTATAGGCCAAGCACACACTGGAACAGGTAAGACGGCGGCATTTTCGTTACCAATTTTACAAAATATTGTTCCAAGAGGAGGCATACAAGCACTAATTCTAGCTCCAACAAGGGAACTTGCAGTTCAAATTTCTGGCGAGATTAACAAATTCGCTAAATACACAGGAATAAGAAATGTTACCATATACGGTGGACAAAGTATCAATGTTCAATTCAATGATCTTGATAGAGGTGTAGAGATTGTTGTCGCAACACCAGGTAGACTTATTGATCATTTGAAACGAGGTTCAATTGAGCTGAATGATATCAAGTTTGTAGTACTTGATGAGGCTGATACAATGCTTGATATGGGTTTCATTGATGACATTAAATTCATCTTAGATCTAGTTCCTGAACATAAAATAACCTCACTCTTTTCTGCCACAATACCGCCAGAAATTCTTAGACTTGCAGAAAAATACATGAGGCATCCACAGCAGATCTTCATAGATGCTGATGACTTGAGCGGAGAGGGAATAGATCAAGCATTCCTAATCATCAAAGACCGCGAAAAAACTGATTATTTAATGAAATTCATTAAAGAGAACAAGAATGGTCAGACTATCGTATTTTGTTCTACAAAAGATAGAACAAGACGAGTTGCACATGAACTTACCAAAGCAAACTTTAACGTTGTATCAATTCAAGGAGATTTGTCACAATTTAGACGTGATAAATCAATGTACACGTTCAGAAAAGGAAAAGCAGACATTCTAGTAGCAACCGATGTTGCTGCTAGAGGAATAGATGTACCAGAAGTTGCACTTGTAATAAATTACGATGTTCCAACCCAGAACCTGGTTTACTTTCACAGAATTGGACGAACTGCAAGAGCAGGCGGTAAAGGAAGAGCAATTACATTAGTATCTTATTCTTCAATTGGAGATTTCAGAACAATATCTGGACAGACAAAAGTACAGATGACAGACCTCAACAAAGAACTAGGAATTGAAGTAAAAATCCCCGATACTTTAAAAAGAGAAGTTGGTCAGAGAAGAGGATTTGGTGGCGTAGGTCGTAGATATGGAGGAGGAAGTCGTTATGATGGAGGAGGCCGTAGATATGGAGGAAGAAATGAACACGGAGAAAGACATGAACACCGAGAAAGACATTCTGGTAGTGGCAAACACTATTACGGTTTACGAAGTCGCTGGTAAAAAAATCTCATATAAAATCGGTCAATATATTTAGGGATGTTATAATTAATTAATTTAGATAAAAATGGAAAAAGCAAAACCTGTAAATG